>CAYYIW010000014.1:3796-92361 GCA_964472085.1 uncultured Rikenellaceae bacterium | reverse complement strand
AACTCTCAACCAACAGAACCGGAATCTGTCATTCTATCCATTGAACTACGGGACCTTAAATCTGCGTAAAAATAAAACCAAATGCGATTTTTTACAACTAATTGTGAATAATTAAGTAATGACCGTTCCTAATGAACCTGTCTTATTAATACAATTTTGTAAAGATTTTCTAATTTTGCACACTTTAGATTGACATGTGAGGGATGTTGGGATGAAGGAACTGAGGAACGGGGAGACGAAAGGACGGGGTAACGAGCAGGTAAGTATGAAATTCAGAATTTTGAAATTAAGAAGACATGGACTACAATTTCAGGGAGATTGAAAAAAAATGGCAGGAATACTGGGAGGAACATAAAACATTCAAAACCCCGGACGATCTAACCAATCCTAACAAATGCTATATACTCGACATGTTCCCCTATCCTTCAGGAGCAGGACTGCATGTTGGCCACCCTGAAGGGTATACAGCCACTGACATTTTCAGCAGGTACAAGAGAATGAAGGGATTCAATGTTTTGCACCCTATGGGATGGGACGCATTCGGGCTTCCTGCAGAACAGTATGCCATCCAGACAGGCACACATCCTGCTGTAACAACAAATAAGAACTGTGACACTTTCAGGCGGCAGATCAAGGAACTGGGTCTCAGCTACGACTGGGATAAAGAAATAAATACCACCGATCCGTCCTACTTCAGGTGGACGCAGTGGATCTTTACCAGGCTTTATAATACATGGTTCGATGATAGGCTGCAAAAAGGAAGGCCAATTAAGGAACTTGAAATCCCGGGTGATCTTACGGAGGCACAGAAAAGACAGTATACCGATTCCAGACGTCTGGCCTATTACGACGATGCACAGGTATGGTGGTGTCCAAGTTGCCGAATTGTATGTGCCAATGAAGAGGTGCTGACTGATGGTTCTCATGAAAAATGCGGTAACATTGTTGAAAAAAAGAAACTGAAGCAATGGATGCTGAGGATATCGCTATATGCTGAAAGGCTCCTTAAAGGCATTGATGATCTTGACTGGCCTGAAGGTATTAAAGATATGCAACGCAACTGGATAGGAAGATCGACAGGTGCCGAAGTCGATTTTACCATTGAGGGTCTTGATAAAAATCTTGCAGTATTTACTACCCGGCCCGATACCCTATTTGGGGCAACATATATGGTTATCGCTCCGGAACACCCGCTGGTTGAAGAGATCACCACAGACGGATACAGGGATAGTGTTGATGAATATATCAAAGCCACGGCTCTGAAATCTGATCTCGACCGTACCGATCTTTCCAAAGAGAAGACCGGCGTCTTTACCGGGAGGTATGCCATAAATCCTGTAAATAACAAAAGGATACAGATATGGGTGGCGGATTATGTACTTACGGGGTACGGCACCGGTGCAATAATGGCTGTACCTGCCCATGATACCAGGGATTTTGAATTTGCTAAGAAATTCGGACTGGAGATATTATGTATCCAGGATCCGAATGTCAACGACGCTGATCAGAAAGAAAGAATACTGGCCGGAGACGAATGCTGGACAGAAGATGGGAGATATATCAATTCTTCAAGCAAATCCACCGGTATCGACATTAACGGACTTGACAAGAAGAACGGTATAGAAAAAATGATATCGTGGCTTGAGGAAAAGAAACTGGGAAAAGCCAGAGTCAATTACAAGCTGCGTGACTGGCTTTTCAGCCGGCAAAGATACTGGGGTGAGCCATTCCCGGTTATCCACTGGGAAGACGGGGAAGTATCGTTGCTTGACGAGAGTGATCTGCCACTTCAACTTCCGGAACTTGAAAAATACCTGCCCGGAGAAACGGGAGAATCACCACTGGCCAATGCTGAAGAATGGCTGAATGTGGTTGATGACAGCGGGCGTAAAGGAAGAAGGGAGACCAATACGATGCCCCAGTGGGCAGGTTCATGCTGGTACTACCTTCGCTTCATTGACCCTCATAACGATAAAGAGATATTCGATAAGGAGAAGGAAAGATACTGGATGCCTGTTGACCTTTACATAGGAGGTGCAGAGCATGCTGTTCTCCACCTGCTGTACAGCCGGTTCTGGCATAAGGTACTTTTCGATCTTGGGATAGTCACAACGGATGAACCATACCAGCGACTCTTTAACCAGGGAATGATACTGGCTTTTGCATATGAAACAGAGACAGGGTCCAAAGTGGCAGCTGACCTGGTTGAGGAGAGAGATAATAAATATTATAACCGGGAGACAGGTGCTGAACTGCGTCAGATAGTGGCAAAGATGTCAAAATCGCTCAAGAATGTAGTCAATCCTGATGACGTTGTCTCAAAATACGGAGCCGATTCCCTCAGACTGTATGAGATGTTCATGGGCCCGCTGGATGTTACCAAACCATGGGATGACAAGGGGGTAAAAGGTGTATTCGGCTTTCTTGGGAGAGCATACAGGTTCCTCTCAAATCCGGATAATATTACCGGTGACAAAGAAGATCCTGAAATACTTAAGGGACTGCACCAGGCGATCAAGAAGGTTGAGAATGACATAGAAAATCTCAGGTTTAATACTGCGATATCAGCAATGATGATCTTCATCAATACTGCCACAAAGAAAGGTACTGTCACTGCTGACACTGCACTCAAATTCGTTATGATACTCTCTCCTTTTGCACCGCATATGGCAGAGGAACTGTGGCAACAGCTGGGACATGACAGGACACTTGCATATGAACCATGGCCTGAATTCAATGAGGAGTATCTCAAAGAGTACACTGTGGACTATCCTGTATCATTTAACGGCAAGACAAGATTTAACATAACATTACCGGTAAATTATACCAGAGAAGAGATAACAGAAGCAGTGCTGGCTGATGAACGTGCAAAGAAATGGATAGGTATCTCTGTTCCATCGAAGGTAATAGTAGTTCCCAACCGGATAGTTAACATAGTTATAAAGAAATAATCCGCATATATAATGTTCCTAAGAAGCAGGTATCTCTTAATAATATCATTTCTAACTATATTCTTCATTTCCTGTATCAACAGGAGTGGCAAATACACCACAACCACAGAAACACATCCGGATACTGCCATATCAGAATCAGCTGTAAAGCGGAATATAATGTATGGCATCCCTGTCGATTCATTCGATCAGGTAGCAGGGCATATAAAACGCAACAGTTTTCTTTCAGAAATACTTCTGGATCATGGTGTCAGCATGCAGGAAATAGACCAGGTGACCAGGAATTCCCGAGATGTCTTTGATGTAAGGAAAATACAGACAGGTAAAAATTACATACTTTTCTGCGACAAGGACAGTATAGGGAAGGCAAGATACATGGTATATGAACATGATCCCACAACCTGTTATGTATTCAGTTTCAATGATTCACTGAATATTACACCGATCATAAAAAAGCTTAAGAGTGAAATCATGTATGCATCGGTGACAATAGAAACATCTCTTTGGGATGCCATGCTGGAAAAAGGCCTCCATCCGTCACTGGCAGTTGACCTCTCAGATATTTTTGCCTGGACTGTGGATTTTTTCGATCTGCAAAAAGGAGATAATTTCAAGGTTATCTATGAATCTTTATCACTTGATGGAAAATCCCTTGGGGCAGGAAGAATCTATGCGGCTCAATTCAACGCCCCGGGTTCAAGGATAACAGCTATCCCCTTTATCCAGAACGGAAGAGAAAGTTATTTTGATACAGACGGGAAAAGCCTGAGAAAAGCATTTCTTAAGGCACCTTTAAAGTTCAGCCATATCAGTTCACGTTTTTCATCTAGCAGGCTGCATCCCATACTCAGGATAAGACGCCCGCATTACGGGGTTGATTATGCAGCACCGACCGGAACTCCGGTACATGCTGTCGGTGATGGCAGGGTGACTAAAGTTGCCTTCGAGAAGGAATCGGGACGTATTGTCAGGATAAGACACAACAGCGTATATGAAACGGCATATATGCATCTCAGCCGTTTTGGGAATGGTATAAAACCGGGCGTTTACGTAAAACAGGGAGATATAATAGGCTATGTGGGAATGAGTGGCCTGGCCACAGGTCCCCATCTCGATTTCAGGTTCTATCTAAATGGGAGTCCCATCGATCCGCTTAAGGTGAAAGCACCACCGGTGGAACCAATATCGGAGGAAAACGTACCTGAATTTGAAAAAGTAAAAACCACTGTTCTCAGTCTTCTAGGAACATTTAACTAATTATGGGAGAGCCCATATCAACTCCTCAATTATTTTTGGGAAATGGAGGTATTCGAGAGCATGTACTTTAGCTGCAAGGGTATCAGGTGTATCTGAAGGATCAACCTCGCACTGTGCCTGGAAGATAATATCTCCTTCATCATAACTCTGGTTAACATAATGAATTGAGATCCCTGAAGTGCGTTCCCGGGCTTCTATAACAGCTTTATGCACTGCATCGCCATACATACCCCTGCCACCATATGATGGCAACAATGCGGGATGAATATTTACAATCCGTCCCTGGTATTTTTCAATTATATTTTCCGGAACCAGCCATAAAAATCCTGCCAGAACAATAAAATCTATATCATTTGAAATTAAAAGATCAAGAACATTCCGTGACCCATAAAAATCGGTGCGGTCGAAAAAAACCGACTTCACATTAAGCGCTTCAGCTCTTTTAAGCACGGCTGCCTGACGCCTGTTTGACAAAACCAGGCAAACTTGTGCAGAATTTTTGTTCGAAAAGTATTTAATTATGTTCTCAGCATTTGTTCCGGTCCCTGAAGCAAAAATTGCTATGTTCTTCATTATTTGATGATTAGTATTTCGTATATTTATGTTGTATCATGGGTTAATATAAGTTTATTTTTCTAGTTATCAACAATTTGAGCAGTAATGCTAATAAAAAATTGTCAAATCTCTTGAAAAATATTGTACAAATATATTTCTTTGCATGGTTCTTAAATTAATATTAATTAAAAATTATTACTATGTCGGACATTGCCACAAGAGTAAAGGAAATTATAGTTGACAAACTTGGAGTTGACGAATCAGAAGTAACTCCGGAAGCCAGTTTCACAAATGATCTGGGAGCTGACTCTCTTGACACAGTTGAGTTAATTATGGAATTCGAAAAAGAATTCAATATAGGAATTCCCGACGACCAGGCAGAAACAATCGGCACAGTCGGTGATGCTATTAAGTATATTGAAGAGAATGCAAAATAGACTGCATTTTTAAAAGCCCATTTATGAAAAGAGTCGTAGTTACAGGTATTGGAGCATTAACTCCACTAGGTAATAATTTGCATGAATATTGGGAAGGATTAAAGAATGGTGTAAGCGGGGCCAATATGATTACCCGGTTCAATACCGAAAAATTCAAAACCAAGTTTGCATGCGAATTAAAGAATTATGACTCTAAAACATACTTTGACAGGAAGGAAGCCAATAAGCTGGATCTCTATTCCCAATATGCTTTAATCGCTACAGATGAGGCAATTACAGATTCCGGGCTCGTCATTGACAAGGTCGACAAAGAGAGGGCTGGTGTAATATGGGCTTCAGGAATCGGGGGTATCGAGACCTTTTACCAGACAATCCGAGATTTTGTCCTTGGGGATGGGACACCCCGTTTCAGTCCTTTTTTCATCCCTAAAATGATCGGCGATATTGCTGCCGGGACCATATCAATAAAATATGGCTTTATGGGTCCCAATTTCGGGACAGTATCGGCATGTGCCTCCTCAACAAACTCTATAATTGATGCCATCAACTATATACGCTGGGGAATAGCTGATATCTTTGTTACCGGCGGATCGGAAGCCAGTATCAATGAACCCGGGATAGGAGGTTTCAATGCATTACAGGCACTCTCTACCAATAATGAGGAATATCTGACCGCATCCCGGCCGTTCGATAAAACTCGTGACGGTTTTGTCCTGGGAGAGGGAGCAGGCGCTCTAATCCTGGAAGAATATGAACATGCAAAAGCCAGGGGAGCTAAGATCTATGCCGAAATGGTGGGTATCGGCCTGACAGCGGATGCTTATCATCTTACTGCACCTCATCCGGAAGGTCTTGGTGCACGCAATGTTATGAAAAGAGCTATTGAGGATGCATCTCTTAAGGCAGAGGATGTGGATTATATCAACGTTCACGGTACCGCCACACCTCTTGGCGATATATCAGAAGCTAAGGCGATCATAAGTGTCTTTGGGGAGCATGCCTATAAAATGAACATAAGCTCAACAAAATCAATGACAGGTCATCTGCTTGGTGCTGCAGGTGCTACAGAAGCCATTGCATCAATTATGGCTGTGGTTCATAACATCATTCCGCCCACAATTAATTACAAGGTGCCTGATCCTGATATCGATCAAAACCTGAATTTAACACTCAATAAAGCACAGTACAGAACTGTTAATGTTGCCATAAGCAATACTTTTGGCTTTGGTGGTCATAATGCTTCTGTCGTAATAAAAAAAGCTGATATTTAGTGTCGCTGTTACGCAATAAAGGTAATGGGACTTACATCCTTGATAAAAAGGAATTCAGATCCCGCCTCAAAAAGCTTCTGAAACTCAATCCACGCAACCTGCAGTTATACGAGATTGCTTTTATCCACCGTTCAGCATCCTATACACTTAACAACGGGAAAAAAATCAATAATGAAAGGCTAGAATACCTCGGTGATGCCGTTATAGATGCTATTTTATCAGATTACCTCTTTGTGAAATTTCCTGATGCCAATGAAGGTTTCCTCACAAAGATCAGATCAAGGATTGTAAACAGGGATGTACTCAACCAGCTTTCCGTATCGATGGGAATAAATAAAATACTCATCAGTAATGTGAATTCGTCAAACCAGACCAGGAATCTCTATGGTGATGCTTTTGAGGCTCTTATAGGTTCTGTCTTCCTCGACAGGGGGTTTAAAAAGACCAAAAGGTTCTTCCTGAAACATGTCCTTAACAAATATCTCGATCTTAAACAGATTGTAAGTACCGACACTGATTATAAGAGTATGGTATTTGAATGGGTGCAGAAACATAAATCAAACCTTATCTTCACATATAACGAGGAATATGATTTTAACCTGAAAAAATCTATTTTCTCCACCACACTTTATATTGACAAGAAGGTGATGGGAGAAGGACAGGGATCATCCAAAAAAGAGGCTGAGCAGGAAGCATCAAGCATGGCATGGGAAAGGCTAAAAGAATATTCCGACTAAAAAGAGATTTGTTTCTTTTTTTAATTACCTTTAACAGGCAAGTCCTGTAATATGAAGAATCCTCAGAAAATCAAACGGGTTCAGCTTAAGCTTAATACCATAGATGAATTCATTATTCTTGGCATTGTATCTACCGAACCGGACTATAAACTCTCTCTTTCTATAAACAGGAAATTCAGCATTTCTCTCCGGAATGCAACACCTGTGAAAGATAGGGATATTCCAGGTGAAGAATTGATTTTCAGCAGGTTTACAGACAACAGGATGGCTCCGGGGGTTGTTTTCAACCTGGTTTCAAACAGAATCGAGAAGAAATTCCTTTTAAAAAACCTAAAAAACGTAGATTACATATTCCAGGTATATGATCCTGAAAATGAACACGATCAGGACGATATAGCAAATAAGCTGAGAGAGATTGATTCAATAAATGCTGTTTTCAAGATAGATCTTAACACTTTTAAAGACAAGAATTTACACTTTTTAATACAGTAGGTTATGGAAAATCTGTACTTCAATCTGTCTGAAGAAGAATTTTCAAAAGGCAGAAAATTTCTTATATGGGCTTTTGCAGGATTGTTTTTTCTTGCAGGCATTTATATTCTCCTTGTCAGTCTTGTATTCGGTCATAAAAGTATTAATGCCGGCCTTTCCTCGGCACCTTTCGGCATAAGTGTTGTTGTTGCCATTATAGCTTCATTTGCCACAATAAAAAGAAAAGATCTATTCTTTTCCATTGACAATGACAAAATTGAATTCAGGTATGGTTTGTTGAAACCCAAAAAACATACTTTTGAATGGATCCGGGTAAAAGATATTGTAATGCCATCGGGTCAAAAGAAAGCCATTCTTATTTTTAAAGAAGGTTCTTCTTTTATTATAAACCTTAACTGGCTGCAAAAACATAAGGCTGCTTTAATTCGAAAACGACTGTATTACTTTGCAAGGGAGAAGAATATAAACATACTCAGAGTACGCAATTATTCTGGGAAAGCACAAAAAAGAAGGGGCTGACGATCGCCAGCCCCACGTTTTTGATAACCCTAAAACTAACCTAACCTATGAAAAAAACCTCTATATCTTTGTATTCAAATTTCGTGCCAAATCCATTACAAATATAATGTCTAAATTCCGCAAGTGTATCGTTAAAACACGTAATTAACAAAAGTTTAACAATCTGGCACTTAAATAAAAATTTTTTTAATATAAACTGAGGTTCAATTCAATTAGTCTATTCAAAGATACTTCAAATTATTTTAAGCATCCACCAAATCAATAATAATAAGCTAATAAGCCCCGATCAATTATTTAAGATCGAGGTTATCTCACTACTATTTCCCATCCCCATTATAGCTATATGACAATAATACAATTATTCAAGAACAAATGGACTTAGAATTTGTCTAAATTAACATATATATAATAAAATAGTGAAGAAAATGATAATGAATCCCATTCTATATTATCTTTGTATCACTACTGTGCAATCAAATTATAAAAATACCGGACGGGATGTCATTAAAGTTCGGTTATGAAGCTTTTCCGAAAAATAGTGTAACAATCCGTCCGGTTCCTTTTCAGTTTTCTTTATTATATGGGTATGCTAATATAGCTAATTATTGAGCAAATTAAATTAGTTATCATAAAAAAGTTGACGAATCCATATTAGTAATAATGGAGCGATGTATAACGATGGATTAAACACGAATAAAATTCATATTTAAATATCGCAAATACGATGACAAGTTTGAAATTCTGAAGAGATTAATATTGAAAATAAAACGATCAAATACGATGATGTAATAAATTCTATATTTCCTTTATATTTAAAACATAAAATCAAGTAATATCAATACCGGGCAGGTTACTATCGAATTAAGTTTAAGACTTTTTTCGACTCAATCGGGGTCACAATCTGTCCGGTCCCTTTTTAATTTTTTATTATAAGAATTGAATTATCCACCCCATCCCATTTTATATATGACCCACCCGACTACTATTCCTATTATTAATGTAGTAATAATTACAATCGCATTATTACAGATTAACTTTAATAAACTTCTCTTCCTTTCTTTTTCTAATAGTGGAATATATCTGTAAATAAGTTGATAAATTTCTAATATCTCATCTTTAATCTTTTCAAATGCTTCAAATGAACCTGGATCCCAATTTTCGTCTACATTTTTTGCATTTCTTATTTCTATCAATCGACCTTGAATATTAAAAAGCTTTGGTTGGTATTCTGTATAATATGCAGGGAAAACTCGAGAAATAATTTCTGAAGAGTATTTTTCAATCGATTTAGTTATTTTCAGGCCTAAATTGGATGAAAGTATCTCGAATACATCATATCCGGCTCGATTTAAATGGACTTTTGCATGTTTTAAATTTCTCTCTCTTTCTGATTCATCTCCATTTAATGCACTTTTCATTACATGATCAAGTGTATTTCTCAATTCATTAAACGGAGCTATGTAAGACTCCTTTTCGGGATCGTTTTCTTCTGCCTCAATAATGATTTTTTTGATTTTAAGATAAAGAGGTGCTAATTCCTTCTGAATGTACAGAGAATAGTCTTCAAGTGAAAATCCTATTACGTTATTTATTATTATTTAATATGGGGGATCTTAAATTTATAATTAATAAATTCATTCACAATTAAATCTGAATCAGATTTAAGCAGTAATTTTCTTAAAATCAGTCGAATAGATCCAAAAACATACCTAAAATCAAGTTGACTTTTATTCTTGATTTCATTTAAATCTTTGTAGCTATGATTCTCTGTTTTCATCAGGTTAATACATTAAATTTATTATAACATTAAATTTATAAAGTAAAATTAATTTATTAAAAAAAAATTTAAACATTATAAATAACCATAAACATCTATTTCTTAGTACATATAAAATATTTGTTAATTATCAATGCATCTATTTATTAACAAGTACTAATAATTAACAATTTTTTTCAACAATACAAAGACTATTTTTAAATCAAAAGGTTATACTCTTTATCCGTAAACAATCTTAAAGTTTGCTCTTCCTCCCATTCAGATCCTACGGTAATAAAATGAAATATAAAATTCTTAAGTCTGAATGTCTTCTTCACAAAATCAACTTTTTTACTAAACAAGTCGATAATAAACTGATAAATGCAATAAGCTATGGCACTGATTAAAAGGAATACTGTATTCTCGTTCAAAAAGCTGAAGGGCAATCTACCCCAGTTGAAATTATTCTTCAGATCATCAAAATTTCTTTCAATGGCACCTCGAAGTGCATAGAAACAAAAAACCTCTTTATTTGATAATGAATTGTTATTAGTCACTATTCCTGAATAGCTACTGGGATCATCATCATCCAGATTTCTTATAACAACCATTCTTCGACGTTTACCATATAAAGAATACTGAATATCTCCAACGTTCACATTATACTTTGGTATTTCCACCCAGTTTCTGACCATTGATACTTTTGTAAATGAGTTCCTGTGCTTATGAAATTTAATAAAATACTCAATATCTGGCTTTGTATCCAGATAGGCAAGAACCTCTTTTGTACAGGCAGCCGAATCACTTCTGAAACGACTAATTTTAATTACTTTTTCTTCGAGATGACCCTCCGGTGTCCTGAAATCAGATAGTTGTACTCCATTGTTGTTAAAGAAAGTTAAATAGTATATGAATAACATATATACACTTACTTTTGTAACTGTATGAAGCGGAGAACAATAGTTTTACTGGCAGCTTTCTTTTTCCTGGCTATATCAGGATTGCTTCTTATTCAATTATACTGGATACGTAATGCTATTGCCATAACCGATCAGCAATTCAGGTACTCTGCCAACAAGGCTCTTGAATCCGTTGTTCTCAATCTCGAAGAAAAAGAACTTATCCGGAACATAGATGAAGACATTGACTCATCATCCATTGATTCTATTACTGCGATCGTACCACCGAACTCACCTCTTGCCAGGAAATTACAGGGTTATCAGCCAAATTCAGGCCTTCTTGAAACTTATGGCCTTGACAATCCCGACCAGCCCATTACAATTACAAGCGCGGGACATAAAATATTCATCACATCCGAAAACCCACCACCCTTCCCTTCGGAAGAGGCATCAGAATCATCACAGGAGATAATGAATTCTGAAATATCCGGAAGAGTGACCAATAAAATAATTTTCCTGGAGAAGATAATGGAAAAGATACTCCGTACCTCACCGGACATAAGGGAAAGAATTGATTTTAATGATCTGAAGAAACAGATCCGCAGAGCGCTTGATAATGTTGGCATAAATCTCGATTTTGAATTCTCAATCAGGTCGGGCCGCTATGGTAGCATATGGAAAACCCCGGGATTCACTGACAAACCCGGGACCAATAAATTTATTATACAGCTTTTCCCAAATGATCCGGTACCCAGCCAGAATCAGATTGTTTTATACTGCCTGCAGGAAGGACAGTATAAATTTGAAAAAATAGGGAGCCTGGGCTTCCTGTCCCTGCTGTTTACACTGCTGCTCCTTATACTTTCCACCGGGACCTTCATAGTGATCTTCAGGCAGAAAAAGATCTCCGAAATAAGGAGTGACTTCATAAATAATATGACCCATGAACTAAAAACACCCATTTCCACCATATCGCTGGCATCACAAATGATAGCTGATAAATCGATCTCCGATAAAGATAAGAACATGGACAACCTGGCCAGGGTAATAAGTGATGAAAGCACAAGGCTCAAGTTTCAGGTTGAAAAGGTCCTTCAGATGGCCATTTTTGAGAAACTCAGGCTTAAGCTGCGCCTTGTGGAATTGGATATTCACAGTATTATTGACAGGGCTGTTGATAATTTCGAATTGCAGATAAAGAGCCACGATGGAAAGATTATTAAGGACTACCAGGCAGTATCTTCAATGGTGTATATAGACGAGATACATTTTCACAACTCGATATCCAACCTCATTGATAATGCTATAAAATACTCCGGGGGAAAACCGCTTATTACTATTTCCACCAGGAATAATAAAAAAGGTATTTTGATCACTATCGAGGATAAAGGAATAGGGATAAGTAAGGAGAACCTTAAACGGATATTTGATAAGTTCTACCGTGTACCTTCGGGAAACCTTCATAATGTAAAGGGATTTGGTCTGGGACTAAGTTATGTCAGGAAAATAATTGATGAATTGAATGGCTCAATTAAAGTTGAAAGCCAGGTAAATAAGGGTACAAAATTCATTATTTTTCTCCCCCGGAGCAATTAGAAATGTAAAAAAATTGGGTGGCTCTTAAGTTCAGTTAATACCGGAAAATTATGAAAGACACAAAAATTCTTCTTGCAGAAGATGACAGCAACCTTGGAAACCTGCTCATGAATTATCTTAAGGCAAAGGAATATGAAACTTTGCTTTTTGAGAACGGTGTGGTTGCACTGGATGCATTTAAGTCAGGCAATTTCGGATTATGTATACTCGACATAATGATGCCGGAAATGGATGGTCTTACTCTTGCAAAAGAAATTCGGGAGACAGATCCCAACATCCCCATAATATTCCTTACGGCAAAAAACCAGAAAGAGGATATCTTAGAAGGATTCAAATACGGAGGTGACGATTACATAACCAAGCCTTTTTCGATGGAAGAGCTTTTATACCGTATAGAAGCTATTCTGAGAAGATCGAACACTGCCCCTGCAAAGAAAAAAGAGGAATCATATGATATAGGTGGATATACGTTTGATCCGCTGAAACAGATCCTGTATCATAAAAACACCTCAACAAAGCTGACAACAAAGGAATCAGAACTGCTTGATCTTCTGTGTATTCACAGGAATGAGATACTTGAAAGAAATTATGCTTTAAAGACAATCTGGATAGACGATAACTATTTCAATGCAAGAAGCATGGATGTTTACATCACGCGTCTCAGAAAATACCTGAGAAAGGATCCGGCAGTGAAAATACTGAATATTCACGGCAGGGGATATAAGTTACTCTGTTAGCCGGCAGGTATTCCAACCGGATTAATCCAGTTTAAGTACGGCCAGGAAAGCCTGCTGCGGTACTTCCACATTACCAACCTGTCTCATCCTCTTCTTTCCCTTTTTCTGCTTTTCAAGCAGTTTCCTTTTACGTGTAATATCTCCGCCATAGCATTTTGCTGTAACATCTTTCCTGACAGCCTTAACTGTCTCACGGGCTATTATCTTGGCACCAATGGCGGCCTGAATGGCTATCTCAAACTGTTGCCGGGGAATAAGTTCCTTCAGCTTTATGCACATCCTTCTTCCAAAATCATATGCATTTGCCCTGTGAATGAGGGTTGACAAGGCATCTACCATTTCGCCGTTAAGCAGAATATCAAGCCTGACAAGGTCAGCTTTCTGATAACTGGAATAATAATAGTCGAATGAGGCATAGCCCTTTGAAATACTCTTAAGCTTATCATAAAAATCAAAGACTATTTCTGCCAGGGGCATCTCAAATGTAATTTCCACCCTGTCGCGTGTAAGATAGACCTGGTTCTTAAGGATTCCGCGTTTATCAATGCACAGATTCATGATCGATCCTATATAATCTGCCTGGGTTATTACCTGTGCCACAATATAAGGCTCTTCAATATGATCAATATTGGTGACCGGTGGTAATCCTGAAGGATTATGGACATCGATCTCTTCCCCCCTGGTTGTAAGAACTTTGTACGACACGTTCGGGACTGTTGTAATAACATCCATATCAAACTCCCTGTCAAGTCTTTCCTGTATTATTTCCATATGAAGCAATCCCAGGAAGCCACACCTGAATCCAAAACCTAGAGCTGCCGATGATTCAGGGACAAAAGACAGAGACGCATCATTAAGCTGCAGTTTCTCGATTGACAACCTGAGGTCCTCATATTCATCGGCATCAACAGGATAGATACCAGCAAAGACCATTGGTTTAACATCTTCGAAACCTGCAATAGCTTTTCTGCAGGGATTCTTAACATGGGTTATGGTATCACCCACCTTGACCTCCACCGAGTTCTTGATTCCCGATATTATATATCCTACATCTCCGGCTCCCATTGTATTACGTGGCGATTGTTTAAGTTTAAGAACTCCTATTTCTTCAGCATTATACTCGTGACCAGTATTTACAAACTTCACCCTGTCGCCTCTGGACAGAGTTCCGTTCACTATCTTGAAGTAGGCAATAATCCCTCTGAAGGAGTTAAACACAGAGTCGAAAATAAGAGCCTGCAATGGAGCTTCAGGGTCGCCCTTCGGAGGTGGTATACGGCTAACAATTTCCGATAGTATACGGTCGACTCCCATGCCTGTTTTGGCGCTGGCCTCAATAATATCTTCCCTTGCACAGCCAACGAGGTCAACGATCTGGTCCTTTACATCCTCAGGCATAGCAGCAGGCATGTCCATCTTGTTCAATACAGGAATTATTTCCAGGTCGTGGTCGATAGCCATATAAAGGTTTGAAATAGTCTGGGCCTGTATCCCCTGGGTGGCATCAATCACAAGCAAAGCACCTTCGCATGCAGCTATGGAACGTGATACCTCGTACGAAAAATCAACATGCCCTGGAGTATCAATAAGGTTCAGAAGATACTTCTGTCCTTCATCGATGTATTCCATCTGGATCGCATGGCTCTTGATCGTGATCCCCCTTTCCCTTTCAAGTTCCATATCATCAAGTACCTGTGCCTGGAATTCTCTTGAAGAAACAGTATTGGTCCTTTCAAGGAGTCTGTCGGCCAGGGTACTTTTACCATGATCGATATGAGCTATAATGCAGAAATTCCGGATATTGCGCATATAATAAACGTGCTTTAAATCAGCTGCAAATATATAAAATAAAACAAATAAGGGACATGCACAGGCATGTCCCTTATATTAACTCTAAGATATAGTATTTTACATCATACCAGGCATTCCTCCACCCATACCCTGTGGCGGAACAGGAGGCTGATCTTCTTTCTCCTCAACAATCACTGCCTCGGTAGTCAGGAACATGCCCGCTACTGATGCGGCATTCTCGAGAGCCACACGTGTAACCTTTGCAGGGTCAATAACACCAACAGTATAAAGTTTTTCATATTTACCTGTCTGCGCATTGAAACCATAATCGTCCTTGCCGGATTTGACATTCTGGACAACAACAGCACCTTCCATACCAGCATTGACCGCTATCTGGCGTAAAGGCTCCTCTATCGCACGTTTGATTATCTCAATACCGGTATTCTGGTCCTCATTCTCTCCTTTATAACCTTCAAGAGCTGATACTGCACGGATATAAGCCACACCACCACCTGGGACGATACCTTCCTCTATAGCAGCACGGGTTGCATGCAGTGAATCATCAACACGGTCTTTCTTTTCTTTCATCTCAACCTCAGAAGCTGCACCTATATAAAGGACTGCCACACCACCTGATAGTTTTGCCAGACGTTCCTGCAACTTTTCCTTATCATAATCTGATGTTGTGGTGGTCATCTGCTGCCTTATCTGTGATATTCTGGCTTTGATCATCTCCTTATCGCCAGCGCCGTTAACTATAGTTGTGTTTTCCTTGTTCACTGTCACTTTTTCAGATGTACCGAGCATGTCAAGTGTTGTATGTTCAAGTTTGAGTCCTTTTTCTTCAGAGATAACTGTACCTCCTGTCAGGATTGCAATATCCTCAAGCATTTCCTTCCTTCTGTCTCCAAATCCCGGAGCTTTTACAGCACACACCCTGAGTGAACCGCGCAGGCGGTTAACAACAAGGGTTGCCAGGGCTTCACCTTCAACATCCTCTGAAATAATAAGTAACGGACGACCATTCTGTGCCGTAGATTCAAGAATTGGGAGCATATCCTTCATGGTGCTGATCTTTTTGTCATAAATAAGGATATACGGATTCTCCATCTCAGCTTCCATCTTGTCGGTATTGGTCACAAAGTAAGCCGAGATATAACCACGGTCGAATTGCATCCCCTCCACAACCTCTACAGATGTGGAAGTACCTTTCGATTCCTCAACAGTGATAACACCCTCTTTCTTGACCTTGCCCATAGCTTCTGCGATCAGCTTGCCGATTTCCTGGTCATCATTGGCTGATATCCTGGCAACCTGCTCGATCTTATTTAGATCATCACCGATAACCTTAGCCTGTGACTTGATGTTCCCGACAATCTTCTCAACAGCCTTGTCAATACCTCTTTTAATATCCATAGGATTAGCTCCTGCAGTAATATTCTTAAGACCTACGTTTATAATAGCCTGGGCCAGCACTGTGGCTGTAGTTGTACCGTCACCGGCTATATCACCGGTTTTTGAAGCAACTTCCTTGACCATTTGTGCACCCATGTTCTGAAACGAACCGGAAAGTTCAACCTCTTTTGCAACAGTAACACCGTCTTTGGTTATCTGCGGAGCACCGTATTTTTTCTCAAGTACAACATGGCGTCCCTTGGGACCCAGTGTCACTTTTACTGCATCAGCTAACTGATCAACTCCTTCTTTCAGAAGGGCACGCGCATCGATATTAAATTTGATTTCTTTTGCCATTTTATTATTGTTTTTATTTGTTGTCCGCTATTTATTTGTTAAGCTATAAAAAGAACATCTGATTGTGAAATAAGCAGGTACTCCTCACCATCGATATTTAGCTCCTGCCCTGCATATTTACCATAAAGGACCGTATCGCCTGCCTTGATTTCCATCTCTTCGTCCTTTTTTGATGCACCTACCATGACAACCTTACCCTGACGAGGTTTTTCTTTTGCGGAATCAGGGATAATAATACCACTTGTTGTCTTTTCTTCAGCTTCGTTTGGTTTAACAAGAACCTTTCCCGCTAAAATTCTGCCTTTCAATTGTGCCATGTTATTAAGTTTTAAAGTTAAACATCATTTCTGATTTCCTCCCCGAACATAATCTGTGCCAAATTTAAAAAAATGTCAAATTTGATAATCTGTACATAATTTATCTATGTTCTTCTGCCAGATTTTTTAAGACAATTTCGGGCTTTTTATTTAACATGCTGATTAACAGCATTATTTATAAATAATAAAAAAGTGTCAGTATGTGACAAACTGACACTTTTTTTTATATCCTCATTAAGAATTATCATTTTGCCGGTTGATCCTGCTGTGCCGGTTGCTGGTCGGAAGCAGGAGGTACCGCTGTCGGAAGAGTAGGAATTGCATTCGGATCAACGGTTGTCCTTATCTGGTTTTCAATCCTTGAATGTTCTTCGGTAGCTGCACGCGGTATGGTTGCTGTTGCCACAACACACAGTATCAGTATTGCTCCTGCAAGAGTCCATGTCGCTTTTTCAAGAAAATCCGCTGTTTTCCGAACACCCAGAGATTGACCTGCTGATGTAAAGTTTGCTGCTAGTCCTCCGCCCTTGTCATTTTGAACAAGTACTATCATCACCTGCAGAACACAGGCAATTATTACTAATACTGAAACAAAAATATAAATACCCATCGCTTTACTTTTTTATAAGCTCTTTTACCATTTCAATTTGAGATGCAAAGTAACTGCTTTTTTCCGGAAATTTCAAACTTAATTTTTCATAAATATCAATAGCCTTTGAATAATATCCCTGGTTGACATAAATACGCGCAAGTGTCTCAGTAACAAAGCCTCCCATCTCCCCAACAAACTGACTGGAAATATCCTTCTGAGGGGCATCTGCCTTTTCCCTGTCCGGTTCTATCCTTGGATTTTCAAGGATGAACCTGTCAATCAGTTCCGATTGTACCAGTTTTTCCCCCGTTTTTTCAGACTCCTTATCCATGAAATTTTCGGGCTGCCCTTCCTCCTGGGCGGAATTTTTTTCATCAATATCAAGTTCAAGCAGATCAGGGGTGGCTTCAGTTGATATTCCCGGATCCATATAGAAGATCTTTTCATTTTCCCCGTCCTGCTCTTCATCTGTAATAAGGATTATACCTGCCGGATCTTCATCATCTGCCTCTGAACCAATCAATATGGAGTGACCCTGCAATTCTGAATTCATTCTATCCACTTCAGATGTTACCGGGGGAATGCCTTCGTCCTCTTCAATTTTACTGATCAGGTCTTCGCTGTTCTTTGCAGCTTCAATTACAGTCTGCTGGTTATTATATTCCTCATCCGTGTTCAGGTTGTTAGTCCTTTTATCAGGCACAGGTGTTTCAGAAACCGGATCTTCCTCCTTCTGGTTTTCAATCGGATTATTCCTGAGGTAATAGTAAAGGACCTCCCGGTCAGCAATATGCACTGATGAATCGCGCAGTTGTTTCTCAAATTTAACATCTGCCGAATTCTGAAGTCCTTTCAAAAGGAGCATATGAGCACTTTGAAAATAGGGAAAGATATTTATTAGTTCGTAAACCTCTCCTATCATCTGGCGGCTCATAGTAGCAGAACCTTCCATTATATGCAAGAAGTCGTTCCTGTTCATGTTTATCACCAGTTAACAAAAGCCTGGTTAAATATATCTTCTACGAGCTGCGAAACGATCTCGTCCGACAGTTCATTTTCAACATCCGTAAGATTGAGACTGGCACTGTAATCAGAGTATCTTGAAAAAGTCTGGTCGAAGCTCAGATCAGGATTCACCGAATTAATGAATTTAACCTTCACCGTTATAGTGAACCTGTTCGTAGCAGCAAGTGCGTCGGCGGCTACAGTTAGAGGTACTGTTTTATAATCTGTAATATCTCCCTCGAAACTGACATCACCTGTTCCTGTCACATATCTCAGGTTTGTCTGTGCCTTGCACTTATCTATAAGAGCGTTGGTTATATTCTGACTCAGTCCAACCTGCACAAGCGGGGCCCTGTTCTGGAAATATGCAACACTGAAAGTCTTAACCTCGGGAGATATACTTGCACCCGAAAATGAATACTTCACTGTGCATCCCCCCATCAGAACAAACAGTGCAGACAAAAATGCAAGTCTGAACGCGAGAAGCGGCTTTCCATTCCTGTTATTACGACTCAATCCCATACTCCTTTATTTTCCTGTAAAGTGTTCTCTCTGAAATCCCAAGTTCCTTTGCTGCCATCTTTCTCTTGCCATTGAATTTCTCAAGGGCCTTTTGTATCATTTCCACCTCTTTATCTGCAAGTGACAGTGATTCCTCGATTATCTCTTCCGTATCCTGGATATCCTTGTGTGCTGAATGCTGCTTCACAAGGTCGGAGGGAAGGGTTTCTTCAGCCTGATGATTTACGTTTTCCTTACTGGCTTCACGAAAAAGGTTTTTGATGACCCGCGGGTCTGTATCCTGAAGTGATACATCTATATCTCCTTTTCTTATCAAATCGAAAACCAGTTTTTTCAGATCATTCATATCGCTTTTCATGTCAAAAAGGATCTTGTAGAGAATTTCCCTTTCGGAAGCAAAAGACCTGTCTTCTTCTTTCCTGATAAGAGCAGGAAGTTTGGCTTCCCCGTAATCCGGCAGATAACTCCTTAAAGCAGATGCACTTATCTCTCTTTCGTTTTCTATAATTGATATCTGTTCTGTAATATTCTTTAGCTGTCTGACGTTCCCCGGCCAGGAATAACCCATAAGTACGTTCCTGGCATCCTGGTCAAGTCGTATAGCCGGCATCCTGTATTTTTCGGCAAAGTCGACCGAGAATTTACGGAACAGCAGAAAAATGTCGTCCCCTCTTTCACGTAGTGCCGGTATCCTTATTGGAACCGTATTCAGCCTGTAAAAAAGGTCTTCCCTGAATCTACCGTTCTCGATCGCTTTTGGCACGTCAATATTACTTGCAGCAATGACCCGGACATTTGTTTTCTGTACCTTTGATGATCCAACCCTTATAAACTCGCCGGTTTCCAGCACTCGAAGCAGACGGACCTGGGTGGAAAGAGGAAGATCTGATATTTCATCAAGAAAAATCGTTCCCCCGTCAGCTACTTCAAAATAACCTTTCCTGCTTTCTGTTGCGCCGGTGAAGGAACCTTTTTCATGTCCGAACAGTTCGGAGTCTATTGTACCTTCGGGAATAGCCCCGCAGTTGACAGCAATATACTGTCCGTGCTTCCTGCTGCTGTAGGTATGAATTACCTGCGGAAAAATCTCCTTTCCTGTACCACTTTCACCGGATATCAAAACAGAGAGGTCAGTTGGAGCAACCTGCATGGCGATATCGATTGCCCTGTTCAGTCCATCATAATTCCCTATAATTCCGAACCTTTGTTTAATATTTTGCAGGTCTTTCATTTTCTGTACTTACAATGCTGCGAATTTAAGATTTTTTTGAAATATTGGGAAATGCATTTTTTGTAATTTAGCATTATGGAAGAATATCAGCAATACAATTTTGCCGGCATCATTCCGGCACGTTACGCCTCTTCACGATTCCCGGGCAAACCACTGGCCATGATCGGCGATAAACCAATGATACAAAAAGTGTATGAACAGGCCTCAAAATCACTGGATGCCATTTATGTGGCCACAGACGACAAACGAATATACGATGTGGTAACCGGATTCGGGGGCAAAGCAGTTATGACCTCCTCAAGTCATATGAGCGGTACCGACAGGTGTGCTGAGGCAGTTGATATTATCAATTCGAGAAAAAATTCCAAAATTGAGATAGTAATCAATATACAGGGGGATGAACCTTTTATAAGACCGGAACAGATCGACCTGATAAAAAAATGCTTCTCTGACAGGAGAGTTGAGATTGCCACACTGGTAAGGGAAGCCCGCCCGGATGAAGATATTTTCCATCCTAACCAGCCCAAGGTCATCCTGAACATGGATAGCGATGCTATATATTTCAGCAGGGCTGCCATACCTTTCTTCAGAGATGTCGAAATGAACGAATGGGCTAGTAAGCATGTGTATTACAAGCATATAGGTCTGTATGCATACCGTACTTCCACTCTCAGTAAAATCACAAAACTCGCCCGAACTCCTCTCGAAATATGCGAATCGCTCGAACAGAACAGGTGGATTGAGAACGGGTATAAAATAAGGACTGCAATAACACAGTGGGAAAGCATAGGTATTGATGTACCCGAAGATCTTGAAAAAGCAAAGAGATTTTTAGATCAATTTAATTTATAAATCATTAACTTTAGCACAATTTTTGAGGCGGGTTAAACAAAAAGGATGTATATGAGGAGATTTCTACTCGTCCTTATGATGTTGATGTTTACAGTTATCCTTCACGCACAGAGGGATACAAGTACTGTTGCCGTTACTCCTCAGCACAGCAGTTACTACAATTCCGCCAGCATAAACGTTTCAATTTATCCTGTACCTGTTAAATACAACACTTTCACCATTAAAGCCGACAAGGATATTTCCTTTGTAAGAATCACCAATATTATTGGGCAGGATATTTACAGGGCGAAATATAATGAGCCGCTACAGCTGATAAAGATAACACTTGATAATCCAAAAAGGGGAATGTACCTGGTTACAATTGTATTCAGCGACGGGACCAGGACTGTCAAAAAAATAATGGTGGAAGAATTGGAATAACAATTCCCTTCATCTATATCCCGGACCATCACTAATCCCGGAATAGCCCCTGCAATTAACCATATAAGTTTAGCCAAACAGAAATAAACAAATCTATTTTTTGTTTGTTAACATTTGAGAGTGGTGCCAGTATAAAAAAATAAGTAAATAAGCTATGGAAGATGGTCTTAATGTATTTTCAATTAAAGATCTTGAAAACTTTTCGGGTATAAAGGCTCACACAATAAGGATTTGGGAAAAAAGATATAAAATACTTGAACCTGACCGCACCGATTCAAATATCAGAACCTACAGTGAATCAGAGCTTAAGAAAATCCTTAACGTGGCTTATCTTAATCGTAACGGGCTTAAGATATCAAAAATAGCCAGGCTGGATGATGATGAACTCACCCAGAAGGTAATGACAATAAGCAGTAAACATGATGATGTCAGCCAGGATTTTCAGCCCGGTAAGATATTGATGTCGGCAATCAGGTTTAACGAGTCATCATTCAAGGAAGCTCTTATGCCTTATGTTAATAACAGGGGAATAGAGGAGGCTTATGTTGAAAACCTTTATCCTCTTCTCGAGAAAGCCAGGATACTTTGGCAGACAGGTAGTCTTTCCAGGGCACAGGAACAGTTTGTAAGAAACACAATAAAGCAGATTATCATAACTGAGGACAACAGGCTTAAGGCAACCATCATAAAGCGTGGAGCCGCAGTTGCCATGATAAATACCTCCGACAATCTTACAGATAATAATTTCCTGTTTTACAAATATGCCCTCAGGAAAAGAGGATATGATGTTATTTTTACAGGTGGAATCCTCCCGGCTTCGGAGGTGATAGAAATGCATAAGATAAAATCATTCGATTACCTTGTTGTCAATTCCAGTGCTTTCGATTTTGCTGAAAAAAAGATCGGTTATTTCACAAGTATTGGAAAATCACTGATGCTGAGAAAAATTATCTTTACCGATTCCCCGGAACAGATTACAAGGAAAACATACGATAAGGTAATTATAACAAAGGATCCTGCAGCATTTATTAAGGTGATCGATTCGCTGGACTGATCAGTAAAGATTTACTTATCCGGACTTATCTCAGGCTAATCCGATAGATCAAGAAAGTATTTCCTTTCAAGAGAAAGATCTATTCCCGGGTTGATTTTTGTTATGCGTTCTATCTGATTTAGCATTCCCAGCGCAAATTCTTTTATTGCCGACTGGGAATCACTTACAAAACGGTGAGCTGTTGCTTTGGATATCCTGCCCACTTCACGCCAGGTATTCTGTGTTTTCCCGTCAAGGTAGCATTCTGCAAAGGCATCCCATATATAACTGACAGCAGAAGCTGATGGATGAAGCATGTCCTCGTCATAGAACCTGTAATCCCGCAGATCATCCATTACTAGCTCATAAGCAGGAAAATAATTCGTCTCCGGGTTGTTTTTTAACAATTCCTCAACTGCAAGAAATAAAACAGATTTACTGACCTGGTTCCCGTGAGCTCCGTCTTTCCAGTGCCTCACAGGGCTTATTGTAAAAATTACCTTAAGGCTTGGGAACTGCCTGTTTAACTCGTTCAGTTTTTCTGTCCACAAACTTACAATGTCCTCCACTTCGAGCAATTCAGAAACAAATTCCTTTGCAGGTACCTTGTGACAATTAGATACTATCCTGCCTGTTTTCCTGTACCTGTAAACCCGCGCAGTACCGAAAGTGATAAAGAGAAATCCTGAATTCTTAATGAATGAATAAGCTTTCTGCATGTTGTTGTTTATCTTCTCCAGTACCTTTTCCGGATCATCACCGGAGAACTCCGCATAATGATCAAAGCTGTGCCACATGCCATTGTGAAAGAAAATATCTTCCTGTTTATACCACCTCCGGGTAAGAACGGTATCCAGTGTGCTGATCACCGACACAGGATTATACACTGTTCCTGAAGGATTTATCATCACTGGCATATGACCTTCTGCCATCTTTGAACCAATATAGGAGGAAAAGCATGAACCAATGAACATCACAGGGTGGTCGTATGTGATCTTTAAAGACGAAGGTGTTATGCCTATTTTTGTCCTGAAATCCATATATCAAATATTAAGATCAACGGAACTATACTCCCATCCACTGGATGATATACCTGAAAACATCTTCATGATATGCCTCGTTATGCAGTTCATGATATCCCCCCTCCCATATCTTCAGCGTAACCTTACCTGTCTTAGAGGCAAATTCCCTGCTTCCGTCTGGAGAACATATCAGATCGTCGCTGCCGTGAATAATAAGTGTGGGAATGTTAAGCTCTCCGGCATGATCAAGAGAATATCTGGCAGCATTCATTGCACTGTTAAAGAGACTCACTGATATCCTGTCGTGTACAAGAGGATCAGATCTATATTTTTCAACAACATCTTTTTCATGTGAGATTTGATCAGCATTAAGCCCGGAAGGCTGCGTCAGTCCGGGAAGTATGTATTTCATGACTGAGGCGAGGACAAGCTTTGTCCTGGAAGGTTCAAAAGATAACCTGAGCCATGGAGATGTTACGATGGCACCTTTAACCTTCGGATTTTTCCTCAGGATATAATCAAGTACTATTCCTCCTCCAAGACTATGACCATATATATATATAGGTATCCCCGGGAAGGTCCTGTAACATGTTGTAAGAAGTATATCAATCATTTCATCTGTCTCCCTGTAGCTTCCTATATGCCCCCTCCTTCCCCCTGAACGTCCGTGCCCGGGCAGATCCAGTCCGGTAAATCCTATCCCTTCATCCCTGAACATACCTGCCCATTCTGTATATCGCTGTATATGTTCTCCAAGACCGTGTACCATAAGGATCACTGCCCTTGTATTGTCGCCCGGGCTCAGTATGAAACCCTGAAGAAGCACACCATTCTTTAACCTGATACTGAAATCCATAGAGATTTTTCTTTAAAAGTACAAAACTTAAGAATGCCGGAGAAATCCTTAATGAATATTAATCTCAAATTAATGAAACCTTAACTCAATCTTAACCTCAGACTTATAATAGGGTCCTACCTTTGTAATGATATGTTCATTAAACAAAAATAGCATTATATACCTCTTCCCAGGTACCCACTCATAAAAGATAAATTATGAAATATTTATTTATACAATATTTAGAAAAAGTTAAACAAAAAGACACCAACTCCCTGTATATGTTGATATTACTGCAATATATTATTTATAAGAGAGGGAGAATATAACGATTTTAAGATATTAAGATTTGTATATCTTTTATTATCGGTTTAAATTTGTTTGAACAATTTTAAAAACAAGAGTTATGACACAGATTGAATTTAACACCAGCCTTATAGAAATGAAAAGCAACCTTCAGCGGTTTGCAATGAGCCTTACGTCCGACAGGGACACAGCACTTGATCTTGTACAGGATACATATCTTAAGGCAATCACGTATAAAGACAAATTTGTGGATTATACCAATCTTAAAGCATGGGTTTTCACA
Source organism: uncultured Rikenellaceae bacterium (assembly GCA_964472085.1). Taxonomy (GTDB): domain Bacteria; phylum Bacteroidota; class Bacteroidia; order Bacteroidales; family VadinHA17; genus LD21. Next base: position 67,193 of record CAYYIW010000014.1, on the reverse strand, counting down.
ATTATGAAAAACACCTTCATAAATAATTACAGGAGAAGCATAAAGGAAAATACAATAATCGATGGCACACAGGATCTATATTACATCAATCAGCCGCACGACAAAGGATTCATCTCCCCTGAGTCGCATTTCTCGGAAGGTGAAATTGAGAAAGCCATAAATTCACTTAATGATGAATTCAGGATCCCATTCATGATGCATGTTGAAGGGTATAAGTATAAAGAAATAGCAGATGAGCTGGGTCTTAAGATAGGTACGGTAAAGAGCAGGATATTCTTTACCCGCCAGAAACTGATGCACATGTTAAAGGATTATGTAGAATAAAAATACACTATTGGCAGATAGTTGGTGGTTTTTAGTTAGTTAGGGTTAAAAAGGGCTGAGATTTTCAGCCCTTTTTTGTTACCCTAATCAAAACTCCTGTAATTACGAATAGCAGAAAGACCCCGGAGATGATCCAGGCCCACCTGTTCTGTATTTTTGATTCTGCCCACATCTCATATGGTTCAGTCATAAAGAAATCTGATTTAACAGGCCAAACCAGTACCTTGCTGCTGTCGATATACCCGTTTGTGCCGGTCAGTTTACCAGGCATTACTATTTTCACTGTATAGCGGTTGAAATGTATCCAGAGCTTATCAGCGGCCATATCAATAGCTGAATCGGCCTCAGTCTTATACCTGTTCGCATTTTCATCTCCGATAAGTTCTCTGAGGATGATCCCGTTTGTCCAGAGGCTGTCCAGTTTATCCTCATTAGCCTCTGCCATTCTCACAAATTCATTTTCATGCAGCCTGAGGGAATCGGCAGAAAGAGCTCCGGTATCCTTGCCATGCATAAGGCGTGTAAACTCCCCTACCCACTCGTCAATAAGATTTTTCATCGCCCATCGATCTGTTTTTACATTAATTGAATCTTTCAGTCTCTTATACCTGAGACTATCTGCACTATGCAGCTTTTCTTCCCGGAAGTTATCCGGGGCATAATAAAAATGAAGTTCTTCGCTGTCAAGAAAATCACTCACCGGATAGCCAAATTCCATTGTTCTGTCAATCTTTTCCGAAAACCGGAATTCTGTATTGAACCATCTGAATTTTTTGGAAAAATGCGCGCTGCGTACTATTTTCCTGTTAGCACCGGAATCATTCTTATAAGTAAGATTAAGCTCTTCAACATTGATGAATGTTTTCTCAGCCCGCTTTACCCATGTAGTGTCTCCTTTATCATTAATTTCAAGCGAATCCCTGATAACCCAGGTGCTGTCAAAAGGAACCTGCAGGTCAGAATCCTTGAATTTGTCTTCATTATTTCTCATTTCAATCTTACGTGTTACAGATCCGTCAGTATGTACGATATCTGTTACAACGGTTTCCGGTTCATCACACGACATGACAGATAACAGTACCAGAACGACAGTCATTTTTAAACGAATATTTTTCATGGGATCAAAGATTAAATTTTGATTTTTCCTTTTTATCAAGTTTTTGCTCTATATATTTCCTGAGTTCGGGATCGGAATTTATAATATTGATCAGGTCCCTGTATTTATCATGCAACTCATTAACCGATTCAATGAGTTCATCCATCTGTTGCCTTGAAATATTCAGGTCCTCCTCTGCCGGCTTCTTACCGGATAATTTGTACATAAGCAGTCTTTTTTCAATATCCCCTGTATTAACTGTTCCCGTACTTCCGTCTATTATTATACTCTTCCTTGAGAGGTAATCCAGTTCTTTCATTATAACAGCCTGCTGATAAACAAAGAAGATAACAAGTACTGCTGAAACAGCCACAAGGCTTCTGCGCACCCATCCGATATAGACCCACCCAAACAGAAAACCGAGAATATCAGGATATCCGTTTCCCCTTTTATTCCCCTCCTTTATTGAAGTAATGATCTTTTCCTCCAGCTGTGCCTGCGAATCCAGCCCAGGTACTGAACGTCTGAGCAGGTCTCTCACCTTTTCATATTTATGGTATCCTGTTTTCATCATCACAAATATTTTTCTAACAATTCAGAAATCCTTTTCCTTGCATAGTACAGGTTAGCTTTAATTACCGTCCTTGCCAGCCCTGTTATTGCCATTACTTCATCTGCTGACAATTGTTCGATCTCAGACAGAACAAATACCATTTTCTGCCTGGGGCTCAGTTTTTCTGTTAAAAGGTTTATAACGCCGGCTATTTCACTGTTTTCCAGTTCTGCAGAAGCAGTATCGGCTGTATTATCGGCAATAACCGACCATGTCCTGTCATCTGTAAAATATTCCGGGCGTCTTTTCATTTTCCGTAGCTGATCATAGCACTTATTTACCACAATCCTGTAAATCCATGTCTTATATACCTCTGCTGTTCTTATCTTTTTCAGTTTCAACCAGATAGTAATCATAGTTTCCTGCACCACATCTTTTGCCTGGTCATCATCACCAAGCAACCTGAAAGCTACCGAATAAGCAAAAGGGGATGTCTGATCAATAAGTTTCCTGAAACTGCTCAGATTGCCACTTCTGCTCTCTTCTATAAGTTTTAAATCTGTCAAGGTATTCAGTTGTTATGCTAATAAGACGTCAAATATTCACCAAGGTAAAAAACAATTAAATAAATTATAATTTTACGGTAAACTATCGTTTATGCAAAAGATCATTACACTAAGAACAGACAGGCAGAACGGATTATACGATATTACTGCGGAAGTAACATCGATTATCAGGTCGAGCGGGGTAATTTCAGGTATTGCCTCAGTATATGCGAGGGGAGCAACAGCCGCAATTATGATCCAGGAGAACTGGGATCAGTCGGTCCAGAATGATGTGATCACCTTTCTCAGAGGCATTATACCACCGGGTGTCTGGGAACATGATCACCAGGACGATAACGGTGATGCACACCTGAAAGCCGGGCTGGTAGGTGCTTCCGAGACAATACCTGTAATAGACAATAACCCGGGTTTGTCGACTTGGCAGAATATATTTCTGTGTGAGTTTGACGGTCCACGTGCGAAAAGAGAGATCATTGTGACTGTAATTGCGGAAAGTTGATTTACATCCGTTCGATTTCCCCGGTTACAAGTCTAACATTTGTAATAAAAGGCTCATATTTTCTCCTGGCAACCGGTGACCGGTCAAATAGGGCATGGAACTGATCTTCCGAGAGTGATCTCCATTCATCTTTGCTCAACGATCTCAGATGTTCAGGCATTTCAAATTCCTTTATATGCGTTAAAACAGGTCGATTGTTCCATGGGCATACTTCCTGGCATATATCACACCCATATACCCTGCCTCCCAGTCTGGGAATTATATCTTCCGGTATGGGTCCCCTGTTTTCGATAGTTAGATTCGCTATACAGTTCCTGGCATCAATAGTCCTGTTATCATTTATTGCAGATGTAGGGCAGGCATCAATGCATGCCCTGCAGGTTCCACAATAATCCTTTGTCCAGGGCTCATCATAATCAAGCTTTATATTCAGAATCATTATCCCAATGAAGAAGAAGGAGCCAATGTCCTTATTAATGACCACTGAATGACGGCCCTGCCATCCTATGCCTGCCTCAACAGCCCAGGCTTTTTCCATTACAGGTCCCGAGTCGACATAAGATCTTCCTTCAACACCTGGATCGCATGATTTGACGAAATCAAGAAGTTTATCCAGTTTTTCTCCTATGATAATATGATAATCTGTACCGTAGGCGTATCGTGATATTACAGGAACTCCTGTAAGTGTTTCTGCGTTACCTGAGTAATAATTAAGGCCGGTCACCACCATTGATTCAGCTCCGGAGACCAGAAGGCCGGGATCGGTTCTCCGGTCAGTATTCCGTTCCAGATAATGCATTCCTGCATTCATCCCGTCTGAACACCACTTTTCGAGGATATCCCGCTGCCGGGCTAAAGGTCTTGTCCTGGCAATGCCACAAAGGTCGAAACCAAGTTCAAATGCTTTTGCCCTGATCAGTTCCGAAATTGTCCTGTTATCTGATCCGGTCATTGTTTGTTCAATATTTACAGGAAACCAAGTTGCAGTTTTGCTTCATCGCTGAGCATGCTTTTATCCCAGGGGGGGGTAAAGGTCAGGTTGAGGTCACATTCCTTAACTCCCCGCGTACCACCCACTTTGTATTTAACCTCTTCAACAAGTTCTTCAGCCAGTGGACAATTCGGAGCAGTAAGGGTCATAGTAATATGAGCTATATGATCATCATCCAGGTTAATTTCATAAATCAGACCCAGGTCATAGATATTGACCGGTATCTCCGGATCATATATACTTTTCAGGACATCAGTAATCCTTGTTTCTATTTCGAGCTGTTCTGACGCGTCCATATTATAAATGTATTATTTATTTATCGCACCGTATGCCATTGCATAGAGTTTTATCTGGCGCACCATCGAAAGCAATCCGTTTGAACGTGTAGGTGAGAGATTCTGCCGCAGTCCGATCCTGTCTATGAAATAAAGATCGGCAGATAATATCTCTTCAGGAGTATGGTCTGACAGGACACGTATAAGAAGGGCAACTATGCCTCTTGTGATAATGGCATCGCTGTCTGCGCTGAACGTTATCATTTTACCATTATAATCCGGATGGAGCCATACTTTTGACTGGCACCCCTCAATCAGGAAATCCTTCACCTTGTATCTGGGATCAATAACAGGGAGATCCTTGCCAATATCAATCAGCAGGTTGTATTTATCCATCCAGTCCTCGAACATGGAAAATTCATCGATGATCTTATCCTGTATTTCGTTGATGGTCATTAAAACTCAGTTATTCAAACATTTTTTTAATCCTGGTCAATCCATCGGCCATGACATCTATTTCTTCATTGGTATTGTAAAAACACATTGAAGCCCTCACTGTACCTTTAATTCCATACCTGTCCATTACCGGCTGGGCACAATGTGTTCCAGTTCTTACTGCAATACCCATTTTGTCAAGTACCATGCCTGTATCATACTGGTGAATGCCTTTGAGCAAAAAAGATATTGTAGGTATTTTGTTTTTCGAATTACCATAGATTTTAAGGCCCTTTATTCCAGATAGTTTAGCAGTTGCATAATCAAGAAGCAGGTCCTCACGCTGCAAAATATCCTCCCTGCCGGCTTCCAGCACATAATCAAGGGCTGCTGCCAGTCCTACAGCAGCAGGGTAATTGGTAGTCCCTGCCTCGAATTTAAATGGCAACTCATTATAGGTGGTCTTTTCAAAGGTCACCTGGTCCACCATATCACCCCCTCCCTGGAAAGGAGGAAGTTCTGTAAGCCATTTTTCTTTTCCGTAAAGTACTCCTATTCCAGCAGGGCCATATATCTTATGTCCGGAAAAGACATAAAAATCGCAATCCATAGCCGCTACATCTACAACACCATGTTGAATACCCTGTGCACCATCTATCAGCACCGGTATATCCATTGAATGGGCAGCTGATATTATTTCATCAACCGGAAGAATTGTCCCCAGTGTATTGGAAGCCTGTGCAACAGAAACAAGACGGGTCCTGGGAGATAACATCTTAAGATACTCATCCAGCAGCAGATCTCCGTCTTCATTTACAGGAATGACTTTAAGTAACGCCCCCTTACGTTCACACATCATTTGCCAGGGCACAATATTAGCATGATGCTCGAGATGGCTGACAATTATCTCATCACCCTTGCTTATATAACGTTCCCCGAATGAAAAGGCAATTCCATTTATTGAACCTGTTGTTCCTGAAGTATAGATTATCTCCTCTGTCCTGCCGGCATTAATGAATGATCTTACCTTTTCCCTTGAATTCTCATATGCTTCGGAGGCAAGATCGCTCAGGAAATGAACCCCACGGTGAATATTGGCATTATACGACGTATATACCCCGGCTACTGCATCAATAACACTTTTGGGTTTCTGTGTCGTAGCGCCGTTATCAAAATAAACAAGCGGTTTACCGTAAACCTCCCTGCCCAGTATCGGGAAATCTGATCTTATCTCATCTATATTTTTCACTTTCCCTTCAATGTTTATCCGCATTTCACAACGCAGCTGGCACATCTTGACAATTCTCCCCTCAGCCGTTGAATAACAAGGCCATCGAGCCGTTCGCGCAAGGCATCAATTTTTATATTCTGGATCACCTCATGGGCGAAGCCGAACATAAGCATGAGGCGCGCCTCGTGTGTCTCAATGCCCCTGGACCGCAAATAGAAAAGTGCATCTTCATCAAGCTGCCCAACAGTTGCTCCGTGACTGCATTTTACATCATTCGCAAAGATCTCCAGCTGTGGTTTGCTGTCCATTTTTGCATCATCAGTAAGAAGGATATTATTATTTCTCTGGTAAGCCATTGTTCCCTGTGCATCCTGCCTTACAAGGATACGACCGTTAAATGATCCTGTCGACATATCATCAAGAACACCTTTGAAAAGCTGGTTGCTGGTGCAGTTCGGGAAAGCATGATCGACATTTACATAATTATCGACATGTTGCCATTTATCTGTGAGGAAAAGCCCGTACGACATTGTGTCAGCTCCCTGGCCTCCAAGGTAATGGTATGTACTGTTCCTGACCAGTCCGCCATGAAGGGTCATGTTATTGGATGAAGCAACACTGTTCTTTTCCTGATGGATAAATGTATGTGTTATCTTTCCTGCATTATTATGTTCATTCTGTACCCTGATCAGGTCAAAATGAGAGTTCTCGCCAACATACACTTCTGTAACTGCATTTGTCAGAAACTTATTTGGAGAGAGGGTATGATCGCAAACCAGGACTGAGGCCTCTGCATTTTTTTCAACAATGATCAGGTTTCTGTGCTGGTTGAAGATATCCTCTTCAGAATAAACCAGGTTAACGATCTGTACAGGTTTTGAAAGGACCGCTCCTGCCGGAATATAAATGAACATACCATCTGGTGCCAAAGCTGTATTCAGGTGAATAAGTCCGTCGGTCTTACTATCGGCATATTTACCGTAATGTTCCCTGACAAGATCGGGATATTTAGCTGCCGCTTCATTCAGGCTACCGACCACTATGCCACCGGGCAGCTGCCTCAGCTTACCGTTTATGGTCGGGTAAAATCCATTCAGAAGAACAATACCATGTGTATCGAGGTCTGCCACATCACATCTGAATTCCTCCGCCCTGACAAAATCTGAGGTTACAGGAATGAAATAATTCTTATAATCATGATCGAAAAAAATATTCAGGTTGGTATATTTATAAGCTTCATCCTTCCTGGTGGGTACACCAAGCTCCCTGAATTTCTCAAATGCTTCTTTCCTGAAAGAATTGATATAAGCAGAGGAATTGCCTGAGATCTTTTCAATATTCTCTGTATAGATCGACAGGTATCTGTCGGCTATTTCAGTACTTACACTCATGCCACAATACTGTTTTCAACCTCTTTCTTTATCCAGTCGTATCCCTTTTCCTCAAGTTCAAGGGCCAGTTCCTTACCTGCTGTCTTAACTATTCTGCCGTCGTACATAACATGTACGACATCCGGTATAATATATTCCAGTAATCTCTGGTAATGAGTAATAACAATGAAAGAGTTATCTGGCTTCTTCAGCTTGTTGACTCCATTTGCCACAATACGCAGGGCATCTATGTCAAGCCCCGAATCCGTTTCATCCAGAATTGCCAGTGTTGGTTCCAGTATGGCCATCTGGAATATCTCGTTCTTCTTTTTTTCTCCCCCGGAGAATCCTTCATTGACGGATCTGTTTGCCAGCTTGGAATCGATCTCCACAAGCTCTTTCTTATCCCTCATCAGCTTCAGGAAATCGGATGCTGATAACGGCTCAAGACCATCGTGCTTACGGTGCTCATTAACAGCGGTTTTCATAAAATTAACCATACTCACTCCCGGAATTTCAATGGGATACTGAAACCCAAGGAATATTCCTTCCTTTGACCTGTCCTCAGCTGCCATCGATAAAAGGTCCCTGCCTTTATATGTTACAGAGCCTTCCGTTACTTCAACAAACTCGCGGCCGGCTAGTACAGCAGCAAGGGTACTTTTCCCCGATCCGTTTGGTCCCATCAGGGCATGCACCTCTCCCGGTTTTATTTCAAGGCTTATTCCTTTCAGGATATTCTTGCCGTCAATAGCTGCTTTTAAGTTATCTATAACAAGCATATAATGTAATTTAATATAATATTTAACCTACACTGCCTTCAAGGCTGATCTGAAGCAGCTTCTGCGCTTCAACAGCAAACTCCATTGGCAGTTTATTCAGCACTTCACGTGCATAACCGTTTACTATAAGACCTATTGCATCCTCAGTTGATATACCACGTTGGTTACAATAGAATATCTGGTCTTCTCCTATCCTGGAGGTTGTTGCTTCATGTTCGACCACTGCGGTCTGGTTATCAACCTCAAGATAAGGGAAGGTATGTGCTCCGCATCTGTCCCCCATCAGCAGGGAGTCACATTGTGAATAATTCCTGGCATTGCTTGCATTTTTTAAAACCTTAACCAGCCCACGGTAGCTGTTCTGGCTTCTGCCTGCTGAAATACCTTTGGATACAATAGTGCTTTTTGTATTTTTCCCTATATGCATCATCTTGGTTCCGGTATCAGCCTGTTGATAATTGTTTGTCACGGCTACCGAATAGAATTCGCCGGTGGAATTATCACCCCTGAGGATACACGACGGGTATTTCCATGTTATCGCGGAACCGGTTTCGATCTGTGTCCATGATATCTTCGAATTCTCTCCCTTACATAATCCCCTTTTGGTAACAAAGTTAAAGACTCCGCCATTACCGTCCTTATCCCCCGGGTACCAGTTCTGTACTGTTGAATATTTGACCTCTGCATTTTTTTCTGCAACTATTTCCACAATGGCCGCATGAAGTTGATTCTCGTCACGCATAGGAGCCGTACATCCCTCAAGATAGCTCACATAAGCCTCCTCATCTGCTATAAGGAGTGTCCTTTCAAACTGACCTGTATTTGCGGAATTGATCCGGAAATACGTCGAGAGTTCCATGGGGCACCTCACACCCTTGGGGATATAGCAGAATGACCCGTCGCTGAAAACAGCTGAATTTAACGATGCAAAATAGTTATCGGTATAAGGAACCACCGTTCCCATATATCTCTTAACAAGTTCAGGGTATTCCCTGACAGCTTCGCTGAAGGAACAGAAAATAATACCCAGTTCTGCCAGCGTCTCCCTGAAGGTGGTCTTAACAGACACACTGTCCATGACAGCATCAACGGCTACTCCTGCAAGATGCTTCTGCTCTTCCAGGGGAATGCCAAGCTTGTCAAAGGTCTTCTTAAGTTCCGGATCAATATCATCAAGGCTGTCGAGAGCCTTTCTCTGTTTTGGAGCCGCATAATATATTATGTCCTGATATCTTATAGGAGGTATCTTAAGATTTGCCCATGAAGGCATCTTCTTTGTAAGCCAGTGCCTGTAAGATTTAAGACGGAATTCAAGAAGCCAGTCAGGTTCATTCTTTTTTGCGGAAATCACCCTTATAACCTCTTCACTCAGACCCTTTGGAATACGGTCCATCTCAATGTCGGAATAAAATCCGTACTTATATTCACCTGAGGTTACATCACTTAATATTTTATCCTGATCTTTTTCCATTTCTTCTTACACCTGCGGTTACACCAGTTTAAACAAACCTAAGTAGTAATTGTTATTTTGTTAATTATATTTAATCTAAATAAGAATGCAAAATTAAGAAAATTTAAGGATTTGAGATAGATACAACAATGAAAATTGAATACAATATGATAAACAAAATTTTTAAAGGCCCGTAATTGTATAATGATTCCCAGTCAAAAAAAATATATATTTAGTATATTATTTATTCCTTTATATTCTGGAATACTTCAAAAAATAGTTTGATGAAATACTGCGTTTCGTCGCTCATCAGGAGTTACGGCAAGAAATTACTGGTACTATCACTAATATTATTATCACCCTCAGGTCTTTTCGCAGCCACCGGCCAGGTCCCTTCAATCGGCCCCATAAGGTTTGAATTCATTATATTCAGCCTCGTACTGATAAGTATTGCCCTGTTTCACAAACATACCTTCAAGGCGGCACTTATTGGACTTTCTGTTCTCCTGGTCTTCAAACTCATATTCGATCCTTCATTCGATATCATGCATCACCTGTTTGGCAGGACTCCATTCCTGGAACAGCTTCTTCACAGGAACCTGAGAGAAGGAGAATGGGAGATACTTGTCAATCTGCTGGGACTTCTGCTTGGTTTTTCCATTCTTTCGAAGATATTTGAGCAGTCGAGGGTTCCGGATATTCTTCCAAATTACCTGCCTGACGACTGGAAAGGTCCGTTTGTGCTTTTGATATTTGTATTTATCTTATCTTCCTTTCTTGATAATATTGCTGCGGCTCTTATAGGCGGGACCATAGCCCTGGTGGTTTTCAGGAACAGGGTTCATATGGGTTATATTGCTGCGCTCGTGGCAGCCAGCAATGCTGGTGGCAGCGGAAGTGTTGTTGGCGACACAACAACAACCATGATGTGGATTGACGGTGTCTCAGCACTGAATGTAATACACGGGTTTATAGCTGCTATTGTCGCATTGCTCTTCTTTGCCTGGTTTGCATCTCATCAGCAGGACAGGTACCAGAGGATCCAGAAGGATGCTGATCCAACCGTAAGAATAGACTGGGTCAGGATCTTTATTGTAGCGATGATCCTGGCGGGAGCAATAATATCCAATATTTTATATGATATGCCGGCTCTTGGGGTATGGATAGCAATTCTGCTGGGTGGAGCACTAAGGCCTGTCCCATGGAAAGAAGTACCCGGGGCCATTAAAGGAACCATCTTTCTTCTTTGCCTTGTTGCAAGTGCTTCCATGATGCCGGTGAATGATTTACCTGATGCTTCGGTGATGACTGCATTTTTCCTTGGACTCCTTTCTTCAGTTTTCGATAATATTCCACTTACCCGTCTTTGTCTGGAAGAGGGACATTTTGACTGGGGCATGCTTGCCTTCAGTGTCGGATTCGGAGGATCCATTATCTGGTTCGGTTCATCAACAGGAGTTGCCATGACAAACAAGTTTCCTGAAAGCCGTGATGTGATACAATGGGTTAAAAAAGGCTGGCATGTAGCTGTCGCATATGTGGTGGGTTTTTTAACCCTGTACCTGGTTATGGGATGGAATCCTGTTGACGACAAGGAAGATAAAGGTGTTAAAAAACCGGTACCGGAAAACATCCGGGAGACCAGGAAAGAGAAAGAGAAGCCTTCCGGATCAGTAAGCCTGGACGTTTTAACAAAAAAAATGACGGATAATTATCATATCCCCAGATCAAATATTTAATTATTTTTGGCCCCGATCTAACTAACCTGAATAATTTATCAATGATAAAAAAAATTATACCATCTGCAGCCGGATTGTCACAGAAGACCATCCTTCTATTTATTATCCTTATCTCTCCTCTTTTTATATTTGCCACAACAGGCAACCCACCATCAATAGGACCTGTAAGGATTGAATTCATCTTCTTCGGAATGATATTGCTGGGAGTGGCAATATTTCATCACAAGACGTTCTGGGTTGCATTAACAGGAGTTACTGTTCTCCTTATATATAAGTTCATTTTTGATCCGGGCTTTCATTTCGTGGAACATTTTTTCGGTACGAACTCTTTCTTTGAGCAGTTGACAAACAAGGAAATGCGCCAGGGAGAGTGGGGAATTTTGCTTAATCTATTGGGTCTTCTCCTGGGTTTTGCACTGTTATCCAAAATATTCGAAGAATCCAGGGTGCCTGATATCCTGCCCCATTACCTTCCCAACGATTGGAAAGGTCCGCTAATGCTTCTTGTATTTGTCTTTATAATGTCAATATTTCTCGATAATATAGCAGCTGCGCTCATAGGGGGAACAATTGCCCTGGTTGTTTTCAAACATAAGGTACACATAGGCTATATAGCTGCCATGGTGGCTGCCAGTAATGCAGGAGGTGCCGGCAGTGTCGTGGGTGATACTACCACAACGATGATGTGGATCGACGGTGTAAGTGCCTTTAGTGTCCTGCATGCTTTTATTGCTTCCGCTTTCGCCTTTGTAATATTTGCATGGTTCGGATCACACCAGCAGGACAGATACCATCGTATACAGAAGGATGCAAAACGCGGAGCCAGGGTCGACTGGACAAGGATCGGAGTGGTCGGACTGATACTGGTAGGAGCCATAGTGATGAATATTGTATACGACATGCCTGCCCTTGGTGTATGGATTGCACTGTTTATCGGATCGTTTATTATTAAGATGCCCTGGAAAGAAGTTCCTGGAGCCATAAAGGGAACTGTATTCCTGCTTTGTCTTGTGACCAGCGCTTCACTAATGCCTGTTGAAGAACTACCCACAGCATCATGGTTCACCGCTTTCTCTCTTGGTTTTCTTTCATCAGTATTTGACAATATTCCACTAACGAAGCTGTGCCTCGACCAGGGTCATTTCGACTGGGGAATGCTTGCCTATACTGTTGGTTTCGGTGGATCAATGGTATGGTTCGGTTCATCGGCCGGTGTGGCTATAACAAATAAATTTCCCGAAGGAAGGGATGTCTTTCTCTGGCTCAGGAAAGGCTGGCACATTGCCCCGGCATATGTTTTCGGCTTTGTCTTTCTTTTCATGATTATGGGATGGGAACCGGCAGATAATAAAGAACATAAGGTTGTAGATTGTCCTGTGCCAGGCTGCCCGTTCGGAAATGTACCTGCCGACCGGCAGGGGTCCATAAGCTATCTCGATCTTATTAAACACTGATCTATTCGGGGTAGTCACAATAATCTATCTCTCTTAATCTCACCCCTAAATCCCCTGAAGGGGACTTTCAAGACAGTCTCAAGGCTGGGCTTTTTTACATATCTACGGAAAATAAGGTATATCTCTGTTTATTAAAAAAACACTACCTTTAGAATTAAAATAAATTTATCTGCTGATATGATAAGAAGTACTTCCATAATCTTATTGTTCTTCCTGTGCTCCCTTACACTGGCAGCCCAGGAAAGCAGGGATATCAGGACTGAAATAAAACATGTCACTGTATTTCCTGACAGGGCACAGGTAGACCGTGAAGTCTCACTTACGGTAACATCCGGAAAATCTTCGTGGAGGTTGACTGGTCTTTCACCTTATATAGATATGCAAAGCATCCAGGTAAAAGGATATGGTAATTTCACAATTCTTTCTGTCAGGCATCAGAACAATTACCTTCAGAATCTTGAAGATACTCCTGAAATTAAGAATATCAGGGAACAGATCGAGACACTGAAGTTAAAAACAGAAGATGAGAAAGCTGCCATCAGTGTCCTCAAGTCAAAAGCTGATTTTCTGAGATCCAACCAGTCGGTACTGGTAAAGGATACCGGTTTTACCCTTGAGAAATTCAAAAGCCTGATGGACATGTATACCAACAATATGGACCAGGTTACAATGTCCAGTCTCAAAAAAGAGAGACTGATCAAAGACTATGAAAAGCAGATAGCAGCTTTGCAGAAGCAGTTATCCGATAAAATGGGAAAGCAACAGCTTCCTTCCGGAGAAATAACTGTAACAATCCAGTCTGACAGGCAAACTGCCGGGAGACTGGAAATAAGTTATGTCGTTTCAAATGCCGGATGGTATCCTTCCTATGATATCAGGGTAAAGGATATAAAAACTCCTGTTTCAATAATATACAGGGCAAATGTATCCCAGAGTACAGGTGTCCCATGGAAAGATGTGAAGCTAAGCTTCTCTAATGCTACTCCATGGCGCTCAGGTAATATCCCTGAACTTAACCCATGGTTCGTTGATTTTTATACCCCTCCTTCATCTTCTTCTCAAATAAGGATCCGTGGCTATTCAACGATCAAAGCACCTGCAGTAAATGAAGTTGCAGCTAAGAAATCCAAAGCAATGCCATTGTCCGAGGCGTTGCCTGTTCCGGTACACAAACGAGTTGGTGAAACTACAATTAACTTTGATGTATCAGCGCCTTATTCAATAGCATCGGATGGCAAGACAGAGACGGTGGAGATACAGAGGATAAGTGCTCCCGGGCAGTATAGTTATTTTACTGTCCCGAAATTATCATTACAGGCATACCTGACTGCCAATATTCCCGACTGGTCAAGACTCAGTCTTCAGAACGGAGAGGCAACACTCTATTTTGAAAATTCATATGTCGGTAAATCAACCCTGAATGTAGATCAGTTAAAAGACACTCTTACCATTTCCCTGGGTACCGACAACAGCATACTGGTAAAAAGGGAAAAGAGGAAGGATTTTACAAGCACCCGCACCATCGGGTCGAACAGGACGGTAACATTATCATACTTAATTACAGTACGGAATAATAAGGACAGCAGGATAAGTATTACTGTTGCCGACCAGGTACCCGTTTCCTCCAACAGCAGTATAAATATCGATCCAGTTGAGCTTTCAGGAGGGAAACTCAATTCACAGACCGGGGAAGTCAGGTGGAACCTTGATATGGCTCCGGGTGAAACAAAACAGATTATTCTGACATGGTCAGCAAAATACCCAAAAGATAAGAAAGTAATTCTGGAATAATCCAACAGCATCCTGATGAACCTGATAGGAAATCTCATATGGCTCATTTTTGGCGGTCTTGTTATTGCAGTTGAATACTTCGTAGGAAGCCTGTGCCTGATGATAACAATAGTCGGAATACCCTTTGGTATTCAAACCCTAAAAATGGCATCCCTTTCTCTCTGGCCATTTGGCCGCGACACCAGGGTACACGAAAGGGCCTCCGGATGCCTTTATATCCTGATGAACATAATATGGCTCCTTACAGGAGGTTTGTGGATCGCTGTTACTCATGCAATCTTCGGATCTATTCTGTGTTTAACAATTATTGGTATCCCTTTCGGGCTTCAGCATTTTAAACTGACAGCTATCGCGTTATCACCTTTTGGCCGGGACATCATCAGGAAATGACGAAGGGCCAAGTGAAAAACTAATATTACACTATGGGGAAAGAGGATAATGGTAAGACGCCGATAGGTGATTTCGGTAAATTCGGACTGATAGATCATCTGACTGCCGGCATAAAAAACACCAACAGGACAACTATCGCAGGTATCGGTGATGATGCGGCTGTAATCAACAATGGAAGCACCCTGACACTTGTTACCACAGACCTTATGCTGGAGGGCATTCATTTCAATCTTGTCTACAATCCCTTAAAACACCTTGGATACAAATCGGTTATCAGGGCTATCTCTGATATATATGCCATGAATGGGACACCGGGACAATTGCTTGTGGGCCTGGGGATCAGCTCAAGGTTCTCTGTTGAAGATACCGATGAGCTTTATGACGGTATAAAACTTGCATGTGAAAAATACAACGTGGACCTTGCGGGAGGCGACATTACCAGTTCAATTACAGGCCTGACAATAAGTCTTTCCGCAGCAGGATCGGCTGAAAAGGATAGTCTCGTAATGCGTACCGGAGCCAGGCCTAATGACCTGATCTGTGTCACGGGTAACTTTGGAGCTTCATACATGGGATTACAGGTACTTGAAAGGGAGAGAAAGCTCTTCAGCCAGGAAAAGAATGTTCAACCCGACCTGTCAGGTTTTGAATATATAATAGGAAGACAGCTTAAGCCCGAGTTCCCTGTATCTGTTCTTGATGAACTGAGACAGGAAGGAATTGTTCCTACTGCAATGGCGGATGTGACAGACGGGCTCGCATCGGATCTTATGCATATCTGCAGGCTTTCAGGAACCGGTTGCAGGATCTTTTCCAATAAGATTCCTGTGGATCATGAGACTGCAAGGGTAGCTGAAGAGTTTAATATGGATCCCCTGGTTCCGGCGTTGAATGGAGGTGAGGATTATGAGTTACTTTTCACAGTACCTCTTGATTTGTATGACAAAACCGAGAAATTGAAACAGGTAAAAGTTATTGGTCATATTACACCCTTGGAATCAGGAAACTTTCTTATTGGAGAAGGGGGTACTGAAATAGAGCTCAAAGCCAGGGGCTGGATGCAGGCCGAATGATCGGCCGTTGTTAGCGGGCTCGTATTACGCCCCTTTCAGATGTTCTGAAGAAATTAAGAATATAATCACGATCTTGCGACGGGATGAATGTATTTTCAACTTGAGCCAGAGCCTTTGTGAAATTCAACCCATTCTGATATATCACCCTGTAGATGTTATGTATCTCATCTATCCTTTCTTTCGCGAATCCCCTGCGATTCAGCCCCACAGAATTAAGCCCCATGTATGACAGTGGTTCCCTGTCAGCCTTGATATAGGGTGGTACATCTATTCGCACTTTGGATCCGCCGCCGATAATAACATGTGCACCTATATGAGTGAACTGATGCACCAGTGTTCCGCCGCTGATGATGGCCCAGTCGTCGACCTTTGCCTCACCTGCCATGCCTGTGGCATTCCCGATGATACAATTATTACCAATTGCACAATCGTGGCCGACATGGGCATATGCCATCACCAGACAGTTGTTACCCACAATGGTCCTACCCACAGCAGCAGTTCCACGGTTAACTGTCACACCTTCCCTTATTGTGGTGTCATCTCCTATCTCAGCGGTTGAATCCTCTCCCCTGAATTTCAGATCCTGGGGGATACCCGATATAACTGCCGTTGGAAATATCCTGCAATTCCTGCCAATACGTGCTCCGTCGAGGATGGTTGCATTAGGGCTTATCCAGGTTCCTTCTCCAATTTCAACATTCCCGGCTACATATGCGAATGCCTCAATGGTTACATCTTTACCAATTCTTGCATCCGGATGAATAAAGGCTAAATTTGAGATCATTAACTGTTACTATTTATTTTTTACAACCTGGGCTGTAAGTTCTCCTTCAAGCACCAGTTTATTACCAACAAACGCCTGTCCGAACATGGTGACTATTCCTCTCCTTATTACATCCGCCAGTTCAAGCTTAAGTATAAGGGTATCTCCCGGTACAACTTTATTTTTAAATTTTACCTTATCTATCTTCAGGAAATATGTTGAATATTTCTCAGGTTCGTTAACGGTACTCAGGACCAGCAATCCTCCTGTCTGGGCAAGTGCCTCGACCATAAGAACTCCGGGCATGACAGGTTCTCCGGGGAAATGCCCCTGGAAAAATTCTTCGTTAAAAGTGACATTCTTTATGCCTACTATCGAACTCTCTCCCAGGGCGATAATTTTGTCAACCAGGAGAAAAGGAAACCGGTGAGGAAGACGTTTCCTTATGTCATCAAGGTTAAATACAGGTTTAGCAGTGGGGTCATAAACGGGAATATCCTTTTTAAGCAGTGCCTTTTTCATCTCCTGGCGCATCACCTTCGCCAGACGGGTATTGGCATGATGACCCGGTCGTGTTGCAACAATCTTCCCTTTGATAGGATGGCCGACAAGGGCCAGATCGCCCATGATGTCGAGGAGCTTATGACGTGCAGGTTCATTAGGATACCTCAACTCCGTATTATTAAGTATCCCTGTTTTATGAGTGTTGATACCCGGCCTGTTAAACAGGGTGGCAATACGGTCGATCTCTGATTGTTCCACCTCTTTTTCAAGTATCACAATGGCATTATCAAGGTCACCACCTTTGATAAGTCCCATCCTGAACAACGGCTCAAGTTCATGGAAAAATACAAATGTGCGGCTATGACTTATCTCTTCTTCAAAATCCTCTATGTTATCCAGAATTGCATATTGATTACCGAGTATCCTTGAGTTATAATCGATAAATACGTTTACACTGAAATGATCGTCGGGATATACCATCAGGTCAACTCCATGCTCTTCATCCGAAAAGGTTATTTTCTGTTGCACAACAAAATAGTTCCTTTCTTCTTTCTGTTCAACGATACCGGCTTCCTTAATCGCTTCAACAAATCTCCATGAAGAACCCCCCATTATAGGGGCTTCAGGTCCGTTCAGTTCAATTATGGCATTATCTATCTGCATACCGTGAAGAGCTGCAAGAACATGTTCAATAGTCGATACCGAAGCATTGTTATGTACAAGAGTGGTACCTCTTGAAGTATCGGTCACGTGTTCAGCCAAAGCCTCAATCATCGGCTTATCCGGCATATCAGTCCTGCAGAATTTATAGCCGAAGTTATCAGGAGCAGGTTTAAATGTCAAAGTTACCTCGATCCCCGAATGCAACCCCTTACCAGAAAGACTTACCTCTTTTGCCAGGGTCCTCTGTTTTTCACTCATTAATATCAGGTATTAAGTTAAATTCCGGGTACAAAAAAAATAAAAATTTTTCGAACAATCCAGAAATTTATCTTTTAACTAAATTTAAAACAATGCTTTTCATTCCGAACGTGCTGAAAGATCACTTATTTTTCTCAGCTTCAACCTCTTTTTGGATAGAACTGAGTTGTGCCTGGATCTCGGGCAGTTTCTTAAATACGGCAAAGGATCTCAGGAATTTTTTAAGATCCATGGAGGGTGAACCAAGAAGTACAGCATTTTCTTCCTTTATATCCCCGAGGATACCAGCCTGGGCACCTATTTTTGTACCTCCGGGTATCTTAACATGACCGGAAATACCCACCTGTCCTCCGAACATACAGTTCTTTCCAATCTTTGTGGAGCCTGCAATACCAGTCTGTGCAGCCATAACTGTATTCTCTCCTATTTCAACGTTATGACCTATCTGAATCAGGTTATCAAGCTTGACGCCCTTCCTTATTATTGTTGATCCCATCGTTGCCCTGTCTATGGTCACATTAGCTCCTATCTCCACCTGGTCCTCAAGGATGACATTGCCAAGTTGCGGAATCTTCATATACTCACTGTCCGACTGGGGGGCAAAGCCGAATCCGTCGCCTCCGATCACCGATCCTGCATGTATTGTACAGTCATCACCAATAATACATTCGTGGTAGATCTTTACGCCCGGATTAACACTGCAGTTTTTTCCGAGCCTTGTATTATCGCCAATATATACATGGGGGTAAACTGAGCAGCCGTCGCCTATCAGGCAGTTATCACCTATATAGGCATAAGGACCGACATAGACATCTGAACCTATCGTGGCTGTCGGTTCTATAATGGCAGTTGGATGTATCCCCTTCTTCCTTGGACGCGACTGATCCACAAGCCTCAGCAGAGAGGCGAATGCCTCGTAGGCATTATCGACCCTGATCAGTGTAGCCTCAATTTTTGATGACGGGACAAATGTATTATTTACCAGGACGATCGAGGATTGTGTGGTATATATGTAATGTTCATATTTTGGATTGGCCAGGAATGACAAGGCTCCGCTGTGGCCCTCCTCTATTTTTGCAACCGTATTGACTTTCACATCAGGGTTGCCCTCTATTTTACCGTTAAGAAAACCGGCAATTGTTGCAGCAGTAAATTCCATTTGACAATATTTTAAATTATTTGCATTCTTTTGGATAACAAAGGAAATATTTGGTAATTCTATCGTGTACGAAGCCGTGATCGAACATATCTGAGACTTCTGAAATATTGGCTGTTTTTCCGCTTTTCAGAAGTATCCTTACTTCCGCTTCATCAGCCGTATATGCCAGGTTCGAGACACTTTCCGTGTATACATAATAATCTTCAAGGCCCTTATTTATGCCCATTATCTTTCCTGCCAGTGAACTGAGCTCCTTTACTCTTTCCAGGGGGAAGGGATCATTCTGAAGCTCAATGGCCAGCAAAGCCCTTCTCATAAGCCGTCCCGAAAGATCGGACAGAACCTTATCGGAATGGTCTCCCCAGTACTTGGCAGATACAAGTATATCAGAATCATCAAGTCGTGTGAAGTTTGAAGCCACCAGTCCCGGTGTGAACTTTCCGTCATGTGCCAGGTCATCTTGGCCGATCCTGTTATACAGGAAAAACCTCAGAGCCGGTGAGGCATACATATCAACACCTTCATCAGCCAGCTCCTTGGCCCTTTTAAGAACCTTAACAAGCAGGCTTTCGGACGACAGTACTGTTTTATGCATATAAACCTGCCAGTACATGAGACGACGTGCTATCAGGAACTTTTCAAGAGAATAGATGCCTTTCTCATCAATAACAAGACCGTCATCCACTACATTAAGCATCCTTATGATCCTGTCAGATCCTACCGATCCCTCTATTACACCTGTAAAAAAGCTGTCGCGCCTGAGGTAATCAAGCCTGTCCATATCAACCTGCCCGGTAATCAGCTCGTGAAAGAACTTCCTTGGATATGAGCCGTTGAATATAGCCAACGCCATGTCGAGCCTTCCCCTGAACTCCTCGTTTAGCTTCCACATCAGCAGGAGTGACATATCTTCATGACTTATACCATTTATTATTGATTTCTCCAGTGCATGAGAAAATGGGCCATGACCGGCATCATGGAGAAGAATAGCCACGCTCACAGCTTCTTCTTCCTCGGGAGAGATATATACACCCTTACTTCTTAGCGTAGTTATGGCCATGTCCATTAAATGCAAAGCACCTAAGCCATGCTGAAAACGGGTGTGATTGGCCCCCGGGTATACAAAGCTTGTCAGTCCCAACTGCTTAATATTCCTGAGACGCTGAAACCAGGGGTGTTCAATGAGATCAAATACAAAATCACCCGGGATGTTTATAAAACCATAAACCGGATCGTTGATTATTTTCTTCTTGTTGGTAATGTATGTCAATCAATAAATTTTAATCTACAAAAATATGCTTTTATTTTGAGAACACGAATATTGCGGCATGCTTCAGGTCTCTATATTTATTTGTATTTATTTGTCTGCCCCGCAGCCGGGGAGACAAATAAACTGCTTCAATCCTGGAAATAAATAAAATTCACTTTTAAAGATCACGACTATGTTAGAATTTTAACAGAAAAACCACAATTATGTTGCAAAACATGTTATTTTAGTGTAACATTTGAAATAATTAACGTCTTTAAGTAGTCCAATGTAAGTAGAAATAATTTCCATTTAAAGTTACTAGAGTGTTATTTATCAGGATAAGCAGTAGACCGGAAATCAAAGAAGATTTTAACACGAATTGAATTTTGTAACCGGAAAACTAATTTCTTTTTAAAAGCCTTTGAACCTATGAAAATTGAGATCCTGGGACTTAACAAAATATACCCTAACGGCAACCATGCATTAAAAAATGTTAACCTTGAATTCGGAACTGGTATGTTCGGACTTCTCGGTCCGAATGGTGCCGGCAAATCGAGCCTCATGAGAATAATGGTGACTCTCATGAAACCCTCCTCGGGGTTGGTCCTTGTAAACGGTAAGGATATTCAGAAACAAAGAAAGGAGTTGAGGAGTATGCTGGGTTATCTCCCGCAGGATTTCAGGTTTTTTACCTCTCTGCGTACATGGGAGTTTCTTGATTATTCAGGTTCCCTGGCAGGTCTGAAGAACAGGAAAGAAAGGATGCAACAGGTTGACAGTCTCCTTGACCAGGTAGGACTGCTTGAAGTAAGAGACAGGCAGGCTAACAGGTTATCAGGAGGTATGAAACGTCGTCTTGGTATTGCACAGGCTCTGATTGGTAATCCGAAAATTATAGTAGTTGATGAACCAACAACAGGTCTTGATCCTGATGAAAGGATCCGTTTCAGGAATATCCTGTCACAGCTCAGCCAGCATGATGTCACAATAATACTGTCAACTCATATAGTTGGTGATATTTCATCAACATGCCAGGGGATGGCATTACTGAACAAGGGAGAAGTGGTTTTTGCCGGCTCCCCGGAGGACCTGGTCAAAAAAGCAGACGGTCATGTCTTCAGGCTTCACCTTAATCAGTATGAGTATGACAAGGTCAAGGAATACTATAATGTCATCAGTACGATACCGGTTGAAACAGGATGGGAAGTACAGATTGTATGTGACAATCCGCCTGATTACAGTTCTGAAAAGATAATCCCTAATATAGAACATGCATATGTATATTATATGGAGCACAAGCTTCATGCTGATATTATAGAGTAACTACAAATCACCTGTATGGCATTTCTTCACAACATAAGCACAGTTGCAAGATATGAGGCAAAAACACTGAGAAGGAGCTGGTTCTTCCGGCTATTTTCACTCGGTGCACTTGTCATATTTGTTTTCCTAAACATTGGCCTTTTCTCCCCTGTGGGAGATGAGCCGTGGAATCTTGTGGCCATCCCGTCATCAGTTCCTCTGGTAAACCTCTACCTCCTTAACATAGGACAGGCAATAGTGGTGATCTTCCTTGCAGCCGACTTCCTGAAAAGGGACAAGAAGGTTGATACAAATGAAGTGCTGTATACCAGGTCAATGTCAAATTTCGAATATATTATCGGCAAGACCTGGGGAATCCTTAAGCTTTTCCTTGGCCTTGACCTGATGATCCTGGCTATAGCACTGCTGATCAATTTCATTTCAAAAACGATGACAATTGATATAAGTTCGTACCTTTCATATCTTCTGATCATTTGTGTCCCGACAATAATTTTCAGTCTTGGTCTGGCCTATGTCCTGATGACTGTCATTCGTAACCAGGCGATAACATTCCTCCTGCTTCTGGGTATTTCAGCTCTCGACATGTTTTACCTGTGGTTCAGGGCAGGTTCAGTGTTTGACTATATGGCCTTTGGCCTTCCCCTGTTCAAATCGGGGATGGTGGGCTATGATGATCTTTCCCTTATCATTAACCAGAGGCTTCTGTACCTATTCCTGGGACTGGCTTTGGTTCTTGCCACTGTTTTACTTTTCAACCGCCTTCCGCAGTCGAGACTGCACCGTATATTCTCGGTTACCTTTATGACAGTTTTCTTTATCGCTGCCGGATTCTGTGCATATAATACATACAATGCCTACAGGTCCGGTGTCAGGGAAAAAGCCATGACAATAAAAGCCAACAGGGAATTTGAAAACATGAATTTCCCTGCACTTACCGATGCCAATATCGATCTGGCACATATAGGGAACAGGATACAGGCAACTGCATCATTAAAAATTGAGAACGACAACAGTGTCCCTATCGACCATTATATCTTTACCCTTAATCCCTCCCTGGAAGTTGAAAAGATCACCTCTGCCGGACAGGAGCTCTCATTCAGAAGAGTAAACCAGGTGATTGATATTTCTCCTCTAAGGTCGCTGTCTCCGGGACAGGCCGACAGCCTGGTAATATCCTACAGGGGAGGTATAAACGAATCATTCTGCTACCCGAATTACAATGATAACCTGAAGGAGACCCCTTACAGGATTACAATGGTAAATGTAAATAAACGACAGGCTTTCCTGACGGATAAGTATCTCCTCCTGACACCCGAGACTTACTGGTATCCGTTACCATCACTAAATTATTATCCTTCCAATCCGGCACGGATAAAAGTTGATTTCACAAGGTATTCATTAAAGGTTAAGGATGAACCCGGTCTTACAGCAGTATCGCAGGGTATATCACATAAGACCGAAGGGCACCAGGTCTTCAGACCGGACAAACCGCTTACAGGACTTACACTGGCAATCGGTAATTACAAAACCGACACATTGAAAGTGGATTCTGTGGAATACCTGACCTATTATTTCCCCGGTGATGATTATTATAAAAAAGATCTATACGAGTTGAAAGATACTCTTAAAAGCATGATTTCGGGAGTGATGAGAGACCTTGAAACCAATTTCTCTGTTAAATTCCCCTTTAATACACTGAGTCTTGTTGAAGTACCGGTACAGTTCTATTCATTCCCGAGAGAGTGCACTCAGACACGTTCTGAAGTTCAGCCATCAATGGTCCTGCTGCCTGAAAAACTGGCTACTTTACAAAATGCCGGCTTTTACAAGCAGTATCAGAGACAGAAAAGAAGAAATGAAAGGAATAACCAGGTGATCACGGATAAAGAGCTGCAGGTAAGGATTTTCAACAATTTCATAAGAAATACATTTATCAGTGGTCAAAACTTCACCATGATAAATGGCAGAGCATACAATGAACCGGGAAGATATCTTCTCGGACCAAGTTTTTATTTTTTCCGGAATAATTTCTATTCTGTAAAATATCCCGTAATAAATGCGGTCTTTGAATCACATTTGCAGCAGGTGAATTCAGGTCCCCAGGGAAGAGGCAGAGGATTCTTCAGTGATCTTTCAGATAATGACAAAGCAAACCTGATCCTGAACAGGATAAGCTTCAGGGACCTTCTGGCCCGTGATCCAAGGGGGGATACCATCAGAATTGTCCTTGCCGTCAAAGGGGACTGGTTGTTTAACCTTCTCAGGTCTGAGGCAGGAATAGATGAATTCACAGACTGGTTCACAACATATCTCAAAAAGAACAGCTTCAAAAGAGTGGATATTACCAGTTTCAACAAGGATGTAATGGACAAATTCGGATTTGCATTTTATCCCTATCTGGATAGCTGGTTCAACGGGGAAAAACAACCTGGATTTCTCTTCTCGGGCTTGAAGACAAGCCAGATAGTCGTGGGTGACAGGTCGAGGTACCAGGTTACCTTCGTTGCTTCCAATCCTGAGCCTGTGGCCGGCCTGTTTAATATCTCCTTCCGGACCGGTGGCTTCGGAAGAGGCGGAGGACAGGCATCAATGTTTATGCTACGAGGAGGTGGCGGTGGACGAATCTCCATTTCAATGCAGGGAAGAGGAATGGAGGCCCAGGATATCTCCAAAATTGTACTGATGGAACCCAAAGAGGCAAAGAGGATTGGAATAGTACTTGATGCCCAGCCGAGAGAGATGATGATAAACACCCTCTTCGCCAGGAATATTCCCGGTGAGATAACAATGCCTATCAACGATATAGTAAAAACAAAAGGTAATATACCTGAATTCACAGGGGAGGAAGTGCTGGATAAGATACCGGAATTCGCCGATCCGTCGGATATTATAGTTGATAATGAGGACCCGGGATTCTCTACAAGTCAGCAAAATACATCGAGTCCTCTCAAGAGACTTCTTGGCATCCGGACCAACAGGGGAAAAAGCTATCAGTCAATCAGTATGATCTTCATCCCTGAATACTGGCAGTCCGTGGTCCAGTCCGATTATTACGGCAAATATATCAGGTCGGCCGTATACACCAGGGGTGGTTCAGGTGACAGATCCGTAACATGGGATGCAGTTATAAAAAAGCCCGGATATTATGAGATTTACAGTTACATCGGGAAGACACCCGACAGGATGATGATAAGACGGGGTGGCCGTGGCGGACCAGGAGGACCCGGAGAGAATGCCAGACAACCCGAAAGTCCTTACAAGGATCTGCATTATAAGATATATCACGATGAGGGAGAAGATGACATAACCCTGGATTACGAAAAGGCTGAGGCAGGCTGGAACAGCCTGGGCAGATATTACCTGTCACCGGATACGGCAAAGGTGGTTCTGACAAACCAGTCATCCGGCAGAATAGTACTGGGAGACGCTATAAAATGGGTTAAGGAGAAATAAATAGAAGACAATAATCTGATAACTTAATAAAAAAGAATACAGGATAAAGAATAAAACAACTTATATGAAACCCACATGTAAGCATTACACAAACACTGATGAAAAGAATTAAGTATACATGCGGGTTCCATACGTCCATTAAAAATAATTATTTACGTATGAAACACCATGTAATATTTCCCGTGACATTTATGCTTATGCTATGCCTGGCTCTATCGGGTCTCAGCGATGCAAAAGCCCAGACAGGCCTGACGCTTGAACAGGCATTGAAAATTGCAGAAACAAACAGCCCGACTCTCAAAAAGACAAGATTGAATCTCATCAGGAGCCAGGAAAATCTGAATGCCCAAAATGCTTCCCTTAAATCAAATTTTTCCCTGACCATTAACCCGATCGAATATAGTCAGAACAGGAATTTCAATGATCTCATCTCTCAGTGGAATACTACAACCACAACTACCAGTTTCGGGCAGTTCACAATATCACAGCCCATTAAACTGACCGATGCCAGGATCTCTCTGATAAATAGTTTTGGTTATACTGATTCTTACAGTGAATATGCAAATATGACCACAAAAGGGTTCAGTAATAATCTCACTCTTTCATTGGACCAGCCGCTTTTTACCTACAACAGGACCAAGCTTCAGCTGAAAGAGCTTCAGCTTGCCCTGGAAAACGCACAGATTAATTATGCTATCCAGCTGCTGTCGATGGAGAAAAATGTAACACAGGCTTTTTATTCGGTTTACCAGGCTCAGCAGAGTATGGAAATTGCCCTGCAGGCATTTGAGAACATGCAGCAGAGCTATGCGATCTCAAAGAACAAGGTCGATGCAGGCATTTCAGCCCAGGCAGAAATATTCCAGGCAGAGGTAAACCTCGCAACCACCAGGTCGGATTATGAAAACAAGCAGGTTGCCTTTGAAAATGCCAAGGATAACTTTAAGATACTGGTTGGGATGAACCTTTATGATGATATTGTAGTAATACCCAACATTGCCGTTGACACGGTAAATGTCGATATCGCCTTTGCCATCGACCATGGACTCCAGAACAGGATGGAACTGCGTCAGAGCCAGATATCAATCGAGACAGCCCAGTTCGACCTTATACAGACAAAAGCATTAAATGAATTCAAGGGTTCACTTGGATTATCTGTTGGATTATCGGGTGATAACCCAAAGCTGGGAGATATATACTCCAAACCAACCGATAACCAGAATGTATCCTTATCACTTACAATACCTCTCTGGGACTGGGGAGAGAAGAAGTCGAGGATCAAGGCAAGCGAGGCAGCTATCGAATCAAGCAAGATAGATCTCGAATCGGAACAGAATGATATAATACTTAGTATAAGACAAAGCTACAGGAATCTTAATAACCTGAAAAACCAGATCGAGATTGCCCAGCAGTCGGTAAAGAACGCCCAGATGACCTACGATCTTAATCTTGAAAAATATAAGAACGGCGACCTTACAGGCATGGATCTGAATATATACCAGAACCAACTTTCCCAAAATAAACTTACATATACCAATTCGCTGATATCATATAAGCTTGAATTACTCAATCTTAAAATACAGACACTTTACGATTTTGAAAAAAAACAACCCGTAATACCGGTAAAGACATTAAACCAGTAAAATAACAGACCTATGAGAAGAAATATATTAATATTCCTGGCAATGGCCCTCGCAGTTATAGGCTGCAGGAACAGCACACCTGACCTTAATGCTGATGTTGAAATACCGGTATCGGTTCAGGATGTATCGCTTAAATCCATAGAAGAATATGTTAATACTTCCGGGACAGTATATCCCAAAGGTGATATTGAACTTAAGTCGGAGATCACCGCCAAATACTTCCTGGAAAAGAATCCGGCAACAGGTAAGCTCTGGCAACTCAATGACAGGGTAAAGAAAAGTGACCTTATAGCCAGGCTGGAAGACAGGGAATATATCAATTCGATCAAGATGGAGACCACCCAGCTCAATCTTGACCTCACGGAAAGTGAGCTTAAAAAGCAACAATCGCTGTACGAAAAAGGAGGGGTCACACAAAATGACCTTAAAACAGCCGAGATAAATTATGCCAATGCCAAAACCAACCTTGAGACAGCAAAGCTTCAAATGGACAAGACGCGTATCATAAGCCCTATCGACGGAGTCATTGTGGATCTTCCCTATTACACCCAGGGCACCCAGATACCAACAGGATCATCAATAGTGAAGATAATGGATTACAAAACCATGTATATGGAAGTGAATCTACCCGAGAAATATATATCTGTGGTTAAGCCCGGACAGCCGGTAAATCTCACCAATTACACCATCCCCGATGACACAATACCGGGAAAGGTAACTCAGCTCTCCCCTGCCATTGATCCGGACACCAGGACATTTAAAGGATATATTTCCATTAACAATTCAGACTATCTTCTTCGTCCGGGCATGTTTGTAAAGGCAGATATTGTTACCAACCATAAAGATTCAGTCATTGTGATTCCAAAGAATGTCATCCTTTCAAGACAGAGGGGAAAAACAGTGTTTGTGGTAGATCGCGGGGTAGCTATGGAAAGAATTATTGAGACAGGACTCGAGAACCTTACCGAGGTTGAAGTTACCAGGGGTCTTACGAAGAATGACCGCCTGGTAACAAGTGGCTTTGAGACCCTCAGTAACAGGTCGAAGGTAAAAATAATTAAATAGCTGATATGAACAGTATTGCCCGTTTTGCCGTAAAATACCCGGTTACAGTCTTAATGTTCGTACTTGGGATTATCCTCCTGGGATTTATCTCATTCGGGAAACTAGGTACCGATCTGTTCCCCGATCTTAATAATCCCAAGATCTATATTGAACTAAAGGCAGGAGAAAGACCTCCTGAAGAGATAGAAAAGAATTACGTCGAACAGATTGAATCACTTTCCATGCGCCAGAATGGCGTTGTCCAGGTATCATCCGTCTCACAGGTAGGTGCTGCTACCATAACAGTTGAATATGACTGGAATAAGGATATGGATGAAGCTTTCCTTGATCTTCAGAAAGAGCTGAACTCATTCCGTCAGAATTCTGACCTTGATGATCTGACACTATCCCAGTATGACCCCAATGCATCACCTGTGATGATCATTGGATTGAGGAACAGGAACATTTCCAACCTTGATGAGGTCAGGAAGGTAGCTGAAAACTATATCAGGAATGAACTGGTAAGAATAGAAGGTATTGCCGATGTCAGGTTATCAGGAGTTGAAGAGAGCGAAGTAGTGATAGAGACCAACAAATACATTCTCGAATCTTACGGTCTTACAACTGATGCCATCGCTGCCCAGATAAGTAATTATAATCGTAATGTGTCCGGTGGTTCCATCGTGGATATGGGCCTGAAATATGTGGTCAAGGGTGTCAGCGTTCTGAAAGACATTAACGATCTGCGCAACATTATAGTAGGTTTTAAGGAGCCATCCTCAGCTTCTTCCTCCTCATCACAAACCGCCACTCAGACAGCTCAGATATCCGGCAGAGTTCCCGTATACCTCAAGGATGTGGCTACCATAAAATATGAGAATAAGGATCCGGTCAATATTGTAACCGTAAATGGCGAAAGATGCATTGGCTTATCAATCTATAAAGAGCCCAAGTACAACACTGTTGATGCCGTAAAGAGCCTGGAGACTGAAATCAACGACCTGGAAAAGGCTCTGCCTGGCTATGAATTTATAAGGGTGGAGGACCAGGGCAGCTATATCCATAGCGCTATAAATGAAGTCACCAACACGCTTATTATAGGTATAATACTGGCAGTGTTTGTTATATATATCTTCCTGAGGCGAATAGGCACTACATTCGTCATAAGTGTGGCTATTCCGGTGTCGATAATTGCTACGTTCAACCTTATGTATTTCGATCATCTTACCCTGAACATAATGACACTTGGTGGGCTGGCTCTAGGTGCGGGAATGCTTGTCGACAATGCAATTGTAGTACTTGAGAACATAACACGAAACCGTGAGGAAGGGATGACTCTGAAAGATGCTGTCATAAAAGGCACCGGTGAAGTTGGTGGTGCTATTACAGCATCAACCATAACCACCATAGTTGTTTTTCTTCCTATTGTATACCTGCACGGGGCTTCCGGTGAAATGTTCAAGGACCAGGCCTGGACTGTTGCCTTTGCACTAATCTCTTCCCTGTTCGTTGCAATGCTTGTTATCCCGATGCTGGTTTCAACATTATTCGGAGATAAAAAAAGTAAGGCAAGGATCGATAATGCTGTTCATTTCACATGGTATCCTCCCTTGCTTGAAAAGATCATTGATAGAAGAAAGCTGGTGATCATCCTGGCAATTGTCCTTATGGGTGCAACAGCTCTTCTGATTCCGATGCTGGGCAGCGAATTCATGCCAAGGTCCGAGTCGGCTGAATTTACTATTGACATTAAGCTCCCCGAAGGAACAAGTCTTGCACGAACAGAGAGCACTGTCATTGAATCGGAGAATGTGATCAGGGAGTTGCTGGGCAACAAGGTCAGACTGATCTATTGCCAGGCAGGGGCCGATAATACTGCCACAGCTGATGAGAACGGAGAAATTACTGGCGAAAATACCGCATCGATGAAGGTGATACTGGCCAAAGATTTCGCTTCCGGAACGGAGAATGCAATCACCCTGGTAAGCAATTACCTGAAAACGGTCCCCGATATGGAAGTAAGCTTCAAAAGGGAAGAAACGGCACTGCAGTCAACGCTGGGAACTGATGAGGCGCCATTTACCCTGGAGATTTCGGGCAAGGATTATTCCGAGCTGGAAAAGCTGGTGGCCCAGTCTAAGGACATCCTTATTAAAGATCCCGATCTGAAAAATATTACTACCTCACTGGACGAAGGCACCCCCGAGGTTGACATTGATATTGACAGGTTTAAGACCAGCTATTATAACGTAACCGTGGAGAGCATAATAAGCCAGGTAAAGAGTTACCTGGAAGGAGCATCAGCAGGAAGCTTTGAGAGAGACGGTGAGATGACCGACATAACCATTAAGCTTGGGGACATCTCAATAAACCAGCTTCGAGATCTTCTTATTACCGCAGGGAGTGTTAAGGTTCCTCTCAGCGAACTGGCAAACATAAAAACTGTGTTGACCCCCATGGAAATTACACGAAGGAACCAGGCAAGGACATGCTATATATATGCAATGGTCGATAATAAAACTCCCTTTGACAAGATCATTAAGGAAGCCAGGCAGTTGCTTAAACCGGTTGTTATGCCTGTGGATTATAAAATGGGATTTACAGGTGAAGAGCTCAAAAGGGAGGAATCTATGAAGAACCTTACCTTTGCTCTTACGCTCTCGTTGATACTGGTATTCATGGTTCTGGCAGCACAGTTTGAATCGCTTATCCAGCCGTTCATTATCATGCTTACCATTCCTCTTGCAGGAGTAGGTACAGTGCTGACTTTCTTCATCCTCCACAAGTCTCTTAATATGATGGCATATATAGGAATAATAATGCTGGGAGGTATAGCGGTCAATAATGCCATCATTCTTATAGACCGTATTAACCAGTTAAGAGAATCGGGTATGAACAGGAAGGAGGCCATTGTTATGGCAGGCAGCCAGAGGATCAGGCCCATTTTGATGACCAGCCTGACAACCATCCTGGCTCTGCTCCCGCTTACAATTGGATTCGGGGAGAGTGCTTCGCTGAGGTCACCTATGGCCCTGGCCGTCATTGGTGGTATGATATCATCCACACTGCTTACACTGGTAGTAATACCCTGTGTATACTGGGTCTTTGACAGCTTCAGCAAGTGGCTGACACGAACCGGTAAAACAACATAGTTAAGACGTACTTCTTACAAGACAGAATATGAATTTCATTTTAAAAAGAAGGATCTTTATAAGCATGCTCTTCCTGGGGCTCACCATGCTCGGTTATGTGTCGTATAAGAAGTTGTCAGTCGAACTTTTCCCTAATGCCGAGCTGCCAACACTCATTGTACAGGTTGCAACTCCGCTGGAAGTGGATCCCGCGTATATAGAAAACCAGGCTGTCATACCACTGGAAGGAGCAATAGGTACACTGGAAGGGATAGAGAAGATCGAATCAAATATTACCTCCCAGTACGGGATAATAATGATATACTATAATCAGAACGCTGATCTCAAATATGCCAACCTTAAGCTACAGGAAAAAATAGATGCCGTGAAGGGCACTCTCCCTTCAGAATTCGTTGTGAACGTGATCAAGATAGACCTGCAGCAGCTCACCAACCAGTTTATGGAGCTACAGGTACGAGGCGAAGGAGGCGTAGACAGGATAAGAAACTTCGCCGACAGGGAAATAACACCTGATCTTGAGAACATTGACGGTATAGCAGGAGTACAGGTCTATGGTGGCCAGGAGAACTCTATTGAGGTAAGACTTAACGAAAGAGCCTGCAGGGCAAACGGTATATCTATGGGCCAGATAAGGGCCCTGCTGAATAACAACGGTGCAAGTAAAGCATTCGTTGGAAGGGTTGTTGATGGTAGCAATAAATACTTCGTTAATGTTGTATCCGATTATACCGATGTAAGGGATATCGGTAATATCGTCGTAAAACAAAAGGGACCTGTACTATTAATGGATATTGCCCAGATCTTTTTTGGTGTAAAACAGCAAACGTCATACAGCAGGGTTAACGGGCTTGATGCTGTGACTATCAGCCTGGTAAATGACAACCAGGCAAACCTGATTGACCTGTCGCATAAAGCCCTGGCGGAAGTTGCA
The DNA here is from genome assembly GCA_964472085.1 of uncultured Rikenellaceae bacterium. Classification (GTDB taxonomy): domain Bacteria; phylum Bacteroidota; class Bacteroidia; order Bacteroidales; family VadinHA17; genus LD21. Next base: position 35,032 of record CAYYIW010000014.1, on the reverse strand, counting down.
GCACTGAATAAAAAACTTGCTTCGTCAGGTATTAGCATAGTTGTTCAAAACAACAATGCGGCGATAATGGAAAATAATATTAACCAGATCATACAACTGGCAATAACAGGTGGTATACTGGCTATACTTATACTCTGGTTCTTTCTCCGGAATATCCGCCTTGTAACGATAATCGCTATATCTATCCCGGTATCCGTCTATACCGCATTCAACCTGTTCTATGCCTTCAATGTTTCTATAAACAGCCTTACCCTTGTTGGGATGGCATTGGCAGTCGGAATGCTTGTCGATAATTCTGTGGTGGTGCTGGAAAATATATACCGGCTGGCGGGTCAGGGTAATAAACCCGATATTGCAGTAAAACAGGGAACAAGTGAAGTGTGGAGATCCATTTTCGCAGCTACCCTGACCACAATAATAGTATTCCTTCCTTTTATTTTCTCCTCCAATTTTATGGTAAGGATCATTGGGAAAAACATTGGTGTGTCAATCATTTCCACCTTACTCATCTCTCTCTCGGTAGCGTTGCTGTTGATTCCAATGGCTACCTATTATCTGCTCAGCAGGTCGTCATACAGCAACTCCGGAATTTTTAAGAAACTCTCTATTCACGACAGGCTTATCCAGGCTTATCATCTTATACTTAAATCAAGTATGAGAAACCCTGCAGGTACTATCATTGGGACGCTGGTGGTTTTCTTTGCGGCTTTGCTTATCAGTCTAACCCTGAGCATCAACTCAACACAGGAGGTCCAGACCCCTAATTTCAGGCTTTCTGTTACAATGCCAGGAGGCTCAACACTTGAAAAGACTGATGCCGTTGTTTCTGAAATAGAATCACGACTCAAATCAATACCGGAGAAGGAAGATATTATAAGTAAGATTGAAGAAGACAAGGCCACCGTAACAGTTAACCTGGCAAAAGACTGGGATAAAAAGAGCAAAAGGACGCTCCCGGAGATCAAAAATGATATATCCGAGAAGGTCAAGAACATATCATCAGCTGAAATAAGCATGGATGAACTGACCTCAAGCGGCGGATTCACAGGTGGAGGTGGTGGTAGCAATGATACTTATAATCCGGGATCAGATTTTCTGAATCTCCTGGGTATCGGCTCACAAAGGGAGAGCATAATAATCAAGGGACAGAACTTTTCCCAGATGAAGAACCTGGCAGACGACATTAAATCATATCTCGATAACATGTCATCAATTAGCAGTTCCAGTGTTAATGTCCAGGATAATAATCCGGAGGTCCAGCTACAATTCGATATGGATTACATAGGCAGGAATAATATGACCCTTGGTAACCTCGCTTCAGCTCTTTCCACTTTTGGCCGTGAATACTCATCAGGAGCGACTTATAAACAGGGAAATGAGACATACGATATAATGATCAAATATGCCGGTGATACCATCAACACCAATGGGAACCAGGATAAGACGATCGACGATCTGAAACACCTGGAGGTAACAGGAAGTAACGGATCAGTGATGGAGATGCAGGAACTCTCCAAAATCGTTTTTTCATCAGGAATGGGAAATATTCACCGGGAAAACCAGGAGAAAAGGGTAACCGTAACTTACAGCTTTAACGACGACATTAACAATTCAAAGGATCTGCTTGCAGGAGCCAGGATGGACGTTGAATCGATAGTAGCCGGCCTTAATATCCCTCCTGGTATCGCCGTTGAGGTGGTACATGAAGAAGATACACTCAAGGATTTTTATTACCTTATCGGCGTCGCTTTTCTGCTAATATATATGATCCTGGCTGCAGTCTTTGAATCGATGGCCACACCGATAGTCCTTATGTTCAGCATACCACTTGCGGCCCTTGGTTCCCTGATAGCCCTGATACTTACCGGTAACTCATTGCTTAACGCCAATACTCTTACGGGTTTTCTTATCCTGCTTGGTGTGGTTGTCAATAATGGTATAATATTGATCGATTACACAAACATCCTGCGAAGGAGAGGATACCGTATGCACCGGGCACTGATGACAGCAGGTGTTTCAAGGATCAGGCCGATATTGATAACAGCTACCACTACCATAATAGCCATGGTTCCCCTGGCTATGGGAACAACTGAATACGTTTCAGCCATTGGTGCTTCATTTGCAATTACGGTGATCGGCGGACTGGCACTCAGCACACTGCTTACCCTGGTATTCATACCCACCTTCTATACAGGTCTTGAAACAGCTCTTAAATGGTTTTATGCCCTGAACTGGAAGACAAAACTGATACAGTTCATCCTGTTCGGTTTTATGATCTTCCTTATATATACCTACATAGATAAGTTCCTGTGGAAGCTCATAACAACGATTCTGTCTGTTATAATTATTCCTGCATCAACATGGTTCGTTATAAACAGCCTGAGAAAAGCCAGGGAGACTGTTATAGGTAAAGATGAACCTATAAATATTTATATACAGAGTCTTGTTAAGATCTATGAAAGGGAAAACCGGTGGAAGAGAGAATGGGAAGCAGGAGCGAGAATAAGGAAGAGGCTTGGACTCCGGAAAGATCTTACATCATGGAAAGACCTTGACCAGTTCATGTGGCAGGTACCTTTACTGGGGTATATGATATACTTCACATATTTTTACCTGAACAAGGGATTCTGGATCTTTTTCTTCAGCATTCTTACATGGTTTGCACTTTCAGGTATGTGGACTGTTTTCAGGGACCTGATCGCGAATCTGAACAGAGACAAGGAGAGTAAATGGTTGCGAAGGATTACCGGACTAACAGATTTTGTCATCTTCTGGATAATACCTTTTCTTAACCTTGCCTGGTATCAGCTCAGATGGAATAACATTGTTGTTGTACTAATGCTTGGCTTCCTGTGGTTTGCAGGTCTGTTTATCTATAAAACCGGGCAGAAGCTTACAAGGGAAAATACCGATATTTACCGGCTGGAAGGCAGATTCAGGAGAATAAGAAAAGCTATATACAAGTTAGTTGCTGCCGTTCCTCTTATCGGAAGAAAGAAAAAACCGTTTAAAGCCCTTAGCTGTGTAACTATTAATATTGGCAATGGTATGTTCGGACTGCTAGGACCAAACGGGGCCGGGAAGACAACCCTTATGAGAATAATATGCGGGATCCTGGAGCAGAGTTATGGCAAGGTATGGATAAATGGTCTTGATACACAGAAAATGAGGGAAGAGCTTCAGGGACTGATCGGTTACCTGCCACAGGAGTTCGGAAGCTATGAGAATATGACAGCAAACGATTATCTTCATTACCAGGCGATGCTTAAGAATATTACAGATCGGGAGGTAAGGGAAGAAAGGGTCACATATGTACTGAAAGCAGTGCATATGGAAGACAGGAGGCATGAAAGGATAAGCTCTTTCTCCGGAGGTATGAAACAAAGGATGGGTATTGCCCAGATACTGTTACATCTGCCAAGGATACTCGTGGTCGATGAGCCTACTGCAGGACTGGATCCAAGAGAGAGGATAAGATTCAGGAATCTTCTTGTCGAACTCAGTCGTGAAAGAGTTGTGATATTTTCAACTCATATAATTGAGGATATATCCAGCTCATGCAACCAGGTTGCTGTAATGAATAAAGGAAAGCTGAGATATCTCGGGAAACCCATCGATATGACTCATGAAGCAGAGGGACATGTATGGCAGTTCAATATACCAGCTGATTCATTTAACGAATTCGTGGAAAGTCATCTTGTAGTGCACCATATGTCGGAAGGTAATAACGTAAGGGTAAGAGTAGTGTCGGAGTTTTCCCCGTGGGAAGGAGCAGTACAGGCAAGTCCCAACCTTGAAGATGCATATCTCTGGCTTCTGAGGAAACATAATAATTCCGGGACTGACAATAACAATTCTTTAAAAAATGAAGACAAACGGACTACTTAATACCATTAACCTGATATACAGGATGATCATTTACAACCTGAGGATCATTTTTGCAAACCGTTTCATCTGGTTCCTTGCAGGTTCGGTGGCCTTTTACCTGGGATTGTCGGTTATTTACGTCTTTTCAACGGACATTTCAAGAGTTAATGACCTCTATGGTGTATTCCTGTTTTCAGGGCTTCTCCTTGTGTTTTATCCGTCTGTTTTTGGTATTCAGAATGATCAGGATGCAAGGACAATTGAAATATTGTTCGGCATCCCAAACTACAGATACAAAGTGTGGCTGGTCAGGATCATACTGATTTTTACAATCGCTTTCCTCATAATGATCGCTTTCACCTTCGTTTCATCTGTGCTCATTGTTAAGTTCCGGTTTGTAAAAGTGGCAGCGCAGGTCATGGTGCCTGTGATTTTCCTGGGTATGATGGCATTCATGCTTTCAACAGTCATAAGAAACGGAAACGGGACTGCTGTTGTTATGATAATATTCGGTTTGTTCTTTCTTATTCTCAGCGATGCCCTGGAAAAGAGCCAGTGGAATGTATTCCTGAATCCTTATGAACCACCATATGATGTCAATGAAACAACATGGGCAATAATAACCCTTAAGAACAGAATCATACTGATCACCGGGTCAGTCGTGTTTCTCCTTGTTGCACTGTTCAACCTTCAGAAAAGGGAAAAATTCATGTGATAAAGCAGTATGCGCTTCAAAAGCCCTGGGCCCATCCCCTGGCCCTAAAGGGGGTTCTGTAGACTTCTGATAATCAAAAGTTCCCTTTATAAGCTATTCACCAGGCTATTCAAACGGATGATCCCTGCTGAAATCGGGCCTGTAATTAAGGTAGCTGTCCATATCCTGGGTCCATCCGTTCCTGAAACCCAGGTCCTCCATTGTTTCAACGACAGATTCATATTCTTCCCTGCAGAGTGATCTGCCCAGGGTTGAATGATTGATCACCTGCGGCGTTGGATGATATTGTGACATTAATGAAATCGTCACTCCTGTCGATATTTCTTCGGCAATTGTCTTCAAAACAAGCTTGCTTTCCTCAGAGTGCCCGGGAAGTACAAGGTGACGTATCAAAAGACCGCTTTCCGCCCTTCCCCGGTCATCAGTCCTGAGAGTAGATCCTTTCTGATAATACATTTCCTTTACCGCTTTAAGGGCTACAGCCGGATAATCTGATGCATCCGAATATTCAGCAGAAATGTGCGGCGTAACATATTTAATGTCGGGCAGGTACACATCAATCATCCCCTCAAGGCTTCCAATAGTATCCACCTTATCATAACTATTTGTATTATAAACAATAACAGGATCATATCCTTTAGTATGCAGAGCTTCAATAATCACTTTCACCTGGGGGACAACGTGCGATGGTGATACAAAACCCACTGCTGTAACACCCTGTTCGAGTATTTCAGTTACCTGTTCTATTATGACTGCCAGATCCGGTTCCCTCCTGTCATCAAAAGTTACCCTGCTTATCTCATGGTTCTGGCAATAGATGCAACGCAGATTGCAGCCCCGGAAGAATATGTTACAGATACCATTACTTCCGCTGATAACCGGTTCCTCTCCCCTGTGAACACATACTGATGCTATATTGAATCCGCCATCTGTCCCGCAATATCCCGACCCTCCTTCAAACCTGTCGATCCCGCATTCCCGTGGGCAAAGGGTGCAGTTTTCAAGCAACAGCCTGTCATTCCCTCTGTATATTGATTTGTCACGTAACGGCATAAACCAAAAAACATGTATTAAAAAAATAAATATATGTGCCTGCAAATATCTGAATCTTTACGCAAAATACCGCTACATCTTTGAGCCACAAGCCTGAAATAGTAATATTAATTTCAATAATTTTGGCTTTTAAATAATAATAATTACCTTTGCCACAGAATTGAGGGGTGTTTGATACCTAGGGGACCATAGTCCCCTATTTTATTATAAGTTTTTATAATATGGCAGGGCAGAAGGAGATAGAAGAAATGGTGGAGGGGTTCATTGACGGAACCGGCTTATTTCTGGTATCTGTTAAAGTTAGCAGTTCAGGACGAATAAAAGTCATGGTTGACAGAAATGAAGGAATTACCATAGACGAATGCGCCGCGCTGCATCGCCAGATGGAAATGAGCCTCGGCCGCGACAGGGAGGATTTCGAACTGCAGGTATCATCACCGGGTCTTGATACACCTTTCCTGGTTATTGAACAGTACTATAAGAACGAGGGCAGGAAAGTAGAAGTAACTGATCATGAGGGCAGTAAGTTTGAAGGTACATTAAAAAATGTGACAGACGGAGGGTTTGAGCTTTCAACGGAGATAAGAGCAAAAGGCAAACCAAAAGAAATAAAAGATATTTCTTTTAATTTTGAGGATGTTAAATCAACCAGGATAGTTATAACAATTAAATAATTTTAAGAGGTTTACACCAGATGGAAAATGTTAATTTGATCGACACTTTTTCGGAGTTTAAAGAGCTGAAGAATATTGACAGGCCTACTATGATGAGTGTTCTGGAAGATGTGTTCAGAAGCATGCTTGCAAAGAAGTACGGATCGGCTGATAATTTTGACATTATTGTCAATATTGACAAAGGGGACTTCGAAATATGGAGAAACAGGGTTGTGGTGGATGATGCCGATTTCGAAGATGATGTTATACAGATACCTCTTTCAAAGGCAAAAGAGATTGATGCAGACTATGAAGTCGGGGAAGAAGTCTCTGATGAGGTTAAGTTTCTTGATTTCGGAAGAAGAGCAATATTATCACTTAGGCAAAATCTAACCGCAAGGATACTTGATCTTGAGAAGAATAATATTTATATCAAATACAAGGACAGGATAGGTGAGATCGTGACTGGTGAAGTTTACCAGGTATGGAAGAGAGAGATCCTTGTTCTTGATGATGATGGTAACGAGCTTATATTGCCAAAGGGGGAACAGATACCTTCAGATCACTTCCGCAAGGGCGACTCTGTGCGGGCGGTCGTTATAAAGGTAGAGATGAGGAACAACACACCATTCATCATCCTTAGCCGTACTTCGCCTGTTTTCCTTGAAAGGCTGTTCGAGCTTGAAGTACCTGAGATATTCGATGGTCTTATCACCATTAAGAAGATCGTCAGAGTGCCGGGGGAAAGGGCTAAAGTTGCCGTTGAATCGTATGATGAAAGGATCGATCCGGTTGGTGCATGTGTGGGGATGAAAGGATCGAGGATACATGGTATTGTAAGAGAGCTCAGGAATGAAAACATAGATGTAATAAATTACACATCAAATAACCAGTTGTTTATACAGAGAGCCCTGAGCCCGGCCAAAATAACATCGATCAAACTCGATGATGAAGAGATGAGGGCAGAGATCTATCTGAAACCCAATGAAGTATCACTTGCTATCGGCAAGGGAGGACTTAATATAAAGCTGGCAAGCCAGCTTACAGGCTATGATATAGACGTTTACAGGGAACCGGGAGGTGAAGATGAAGAAGATGTTAACCTGGAAGAATTCAGCGATGAGATTGACGGATGGATCATTGATGAGCTGAAAGCTATAGGCTGCGACACAGCAAGGAGTGTGCTTAACCTCTCAATAAGTGACCTGGTAAAGAGAACTGACCTTGAAGAGGAGACAGTAAGAGAAGTTGTCAACATACTGAAAGCTGAATTTGAGTAAAAAAAGGTGATATAATCCATCCCTGGGACCAGCATTAAGAATTTAATTAAGGGAAAGCATATTTATGACAGAGGATATTAAGGTTACAAGATTAAGTAAGGCAGCCCGCGAGTTTAATGTGGGAATATCCACTATTGTGGACTTTCTTCACAAGAAAGGGTTCGATCTTGATCCAAACCCAAATACCAAGCTTCCTCCTGAAGCTTATATTCTTCTTGTAAAAGAGTATAGCACAGATATCAGCGTCAAGAAAGAATCTGAGAAACTTATTCTTAAAGACCTTCATAAAAAAAAGGAAACCGTTTCAATTGATGATATCTCGGAAAAGAATGAGCCGGAGGATTTGGAGAAAGATGAAAATGTACTGGTTAAGGACACTACCGGGTACACCAATACTGTTGACATCAAAACCGAGATTAAGAAACCGGACATCAAGCTCGTTGGAAAGATTGACCTGGAAAAGTCAGGTAAGGCAAGTCCTGAGAAGCCTGCTCCTGTTAGTGAAGAGCCCGAAAAGAAAAAGGCTGCCCCCCCGAAAGAAACTGAAAAGAAAGAAGACAAGAAAGCTACCGGTGATAAGGAACCAGAATCAGCAGCTCCTGAATCGGAAGCTGAAAAATCCAAATCCAACATAGACATTCATATTGTTGGTAAGATCGATCTCGACGCCAAGGAAAAAGAAGCACAGAAAGGCAGTGAGAAAAAGGGAGAGGCAAAAAAAGCAAAGACTCAGCCTGCTGAAAAAGATAAGACAGATACCCTCAAAGCCGGGAAAGAGGAGAAGCAGGTTGAAGGAAAGACTGAAGAAGCTGCTGCTGAAAAAAAAGCCGGCCATATAGAAGAAAAGAAACCGGCAAAAAGAGAATCCGGGGAAATTACCCCTGACGAGACGGATGAAAATAATGTTTCCGTTTATAAAACAGACTTTAAAAGACTTTCCGGTCCCCGAGTTGTGGGCAAGATTGATCTTCCGGCTGAAGAGAAGAAAAAATCACAGTCATCTCAACCTGTACGTGTAAATGCTGACCAGGAATTCAAGAGGAAGAAAAAAAGGAAAAGGATTACCAAGGAAAGGGACGAGGTCTCGCGGGCTAAGCCTGTGACAACCGACAAAAAGGATAAACCCGGAGGAAGAAAGACTTCCAGAAAACGACCTTTAAGGACTGAGGTAGATGAAGAAGAAGTACAGAAACAGATAAAGGAAACCCTTGCAAGACTTACCACAAAAGGGAAATCTAAAGGCTCGAGGTACAGAAGGGAAAAGAGAGAGGCTATCAACCTGAAAAACCAGGAGGAAGCTGACAGGCTTGAACAGGATAAGAATATTCTCAAGGTTACGGAGTTCGTATCGGTCAACGAACTGGCTACCATGATGAACATACCTGTCACAGATATCATTTCCACATGTATGAGCCTTGGCCTGTTCGTGTCTATTAATCAGCGTCTGGATGCTGAGACAATGTCGTTACTGGCTGATGAATTCGGATACAGGATGGAATTTGTAAGTGCGGAACTCCAGGAAGCCGTTAAGGAAGAGGAAGACCTGGAGGAAGATCTTCAACCAAGACCTCCTATTGTTACTGTAATGGGTCATGTTGATCATGGTAAAACCAAATTGCTCGATTATATACGAAATACCAATGTCATTGCCGGTGAAGCCGGTGGTATTACCCAGCACATAGGTGCCTATGCTGTCGTACTCCCTGACGGGCGCAAGATAACTTTCCTCGATACTCCTGGCCATGAGGCATTTACAGCTATGCGTGCACGAGGTGCCCAGATAACAGACATTGCAATTATCGTTGTGGCAGCTGACGACGGAGTGATGCCACAGACAAAGGAAGCTATTAACCATGCGTCTGCAGCCGGTGTACCAATAATATTTGCAATAAATAAAATTGATAAGCCAACAGCCAATCCGGACAAGATCAAAGAAGCCCTGGCAGCGATGAATTATCTTGTGGAAGACTGGGGTGGGAAGTATCAGTCGCAGGAGATTTCGGCCAAAACAGGTCTAAATATGGACATACTCCTTGATAAGATACTTCTTGAAGCCGAAATGCTTGACCTGAAGGCAAATCCTGAGAAACCCGCCATTGGAACTGTTATAGAGTCTTCTCTCGATAAGGGAAGAGGATTTACAGCAACGATGCTTGTAAAAGCCGGAACCCTGAGGGTGGGTGATATAATGCTCGCAGGAAGCTGTTACGGCCATGTTAAAGCAATGTATAATGAAAGGGGGAATAAGGTCAAGGAAGTGGGCCCTGCAACTCCTGCTCTAATACTTGGTCTCAATGGTGCACCACAGGCAGGTGATAAGTTCAACGTGATGGAGAGTGACAGGGAAGCCAAGGATATTGCCACAAAAAGAGCACAGCTACAGAGAGAACAGGGTCTCCGTACTCAGAAGCATATTACACTTGACGAGATTGGAAGAAGGATTGCTATTGGCAACTTCCAGGAACTCAATATAATTGTCAAAGGTGACGTTGATGGTTCTGTTGAAGCGCTCAGCGATTCTCTCATTAAACTGTCAACACCTGAAATACAGCTTAATATTATCCATAAGGCAGTCGGACAGATATCTGAATCGGATATACTTCTTGCCGCTGCATCGAATGCCATTATAGTCGGATTCCAGGTACGTCCGTCACTTAGCGCCCGAAGACTGGCCGAGAAAGAGGAAATTGACGTAAGACTCTATTCGATTATCTATAATGCTATCGAGGAGATAAGATCAGCCATGGAAGGTATGTTGTCTCCTGAGCTTAAAGAGGAGATCGTTGCCACTCTTGACATACGTGACATATTCAAGGTTACCAAAGTCGGAACAGTAGCAGGCTGCTATGTCAAAGAGGGTAAGATAACCCGCAATACCAAAGTAAGGATAATACGCGATGGTATTGTCATCTATACAGGAGAACTGGGATCTCTCAAACGATTCAAAGATGATGTCAAGGAAGTTACATCAGGATATGAATGTGGACTCAACATCCACAATTTCAACGACATCAAAGTTGGAGACGTGATTGAAGGATACCAGGAGTTTGAAGTCAAGAAAACTCTCTGAGACCATTCTCAGCAAAGAGTCTGCTAAAATCTTTTAAAGCAATGCCTTATACTTGCCAGGTGAAAGAAGTTCCTTAATCTCATCGGGATTGGTAATTTTTATTTTCACCATCCAGCCTTTACCGTAAGGGTCCTTATTGACAATATCGGGTGTTTCGGCAAGAGCAGGATTGACTTCAACTACCTCTCCTCCTACAGGCATGAACATGTCAGAAACTGTCTTAACTGCTTCAATAGTACCAAGCACTTCTTCTTTACCAAGGGTTTCGCCCACTGTTTCAATCTCAATAAATACTATATCGCCAAGTTCCCCCTGGGCAAAGTCAGTAACACCCACATAACCCATGTCGCCTTCCACGCGAAGCCATTCATGGTCTTTTGTGTAAAATAAATCTTCAGGAACATTCATACTGTGATGGTTTTTAATGTTATCAGTCAATACTCACTCAATCGTGAACATGTCAAAAATAAGCCTTTTTTTGATCTTCAATTATGATAAAAGACATAATTAATCAACAGCATCCAGTCATTAACCGGAGGATCAATTGCCGGTTCTTTTCAGTATTGTCGCGGTACAGGGCTCAAGAGTCAATTCGAGAGAATCAGAATGTTGTGAATACTTATTCTTCCCTGTAAAGATATCCGTATATTTTTGATGGTCCGGATTGGCAAAATTCACCTTTTGCTGCTTGCCGGAACAATTAAAACATACAAGTATCTCATCCCTTTCGTTATATCTTTTATAGGCCAGGAGCATTTCACTGTCATCCGCCAGTAAGAAGGAAAGTTTACCATCAGCCAGAACGGGATTTTCATTTCTCAGGGTACACATTCTCCTGTAGAAATTAAGTAATGACGTATCAGGCCTTACTTCATCAGCCGGTTTTCTTTCCGATCCGTCATAATTTGCTTTCTCATCATCATATTTAATATCAGACCAGACCACAGGTTTACGGCAATCAGGATCATCAGCTCCCCACATACCGCACTCCTCCCCGTTCCATATCTGCGGGGCACCTATGAATGTGAACTGGTTCACAAGTAACATTATCTGTTCTTTCCTGGTCAGATCATCAGGTCTGTTTACCTTATAATCAGGGTTTTCCCCCGGTTTTGCCCTGTATTTATATAAAGTCTTGTTATACAAAGACGTAGACAATCGCGGAGAATCATGAGTCGATGCTACATTCATCATGGCTTCCAGGTTATCTGCATCGATGTCGTGGTTTATCCTATCGATGGCACTAACGAATTCTGAAGGTGTGAGAACCGGATCCGCCTGTCCGAAAAGACCCCTGGCAATACGATACCACCTGTAGTTCATTACAGCATCGAACTGATCACCTCTTAGATACACCGAAGGATCCATCAGTTTATCAGGCCATTTCTGCCACCAGATCTCGCCGGCAAGGTAAGCTTCAGGATTAACTGATCTTACCACCCTGCGGTATTCACGCCAGAAACCCATGGGTATTTCTCCTGCCACATCCAGCCTGAAACCATCGATACCGTCTGATGGATCACCGTCACCGTCAGGATCAAGCCATCTCCTGGTTACATCAAAAATATGTTTCTTAAGTGATTCAGAGTGAAGGTTACCCTCGAAAGGCATTGTACTGTCATCCGGAGGGATAATATCTTTCCTGAACACCGGCATCCAGGGATTGTTTCCACCCCAGCCTTTATAGCTCAATTCATCCTGTGGTGTTGCAGGGTCATCATACCTGGTGATATTATACCAGTCTGTATACTTTGACTTTTTACCGTTACGGCGAATATCATCAATGGCCCAGAATACCTTTCCGGTATGATTCCACGAATAGTCCATTATTACCTTTATCCCCCTGCTGTGAAATTCCTTTACCAGCCTGAGGAACAAGCTGTCAGCCGAAGTCCGTTTCCAGGTAGAAGGATCATCATGTACTTCACGGTTCATTATCTCAGCATCCATAACCGGATCGGGACCAAAATTACGGTCGATATGAGCATAATTCCTGGCATCATATTTATGCAAAGATGGGGAATCATTCAGGGGGTTGAAATATATGGCGTTAACTCCCAGATCAGCAATATAGTCGATCTCATCAAGGACCCCCTGGAGGTCACCTCCGTAACGCCGGGCCTGTATCTTGGATGAAAAATCATCAGCATTCACACTGTCGAGCCAGGATTCATGTGCATACCAGTCATGACCCCATGGAGTTGTTTTCCACCCTGCCGGCAATTTTTCAGGATATGAACCATACATATCCACCGGGGCAGGATCATTACCGGGATCACCATTCCTGAATCGTTCAACAAATATCTGGTACCATATGGCGTTCTTAGCCCAGCCAGGCACAGAAGTAAGAGAACTGTCTGAAGGAAGAGTTGCATCACTCTTCTGCTGACTACATCCGGGTCCGGAGAAACCTGTTAAAAGCAATAGCAACAAATAGGTTGCCCGTCTGATAAACATAATGCTTTGTCTTGTACCTTATGTTTGTTTGTACGGATTTGTAATCCGCGCTACTATCTGTATATTCTATCGTGTCAATACCTTATATCCCCAGGGACCCATTCTCAGTGAATCGGTCAGTGGTACTTTAACCTGCTTTCCGCTAAAATAATCGGTATAGCTGCCACGAAGGTTCTTCATCCTGGGTTTAACTGCAACTGACTTTTTGCTCAGATTAAGGAAAACAATAATCCTGTTATCGCCCTTTTCCCTGAAATATGCAAATACCTTTTTATCTCTTGAAGTAGGTATAGAATCCATTGCCCCGCCAAAATCACCATTCCAGAGGGCCTGGTCCTTTTCTTTCAGGGCTACCAGGTTGGTATAGAAGGGTGTCAGCTTGCATGTGTCCCAGTTTATTGTATCTTTTTCAAAGAATTTCAGGCTCTTATCAAGGCACACCTCCTGTCCGTTGTAAAGAAGCGGTACTCCCCGTGTTGTAAATATAAACACTGCGAATGCCTCCTGTGCATCTCCCAGCCTGGAATTGATAGTTCCATTCCAGGAATTCTCATCATGGTTATCAAGAAACACCATCCTGTAAACGTTTGAAGGATAAGTCGCTTTTTCCCTCCTGTAGTATTTCCTCAGGCTGTTTACATTGTCCTTACCCTGGGCGATACCGGTCATCAGGTGAAAAAGTTCCCAGGAATAATTCATATCAAAACCTTTCTCAAGGAATTCCGGCTTATCCTCGTTCTCGGCAAGCATAAAGATCGGCTTGATCATTGAGAGTTCTGTTCTTACCCTGACCCAGAAATCGACCGGGGTTTTACCGGGGAAATCAACCCTGAAACCGTCAACACCAAGGTCTACCCAGAATTTCAGGGCATTCAACATATAATCCTGGAGACCCTTATTGGACCAGTCAAACTGGATAACATCAGTCCAGTCGGTACCTACCGGTGGTTCGAAATTCCCTGTTGAATCCCTCTCATACCAGTCGGGATGTTCAACTGTAAGTTTATTATCCCACGATGAATGGTTCGGGACCCAGTCTATGAGCACATGAAAGCCCATGTCGTGTGCTTGGGTAATAACCTTTTTGAAATCATCCAGTGTTCCGAATTCGGGATTCACATTCATATAATCCTTAACGGAATAATAACTTCCGAGAGGCTCCTTCCTGTTCTTTACACCTATTGGAGTCACAGGCATAAACCATAGAACATTTACGCCCAGCTTTTTCAGCCTGGGCAAATGCTCCGCGAAAGCGTTAAAAGTACCTTCCGGTGTAAACTGCCTTACATTAACCTCATATAATACGGCATTTTTCGACCATTCAGGGTGTACAACTTCTGAAAGGAAAGAAGGTTGGATCTCTTTCTTGCCACCGGACACCGTGCATCCGGCTACGACTATTACAATAGCAAGCAAAAAGAAAAGCAGGCTGAGATGTATTTTATCCATATCTGACACTATTAAATAAATGATTTAGAAATGATTTCCGGTTAAATTACAATAAACAAATTTACCGTGTTTTAGTTTTAACTTCAAGTTTTTTATTGCTGCCTACGATATATCCATCATCAAATAAAATGATTCCAAGTTCATTATTGGAAAGATTATTCACAATAACAGCATCTTTTGTCACTTTTACCTTAAATATTCTTCCCCTGAAACGTACCTTAAATGAATAGGATCTCCACCTGTCAGGTATAAGCGGATTTAGTTTTACAACATCTCCGGCAATCCGTAAGCCTCCGAAACCTTCCACCACTGCCAGCCATGTGCCGGCCATGCTGGTAATATGCAATCCGTCTGATACCTCGTTATTATAATCATCCAGGTCGAGCCTGGCTGTCCTCAGATATAATTCATAAGCCTTATCAATTTCCCCTATACGTGACGCCATAATTGAATGGATACATGCCGAAAGTGAAGATTCGTGGACACACATCGGCTCATAGAAATTGAAATTACGTTCTATTGTTTCGGTATCAAACCGGTCTTCAAGTACATACAGCCCCTGGACCACATCTGCCTGCTTAATAAAACACGACCTCAGTATCCTGTCCCACGACCAGTGCTGGTTTATGGGCCGTTCAGCCGCAGGTATCGAAGATGCAGGCCTCAGTTCCTTGTCAAGAAATCCGTCCTGCTGCAGAAAGACCCTTCTTTCCTCATCATAAGGCAAATGCATATCCCGCATAATATGCCTCCAGCGACCGGTCTCTTCCTGATAATCAAATCCGGTCCTGGTGAAAATATCCTTAATTCTTTCAGGATTCTCAGTTGATAGTTGATCAATATTCTCAAGGGTATACGACAATGTCCATACCGCCATAGTATTGGTATACCAGTTATTGTTTACATTGTTCTCGTATTCATTGGGTCCGGTCACTCCCAGGATAACGTACTTACCTGAATTTTCTGAGTATGTTATGCGCTGGCTCCAGAACCTTGAAATACCTATAAGTACCTCGAGACCATAATCTGCCAGGTAACTCACATCACCGGTATGCCGGATATAATTATATATGGCAAAAGCAATTGCCCCGTTCCTGTGTATTTCCTCGAAAGTTATCTCCCATTCATTATGACATTCTTCTCCATTCATGGTGACCATGGGGTAGAGAGCTGCGCCTCCGCCGAAACCCAGCTTAATACCATTTTCTATACTTTTCTGAAGATGCCGGTACCTGTATATCAACAGGTTTTTACCCACCTGTTGTTCAGCTGTTTTCAGGAAGAAAGGCAGGACAAAAGCTTCAGTATCCCAGTATGTGCTGCCACCGTACTTCTCACCGGTAAATCCCTTAGGACCTATGTTGAGCCTGTCATCTTTCCCGGTATAAGTCTGGTTAAGATGAAAGATATTAAACCTGATAGCCTGCTGAGCTGCCATATCTCCTTCAATTACCACATCTGATGTGTCCCATATCCTCTCCCACTCTCCTTTATGTTCCTCAAAAAGCCTGTCGTATCCTTTTTTTAATGCTGCCTTCAGACGCTTAGCCACATCCGGTTCCAGGTTTTCCTTTTCATTGTTCAATGAGGACAGTACCGATACATATTTGAACAGGGTAAGGTTATCTCCGGCTTTAACATTAACAGAGTATTCAGTTCCTGCATACTCCTTCCTGTCTTTAATACCGGAATAAGATATCCGTTCTTTACCGTTCCTTAAGAGGTGATTTGTCATTCCGGTAGAGACATGGAAACCTGTTTTAAGCGTCCCGGAGGTAACAATACCATAATCCTCCGTCACATCTCTTGATATTTCTTCCCAGAATTTCTCGCCGTAGTTGGTATCTTCATTCCTAACGTCAGCATTAATATAAGGCTCTATCTGCAAATTTCCTTCAAAATCTACTGATCGTATAGTATACCTGATGATCCCCAGGTCAGGTTCTGCCATGCTGACAAAACGCCTGGAAGTAATTTCAAGGATCTTGCCACTGTCCACATTCACGGAAAATACTCTTTCCAGGTAACCTTCCCGCATATTCAGGACCCTCCTGAACGACACTATCTTCGAAACAGCCAGGTCAATAGTCTCACCAGAAGCACTTATGTCTATGCCTGTCCATGAAGGAGCATTAAGCACCTTTGCAAAGTATTCGGGATACCCGTTTTTCCACCAGCCGACCCTTGTCTTGTCAGGATAATACACCCCCGCTATATATGTACCCTGCAGGCTATCGCCGGAATATTTCTCTTCGAAGTTTGCTCTCTGTCCCATATAACCATTCCCAATCGAGAAAATACTTTCCGATTCCCTGTTCATATCGGGATGAAACCCTTCTTCAACTACAAGCCATTCATCCTTTTTATACAAATTATTCATTAGCTGATTTTTTCCTCCAGGTTTTTCAGTTTTTCCAGACTCATTTCATTCAGACCCCTAACAACCATATCAGCTTCCTTAAGGACCTGGGAAGAACCGATACCGATGCATAACATGCCTGCATTCCTTGCTGCCAGTATTCCTGCCACAGCATCCTCAAATACAACACATTTTGAGGGATCGGTGTTCAGCATTTCCGCAGCTTTTAAAAAAACTTCAGGATCTGGCTTTGCTTTACTTACAATATTGCCATCAGCTATGGCATCAAACATGTCATGGATACCAACCCTCTCAAGGATCAGAGGAGTGTTTTTGCTTGCCGATCCAATGGCAACATGGATCCCTGCATTCTTCACTTCATTAATGAACTCAATGGAACCGGGCAGTAACTCATCAGGTTTCATTTTATTTATATACTCATTATACCACCCGTTCTTAAGTGTAGCGAAATATTCCTTTTTCCCCTGGCTTAACTGTACCCTTCCCAGCTCAAGTATGATCTCGAGCGAGGCCATACGGCTTACTCCCTTAAGTCTCTCGTTATCCCTTTCATTGAATTCTATTCCCAGCTGTTCAGCAAGCCTTTTCCAGGCCCGGAAATGGTATTTCGCAGTATCGACTATTACGCCGTCAAGGTCAAAGATACATGCTTCGGTCTTCATTCAGTTTTTACGGTTTTTTATATCATCTACATCATTTACAAATAGTATCAGAACAGCAGCTATGAACAGCGATATACCACCCGAGACTATTGCATAAATGCTTTCCCCGTGGAACAGGTCTCTTACCATGAATCCAAGAATACTTGCTGCCAGTATCTGTGGGATTACAATGAAGAAATTAAAAATACCCATATAGGTACCCATTTTCTTTGCAGGAAGAGATCCGGTAAGGATTGCATACGGCATGGCGAGGATGCTGGCCCAGGCAACACCTATTCCCAGCATTGATATAACAAGTAATCCCGGTGAATTGAACAGGTTGATTGAAATAAGTCCCAATCCTCCTATGGCAAGGCTCATCGAATGAGTGATCTTCCTGTTGGTCCATCTTGCTACTACCGGTAACAGGAAAGCCACCAGGGCGGCAAAACCGTTATAGATACCGAACAGGTCACCCACCCAGTTAGCACCCCGGTTATATAGTTCACTTGTCGTATCACTAGTATGATAAATGTGAGTGGTAACTGCTGAAGTTGTATATATCCACATCGAGAACAGGGCAAACCATGAGAAGAACTGTACTACTGCCAGCTGGCTCATCGTTTTGGGCATTGAAAAAAGGTCTTTCATAACGACAACAAGACCGCTTTTTGTATTTCCTCCTGATATTAACATACCGGAAACGATCTGGATAAGACCGAATGCCCCGGCTCCAAATGTAAGAATATATATCTCCTTCTCAAGATGGGTATAATATATTACAAGACTTGTAGCTATGCCGGCTGCTACCCAGTAAAGGCCCCTCCTGTAGAAAGTGCCGCTACCCAGGGAATTATTTTCATCTGTCCCAGTTTCCTTTGTATCTTTTTCATCTTCCGAATACTCTTTCAGTTCTTCAGGGGAATATTCTTTTGTTGATAATACCGTAACCAGCACGGCAGCAATGAACACTGCCCCCCCGATATAAAATGAAAGCTTCACAGACTGTGGTATCTGTCCTGCAGGTGCAGTATTCTCAACATTGAACCAGTTGGTCATCACCCAGGGAAGGAAGGAGGCAATAATGGCTCCTGTACCTATAAAGAAACTCTGTGCCGCAAACCCCTTGGTACGTTGTTCCGAAGGAAGCATATCACCTACGAAAGCCCTGAAGGGTTCCATAGAAATATTAATTGAGGCATCCATGATCCACAACATGCCTGCGGCGATCCACAGTACGGGTGAATTAGGCATTATAATAATTGCCAGGGAGGCAAGGATGGCCCCTGTAAGAAAATAGGGACGCCGTCGTCCCAGCCTGTTCCATGTATTATCACTCATATGTCCGATAATAGGTTGTATTATCAGTCCGGTCACTGGTGCCGCGATCCACAGGATAGGAATATTATCAACCCTGGCGCCCAGAGTCTCAAAGATCCTGCTGACATTGGCATTTTGTAAAGCAAAGCCGAACTGTATGCCAAAGAAGCCGAAACTCATATTCCATATCTGCCAGAAAGATAACCTGGGTTTTGACTTTTTCATGAGAATTGTTTTTAACAGGAGTTAATGAATATTGATTACAGGTTTGCTCAAAAATATGGAAAATGAATCTATTTCTGTTCATTCCCTTTAACTTATTTTAACATTACAGCATGAGGATATCTCAAAAGTCCTGATTTACACCCGCTGTCCCCTAAAGGGGATTCTGTAAACATCTGAAAATCATGAAGTGATCTTACTGAATCAGGGTAAATTTGAGGCTGAAGCCGAAATTGGTATTTGATGTCGGGAAGGTGCTTGCAACAAAGGGATTATTCATTGTACGGTCAGCAAATATCTGGAGGTTAAAGCGGTCACTCAGAACATAGTCAGCTGTGAGTCCTACCTTAAATTCCCTTTGCCCCACTACAGGCTGGTTTACATCCTCTACAAGTTTCCTGGCTATGGTTTTATTGTCACGTATCGAAAGATCAAACCTTATATTCAGGTCACTCTTCAGGGCTCTCTGCCCGTTCCGTGATTTAAGTATTATCTGTACATCATCAAACCTGTATCCTGCCCCTACAATCAGTTCGTTTATCCTTGCATCAGCTATCTGGTTACTGGTCAGGTTTAAGGCAACTGTCCTCGATTTTCTCCATTCAAAACGCGTTGTAAGGCTGTTTTTCCAGTTCATATCAACATTGATAAGGGGGCTGAACTGTTCACTGATAGTCACTACATCAATTGAATACTGTTGCACATAGTTATTCTGCAGGTCCCTTATCCTGCTAATACCGGTCTCATCAGGAGAAAAATTAAGGTTGGTTGTATACGATCCCACCTGGTATGTACTCCTGTACTGGTGCGACAGATTTATTGAGGTGAAGAGCTTCTGCACAAAATCGAATTTAGAAAGCCCGTCAAATGTTATTCGCCAGTTTGGCATCATCCGCATCGCCGAGGGGAATGGATCGAGTGTAACCCTTGATGGGTTAGTCTTTGTATAGGCTGCCAGAAATGCGGGTAACAGCACCTCACGTGATGTCTGCCCGTAGCCGCTTTTATAGGGTCCCGTCACCGGCTCTCCTGTGGCCGGATCAATATCCGGATCATATCCCGGGTCGACCTTCTGCCGTTCTTCAGCTCTTCTTTCCGATATTACCACAGTATTTTTCTTGAATGCCTCAAAAGTTGGTGATACATAATCATTTGATTTTGATATCTTTTCAAAAGCCGTACCCCATGAAATGACAGAAATTGAGAAATTTCCCGACAATATCCTGTTCCGCGTGCTGTCGGGGAAATTACCGTTATAATCGGCAATATAGTATGATGTTACCTGCTGAAGATGACGTCTGTCCGCATTGAGATCGATACGTAATCCCGGGAAAGGTTCAATAAGACTGCGCAGCGAAATACTTACGTTATTGTTATATGATGCCGGAGTATTCAGTAATGTGTCGCGTGTTATCCATCCGTTTGTAAGCGCATTATTGAAGAAATTTTCATTGCTGTACCCCAGGATAAATGGCCATCCCGGTGCCATGACATCATTATAGTCTGACATACCCAGGTATTTTGTACCGGGCAGGTAACCAGGCAGGTATTGTCCCTGCGAAGCGGTATATGTAAGACTCACAGATCTTATTCCCATAAGAGCTCTCACGAGATATTCCCCGGCCAGAATAAAAGGATTCCTGTTCTTTAGAACCTTCCCTTCAATAGTCACTGTAGCTCCGTCTACTTTCTCATCAGTTGTAAAATTGATCCTGTTATCACTGACTATATCCACCTTGCCTTTTACCTCCTTGCCCTCACTGTCAACAACCTTCACCTTAATATCTCGTGTTTTAAGGTTGTGATAAATAGCCCTTCTTGTTCCGGGCCTGAGGTTCAGGTTTCCCCTGGTATATGTAACGGTCCTGTATTCCGGCCGCATCCTCTGACGTGCATCCGGACGCGTATCATTTTCGACGCGCTTCATAAATTTGGATTTCGTATAAAGAGATGCCAGGTTTGCCATTGTTGTAAGGGTCATCTCGCTATGGTTCTTAACAGAGTTACCCAGGTTCATTTTAAGGCTGTCGGGGAATAAAGGTCCTGCCAGCCATGTATAGTCGGCTGAATAGCGTGCATTTGCGTTGACCCATGAAAGAAGTGGCAGCTTATTGACAGGTATGGTATATGTTACATTGAAGAAGTGGTTATAGTCTGTTGTTCGTCCAAAATTCTTCAGGTTTGTCATCACTGAATCGCGCCAGGCATCATATGTACTCGCATACCTTCTTTTATCGACCCCGCCTTCAGGTTCATCAATCCTGGCCAGGTTTGTTGCTGTAAAGTCAAATTTAAGCTGCCTGGAAATATCATATTTAAAATCATATATCCTTGTCCATTCAAAATCCTTCCTGAAAGAAGGTTCAATCAAAAGGTAGGGATTATCTATATTCCTGGTTTTGATCTCGTTATAGTCACGGCTCAGGTCTGTTCTGAAAGAAAGACTCTTCGGGAACACATAGAAATTGAAGTCTTTTATGATCTTCAGGAGGGGAGAATTCAGGAACTGGATTTTCTTAAAAGGCATAAGATTAGCCGGCTGTGCCTGAAAATCATAATTTATACCTCCCCTGTAATTCTTTTTCAGGTCTATTTCAGTATTTATGTTGCTCCTGTATGTTTCGTTATAAGTATAGTTGACGCTGAAGTTCGCAAGATCCCAGGCATGGGGTCGTTCTCCCCTCTTTGTAATGCCTGCATTGCTCACGGTAATGGTCTTTCTCCGTGAATAGTCGTCAGATATTGCTTTTATCGAATCCCTGGCTGCCTTGCTCCCTGCTGCATCAAGGGCATCCTTAAGAGGAATATCAGGATCGAGAGGGTTGTACTGAGGGCGTATCCTGCTCTCAGAGTAACCTACATAAACGGGCAACCTTACCCCTATTTTCTCAGGGAAAAATTTACCTAACTCGATGTTCGAAGAAATATCGTACTTAAAAGTCTCTTCCTTGCTCCTGTCATTCACGCTTTTATCTATGCTGCCCCAGCCCGGGGTACTTGTCTGTCCTACCATATCTATAGTACCCAGATCGGCCAGGTGTGCCTGTAGATGTGCATTGGCAGCCCATCCCCCGTTTTCAATAAAATCATTAAGACGTAACTCGTTTACCCATACTTCCCCGTATTTCGGAGAACCATCGTCGGTACTGAGGTTTCTTGTCCTGATAGGGTTCCTTACTCCTACCATGATTACCCTGACGTTGCTCAGGTTAGGATTACCGGATATTGAGATTCTCGCATCACCATTTGTATACACATATACATCTGATATGCTCAGTGTGGAACCTGGTTTATGCATTTCGCTGTTACGCGCTTTTTTGGCTTCCTGCAGAAGAGACAGGTCGATATCGAAACTGTTCGCAGCCGGCCATACCTTTTCCCTGTCGGCATCGGAGTTATTGTCATAATGACCTGGTGGAGTAAGCTTTAGAGGCAGCTCATATTCATAGAAATTACCCTGGTAATCGGAACCCAGCCTTATAAAGGCAGTTAGTTCATCATCTCTCAGTGAATGACCGATGAGGGCCTCAGCATGTACTTCCATCCGCAGCTTCCGGTATTGTCGCATATCGAGATCCACAGTCCGGAAAGCAGCTCTTGCATCCCCATCAGCGAGGTCTTCCACTTTCAGTACCATCGACTGTTCATTCAACTGCCTGAGCTGGGGGTTCTGCGGATCAGTCACCCTGGTAAATCCCG
The DNA here is from genome assembly GCA_964472085.1 of uncultured Rikenellaceae bacterium. Classification (GTDB taxonomy): domain Bacteria; phylum Bacteroidota; class Bacteroidia; order Bacteroidales; family VadinHA17; genus LD21. The sequence goes on along the minus strand of CAYYIW010000014.1, from coordinate 12,226 downwards.
GAGGAAGCACATAATTAACAGGTACTTTACCCGAGTTCTCCTCAATGCTTACCGAACTGATCTCAAAAGTTCCGTCGGTAGCTTCAGGGATTGTCACTCTTTCTCCTCCCTCCATGAATGAAAGGTTATATTTCCTCCATTCGGCCCTTACAAGGTTCAGCTCTGCAAATCTGAGTATAACGGGCTGGCTGAAATCCCTGAGAAACATTCTCATAAAACGTATTGATTTGAAATCCTTTATCGGTCCGATTACTTTCTGGTAATCGGTAATAGGAATCCTGAATTCATACCACTTAACTTTCGATTTCTTCCCGTTGGCAAAAGTCGCGTCATATTCAATCTCATCCACCACATAGTCAGAACCCACCTTTATATCCGAAGGACGAAGGTTGACCTTATACTGGTAATAGCTCTCAGTCTCACTGAGTGTATTATCGCGGTTAATATCCTCCATGTCCGGGAGGGTGGATCCGGAAGTAGGGTATGACTCTTTCGACATTTCTGCAGTGGGAGAATTGCCTTCTTCCCCGTTGTAATTCTTATACCTGTCGAGTATGCCCAGCTGCTCCGCATCGTAGTCTGATCCCCTGAAATAGTGGAAGTCATCACCCGAAGGGTCCTTTTGAATGTTCGTATAGGCCTCGGGAGTTGTTATCATCATCGATTTCTGCAGATAATTACTAAAGTATGTATCCTCATCCGGGTCTCTTAAACCGTCGAGACCCACATCCTGGTAAAGACGTGATTCCGGAGCATTATCGAAAGCATTAACGACTGCCTGTACTGTTGGTACCCTCCCCCAGGCTGTTGTATCAACATTTTTCACATCGGGTGAACCGGGAAGGCCATTCTCAAAACTTTTCCTCGAATCACGAAGGATATCTTCAGATATATTTCCAAGATCGATATACAGGTCTCCACCTTCCGCATCGGGGTTATCCGCAAAAGGATCCATAAGCCAGAACTCGATATACTGGATATTGGCATTTTCAAAATCACTTGTAAGCACTTCTCTCATTATGCCACCCCACCTCGACTTAGGATCATTAAGGCCACCGTCCTGGTTCATTCCGGCTGAATATGTACCGGGGTCAGTATCATAGTTATAAGGTCCCTTTTCCCCGGGGTAATAAGCAAGGTTCAGGACCGCTATTGCAGTGGGGATTCCGCTTGCACTTTCCTTATAAGGGAAGATCTCATTCTCATATATTTCCCTGACAAAATGACTCGACTGGAAATCGGGATTATTTCTGATATAGGATGGAGTGGACGATCCGTTTCTCAGGAAAAGAGGATCGATGACATACCAGGCAAGCTTAGCCCTGTTATAACCACTCACCGGATCATCATTGAACCGTGCTTCGGGAAAAAGCTGGTCCTGACCCTGCGGAACACTTGAGATTGACCATGCATTGAAAGCCTTCAGATCAAGAGGAATCTCGCTCGATTCAAAGTCGTCGATGTATGAGTTACCGGCTCTGGTTACTGCCTTTGAATGTCCGGGTATAAGATTAGCAAACTCCCCGAAAAAAGAGATAGTGGAAGGTGTTTTGGTATGAAGTAAAGGCAGTTTATCAATCACATTGGTAAGCCACTGCGACTGCGACTTATACGAGGTATTCAGCCCCCAAATAGTGTTGGATATTGGTTCCTCTCCATAATTAACCTTTTGTGTATAAGGCCTTTCATTAAGGTGTAGTATTGTGGCACCCACATCGAAATTATCAGAGAACCTGTAGTCGAGATGTGTACCTACAAGGGTTTTTGTCTGGAATCCAAAGAACTGGTTATTTTCGAGCGATACCTGGATAGGGGTTTGTGATTCTATCAGAGCGCTGTTAATTATTCTTACGGTACCCATATTATAATCGACAGTATAATCGAGGTTTTCCGTAAGAGGGACTCCTCCCGCAGTTACCTTGACAGATCCCTGCGGGATGTTTGTGGCATTCAACCTTATCTCCGATCCCGACTCGGAAGAATAATGCCCGGCAAGCTTGAACTTGTTTTTCTCTGCCATCTGGCGTGCGACAGTCTGTGTCGAATCGTACAACTCCTGGAAAACATATTTGTTTGCCAGGGCAGGATCACCTATCTTTTCCCGAAGGTGATTCCCGAATGGTTCTATTTCGGGGAATACAATTTTTCCCCTGTCAACCATCACCGTCACACCGTCGATAAAGTCAAAGAAACCGTCAGGCTGCCTGTCGTGCTGAGAGTTAAGGTTGTCGAGTCCCATAACCTGAAGTAGTATTTGCTTGGATAATTTGCCTTCAGGTAAGTAATTTATTGAGTTGCCTGTCTTATCGTCCATATACAGTACATTCAGGACAAAATCATTCGGATCAAGTCTCCCTGAACCCAGTGAGTAGATATTTTTCATCATTAGCTGCCATGTTGGTAGCCGGGGGCTCAGTGTTGTTCCCTTAAGTAATTTAAGTACCAGTGTCTGGGGTGAAGTAATACCATCTGTTGAAAACTCCCCTACTTTATAAACCTGGCCGTTGTAGGTATATTCATAGGCCACAGCCAGTACCTCATCGGTATTTAACGCCGTATTGAGCGAGATATATCCCAGCTGTGTATTGACCGTATATTCCCTCTCATCGAGCTTCCTTGCATTTTCAATCTTCTCAAAGTCACGACCTATCTGGAAGTCTGGATAAAGAGGTGCAAAGGCGTTTGTCACCTGGTTCACATCGCGTATCATGCCATATGATGTGGTAAGCTCCTGGTACATGCGGTTGGCATTATTGTCCGGATATGGAACCGTGCCGGGTACGGCCTGGAAAGCAGGTACCTTATTGTAGATATGATTACTGTTCTCACCAAGATCCATGAAAGCCACTATGTTCCGGTTGCTTCCCTCTTCAAAACGGTTTGTCTTGTTGGTTACCCATACCTCTATTCTCTGGATGTTGATCCCGGAACTTACTACAGGAAGATTCTTAAGTGAGGCATCATAATTATCACGAAAGAACTGTGAAAGAAAGAAATGCCTGTTAGCTTCATAATCATCGGCATAGATCTCGAAATCAGTCTGCTGGGCTCCGCCTTTGACATCAATGACCGATGATTGTCCTTTCTGCTGGGAAAGTACGGTGGTTACTGTCAGCTTCCCGAACTGCATTTCGGTCTTTAACCCGAAAAGGCTGTAGCTACCCGTAATAAGTGTACCGGTGAGTGGCAGGGTGACGTCCCCTGCTTCCACTTTTTTAAGTATCTCGTCTTCCTTGCCCGAATACTGCAGCTTTGTCCTGTTCTCGAAATCAAACATTGCATCTGTATTGTAGTTGACTCCGAGCTGCATCTTGTCACCAATAGTACCGGTGACGTTCATCTGTATCTTTTCCTTAAAATCAAAAGTGGGTATTGTCCTTAGCTTTTCCGACAGGGTGGGATTTTCAGTATGTGAGATATTGATCCCGAAGATAAGTTCTGCTGATCCCTGTGGTATTATGTTTATCGTGTTGCTGCCGAATATTTTGTCAAAGGCTTCACCTCCAACTTCTATCTGCGGTATAAGTGTTGATCTGAATCCCGACTGTTTGCCTGCAATACGTGAGTCCCAGTATTCCCGCATTGCCCTCTCATATTCATATTTTCTAAATTCCCCGGGGGTCATATGTACCGGGGTACGGTAATTGAAGTTACCTACTTTCTCATAAATGACATATTCATTCTTTTCGGGATCATAAATTACCGATGACTTTATATTGGAAGGCCTGTTCAGGAATAGCGGCGATTGTTGTCTTTGTTCCCAGGGGATCCCGGTATCATCTTTCAGCCGTAGGATGGACCGTGACGTAGTATCCGGGGCACTGCTTCTTTGTAACGCAACCTGGCTGCTTGCTTCATCAGAGATAAGGATAAATGAAACCAACAGTACAAGATACAATACAATCAGAAGATTTTTATATGATATCTCTGATCCCAATACGGCTTCTATTCAGAATTACAAGTTTTTAAGCGCCGTCTTTATTAAATCCTCTACTGTTAGGTCTTTCTCTTCTTTGATTATCTTATCAAGGACTTTTGTGACCGCGCTTTTGGCAAATCCAAGCATTACTAATGCTGATAACGCTTCTTCACGGATAGTATTGTCTGTAAAGGCAAATATTTCATCGCCTCCGGCATGTCTGCCTATCTTGTCCTTAAGGTCAACAATGATCCTTTGTGCGGTCTTTAGTCCGATACCTTTTATCCCTTTCAGGATATTTACCTCCGAAAGGGATATTGCTCTTTCTGTCTCTGCGGGAGAAAGCGACGACAGCATCATCCTGGCAGTGTTTGCTCCGACGCCGTTAACTGATATTAATAATCTGAATATCTCTCTTTCCTCATGGTCTGCAAATCCGAAAAGCTGGTGGGTATCCTCCCTTATCACTTCATGAATTAGTATTTTATATTCATGTTCCTTCTCAATACGCGAAAAGGTAGTTAGTGAAATATGGGCCATATAACCAATACCCCCTGCTTCTATTATCAGGTAAGTAGGGGTTATCAGTGTAATAGTTCCTTTTATATAATCAATCATAGTGTTTATTCGGCATTAAAGATCTCCGGAGGCAGTTCATCCACTCTGTCGTTATGTATCTCTATATCCTGGTGCCTGAGAGGGTTTTCCGTGATCTCCGAGTACATTTGCCTGTTCCTGAAAATATCGCATGCAAGGTATATTGAATGCCGGAATGAATTTTCCGATGCTTCTCCCCTGCCGGCAATGGAGAATGCAGTTCCGTGCACCGGTGATGTTCTTATAAAAGGCAGACCTGCAGTGAAGTTTACACCTGAATCGAAAGACAGGGCCTTAAAAGGTATTAGTCCCTGGTCGTGATACATTGCCAGTATACCGTCATACTTCGTAAATGATCCTGCACCGAAAAAACCATCTGATGGAAATGGCCCGAAAGCAAGAATACCTTCTTTCTGTGCCTGCTCCACAGCAGGAATAATTATTTCAGCCTCCTCGCTTCCTAAAAGTGAATTATCACCGGCATGGGGATTCAGACCCAGAACGGCTATCCGGGGTTTTCTTATACCAAAATCGAAGACCAGCGACCTGTTCATCAGTCTGATCTTTTTCATAATTGTGTCAACATTTATAAGCTCCGACACCTTCTTAAGAGGAATATGATCGGTTGCTATGCCTATCCTGAGCGAATCACCTACCATGAACATCAAAGCCTCTTCAGCTTCGGCAACAGATTTAAGATAATCAGTATGTCCTTTGAATTGGAAACTGTCAGATTGAATATTATGCTTATCGATAGGAGCTGTAATGAGCACATCTATCCTTCCTGCTTTCAGATCTTCCACAGCTCTTTCTATTGAAATAAGTGCCGCCTCACCTCCATGCTGGGTGGATTTTCCCAGTTCCACCCTTACATTATCATCGAGGCAGTTGATCATATTTGCCTTCTTGAGATGTGCTTCTTCAGGATTCCTAATATTATTGAAGCTGAAATTACTGATATTCAGCGCTTTTCTGTGGTAGGCCGCTACCTTTGGTGAACCGTATACGATTGGTGTACATATCTCATTAATCAGAGGATCACTAAGTGTCTTTAAGATGACCTCGTAACCTATCCCGTTAATATCTCCGTGTGAAATACCTGCTAATATTGTTTTCTTTTCCATAAATAACTATTTGAGTTCGCTATAACCTTCAGCCATCCTTTTCAGGAAGGTGGAGAGTAATCTTAATCCTGAGGCAGGTACATTTTTTAGCCTGTAAAAATCATCGTTCTTAATAAGTTCTGTACCTGCTATATCGAGGTGAATCAGCGGGTATTCGGCAAAACGTTCCAGAAATTTTCCGGCTGTGATAGCTCCTGCCTCACGTCCGCCAATATTCCTGATATCGGCAAGATCAGATTTTAAAAGCTCGCCATATTCCTCCCAGAATGGCAGCTCAGCAATCCTTTCATAAGTATCGTTCCCGCATTCTTCCAGAAGCCTGGTATATTTTTTATCAGCATTGGACATAACAGCTATCGCCTGGTTTCCGAAAGTCATGGCTGCCGATCCTGTAAGTGTGGCTATGTCAATAATTATTTCAGGAGAATATTTGGATGCATAACTTATTGCATCAGCAAGGAGTAGCCTGCCCTCAGCATCGGTATTACCTACCTCCACAGTCATCCTGTTATGCATTGTTATAATATCCCCCTGCGCATATGCATTACCCCCGGGACGGTTGTCAGTAGAAGGGACCAGACCAATAACATGAACCGGCAAACCGGCTTTCGCAATGGTATAGAGAACCCCTGCAACAGTTGCCGCTCCTGCCATGTCACCTTTCATGCCTGCCATATAATCCCCGGTTTTAAGGTTAAGACCCCCGGTATCATATACAACGCCTTTTCCAACCAGTACCACCGGCTTGCTGTTAACACTCTGCGGAGGTTTCCATTCAAGGATGCAAAAAACCGGGGGATCAACAGATCCCTTGTTCACAGCCAGGAGTCCTCCCATTTTTAATGCCTCTATCTTTCCCTTATTGAGAACTTCGACGCTGAAACCGGATGAATCACCAAGCTTTTTTATTTCCCTGGCCAGTCCGGTGGCATTAAGATGGTTAACAGGCTCATTAATAAGATCACGGGTGAAATAGACGGCGTCCGTTAGATCAGAAAGCCATCTAATATCTTTATCATCAATATCACCGTGAAGCAGCAGAAATGAAGGAAAATCCTTACTGCCACTCTCCCCGTTACGGGTTTTATACCTGTCGAATGAATAAATACTTAACAGCAATCCCTCAGCGAAATCCTCCACAGCCCCCGCATAAGTTTCGTGTGAGGTGATCACCAGTTCCCTGTGGTTATTATCCCTGATCAGCTTTTTGAGGTTATAAGCTGTACGTCGCAATTCCTCCCTAACCCTGTTATGCGGCAGATCTTCCTTTAGCCTGATAATATATGTGCCTTTATAGTAGGAATTTATAAAGATAAATTCATCCTTTTCGTCAATGTGTTTCCTTGCAAACTCAGCTTCAGATTTGGTTAGTGATATGCTATCAGGAATCACATCTGTGCCAATAATTAAAACAGTTGAATTGTCCGGTGCTATCTGTGATATTTTCCGTATCTCGGGTTTCATTTTCAAGAGCTCTGAATTTTGAAGATGTAAAGTTAATTAAAAAATTGAATGTTTAGTTTCCAAAGCATTACCTTTGCTCCGTTAAAAAAGGAGTACAGCTCAGTATTGACATATTGATCTGCAGATCCTCTATATCTTTGAATTTTATGGTATTAAAAGACATATACAGGAAAGCCTTCGACCTTACCCCGCTGACTTTTGACGAAGGATTATCACTCTATACCCGGGCTCCTCTTGAAGAGCTTATGTTTGTTGCCAACAGGGTACGACAGGCACATAACACGGGTAAAACTGTGGGCTGGATGATCGACAGGAATGTGAATATCACCAATATATGTTTCTCACAGTGTTCATTCTGCAACTTCTGCCGGAAAAAGGGATCCACTGAAGGGTATGTAACATCCACGGAGGAATATAAACAGAAAATTGATGAGCTTTTTTCACTTGGTGGTGATCAGTTGCTTCTTCAGGGGGGTATGAATCCTGAACTGGGACTGGATTTCTATACCGATCTTTTCAGGAATCTGAAGAATATGTATCCTTCATTGAAACTGCATTCCCTTGGTCCACCGGAAATAGTATATCTGGCAAAGAAGGAAAAGCTCTCATACGCCGGAGTCCTAAGCAAGCTGGTCGAGGCAGGCCTTGACAGTCTGCCGGGAGCAGGAGCTGAGATCCTGTCCGACCGTGTAAGAAAGATCGTTTCCCCGGCTAAAGCAACCACAGGTGAGTGGCTGGGTGTGATGGAAGAGGCACACAGGCTCAACCTGCCCACATCCGCAACCATGATGTATGGTCATGTTGAGACACCGGGGGAAAGAATTGAACATCTGGTACTGTTAAGAGATCTGCAGGACAAGAAGCCTTCCGGTCATTACGGGTTTATTACTTTTATACCCTGGCCATTCCAGGACATGGGCACGGAATTATTATTAAAACAAGGGATCAGGAGCAGTTATACAGCTAACGGATATATCAGGATGATAGCCATAAGCAGGATAATGCTGAATAATATTCAACATTTGCAGGCATCGATACTTACAGTAGGTAAGGAGACCGGGATGTTGTCCCTCCATGCAGGGGCAGATGATCTCGGATCAGTAATGATAGAAGAGAATGTTGTCAGTGCTGCAGGGTCCTCTAACAGGTTCAATGCAGCGGAAATGCAGGAGATAATAAAGGAAGCAGGGTTTGCCCCTCTCAGAAGGGATCAGAAGTATGAACCCTATTAATATTGTAATTGTTGGTTTGCAATACTATCCATACGAGGGTGTCTTAAAAGTTTAATAACCATAACCGCAGAGTGCGCAAAGTCCTGTCCCGATA
>CAYYIW010000014.1:0-3696 GCA_964472085.1 uncultured Rikenellaceae bacterium | reverse complement strand
ATTAGGAGCAAAAGAACCGACGAAGCGAGGAGCTCGGCGAAGCCAAATGAACAAAAAAGGGCGCCCTGTTAAGACGCCCTTCAAAGTTAATATCAATAAATCTGAACTATTCTTTTTTAGTTTCTTCCTTTGTATCATCCTCACCTTCAACCTTTGAGGCTTTTTTGAATTCCTTCATACCCTGACCGATGCCCTTCATCAACTCGGGTATCTTACGCCCGCCAAAAAGAAGAACTAATACAAGCAGTATTAGTATTATCTCTGTTAATCCCAGTTTTCCCATCTCAGTATAATTTATATTTCAGACAAAGGTATAAATAGTTTAATAAATAGCAAGCTAATAATCATAAAAACTATTTCCTCAGGAGACGCATAATATCATTACCATTTGCCAGTATCAGGAGCGATAACAATATGACCATTCCGGCAATCTGTGCATACTCAAGAAATTTGTCACTGGGTTTTCTTCCAGTGACAACCTCATAGAGCAAAAACATTACATGTCCTCCGTCAAGAGCCGGTATAGGCAGTATATTCATAACTGCCAGGATAATGGAAAGGAAGGCCGTTAGGTTCCAGAAAGCCTGCCAGTCCCAGACACCCGGAAAAATCTTACCTATGGTGATGAAGCCGCCAAGTGATTCATAGGCTTTGGTATGCTTAGAAAACAGAAGCCTGAACTGTTTGAGATAATCGCTTATAGTCCTGATGCCCTTATGGATACCTGCCGGGAAAGATTGAAAAAAGCCATACTTCAGGGTCTTTAGCTGGAAGATACTTGCAAGTGATATTGATCTTCCGATACCCAGGGTCCCTTCTGAAGATGGATGAACCACAACATTGACATAGTCACCTCCTCTCAGTAAGTCGAGCATCACCGGGTGATCCTTATTGGCCGCCAGGTATTTCTGAAACTCGTCATAGAATTGAAATTTCCTGCCATTGATCCCGACAAGCTCGTCACCCAACTGAACTCCTGCTGCCTTGCTGGGCGAATCCTTGGAGAAGGATGATATTACAAAGGGGCCAAAAGGTATCCGGTAATCGATCTGCCCTTTGCCTTTTAAGAGTTTTGCAATATATTCCTTTGGAATAGGAATACTTATAACTTCTCCATCCCGGTCAACCTGAATGGTTTTCCTGTTATTCAATGCAATATCAGAGGTAATATGCATGAAATCCTCAACATGGTGGTTATCGAGCGATATTATTTTATCTCCGTTACGCAGGCCTATATCATGACCAACCGAATCGGTTACTATACCATATTTCACATTCGATGTTGGAAGATAAGTATCACCCCAGGCAAATAGGACGAAAACATAAATGAGAATAGCAAATATAAAATTAAAGACCACTCCCCCTGTCATAATAAGAAGGCGTTGCCATGAGGTTTTGGACCTGAACTCATAAGGCTGCGGTGGCTGTTTCATCTGTTCCCTGTCCATCGACTCATCGATCATACCGGATATTTTAACATATCCACCCAGGGGAAGCCAGCCTACTCCGTATTCGGTCTCACCTTTTTTAAACTTGATAAGTGAAAACCACGGATCGAAAAAGAGGTAGAATTTTTCAACCCTTGTCTTGAAAAGTTTGGCAAACACAAAATGTCCGAACTCATGTATTATAACAAGAATCGAAAGGCTCAGCACAAACTGCAGAATCTTAATCAGTATAGTCATTTTTGCTTAACACGTTTATTTATAAAACTCTTGGCTGTTTTCCTCGCTTCGTCGTCGCTTAATTTAAGTGAATCCAGGTCGGGATACCGGATAAATGAGCATGATTCCATAGTATGCTCCACTATGTCCGGCATTTCCATAAATCCTATCTCCTCCTTCAGGAAGGCATCAACTGCCACTTCATTTGCGGCATTTAATATGCATGGCATATTCCCGCCTCTGGAAAGCGCATTATAGGCAAGCTGAAGATTGCTGAATCTATTCAGGTCCGGTTCATCAAATGTCAGCGATTTATATTCAAACAGGTTCAGGCGCGGAAGGTCCGATTTTAGTCTTTCAGGATATGATAGTGCATAAAGTATTGGCACCCGCATGTCAGGTACACCAAGCTGTGCTTTCACCGATCCATCCGCAAAATGGACAAATGAATGAATAACAGACTGAGGATGAACTATAACTGAGATCTGTTCCGGTTCGAGATCGAACAGCCACTTAGCTTCTATGACTTCCAGACCCTTGTTCATAAGTGATGCGGAGTCAATTGTAACCTTACATCCCATATCCCAGTTCGGATGCTTCAGGGCATCACGGGGTTTTGCATTCCTTAATTTTTCCACAGACCAGTCGAGGAATGGTCCCCCTGATGCTGTAAGGGTAATCTTATCTACAGGATTATCCCTTTCACCTGCCAGGCATTGGAAAATTGCCGAGTGTTCAGAATCGACAGGGATAATCTTGCTGCCTGTTTCTTTTACCAGCCTGCTTATGATTTCCCCTGCCACTACAAGAGTTTCCTTATTTGCCAGGGCTATCTTCTTCCCGGCCCTGACTGCGGCTACGGTTGGTCCCAGTCCGGAATACCCTACTATAGCGGCAATAACCACATCTACATTATTTGAGGTTATCTCCCTTATAACCGCCTCATCACCGGTATATACCTTTATACCTGTCCCTTTGAGGTTTTCCCTCAGTGTTGCTAAATGACCGGCATTACCAATGACAACCGACCGGGGTTTGAAATGTTTTGCCTGAATAGTAAGCAGATCAATATTGTTACCACCAACAAGAACTTCAACTCCGTATCTCTCAGGATACCTGGAAATGATATCAAGTGTCTGGGTCCCTATAGACCCGGTAGATCCCAACAATGCTATTCTCTCTTGCTTAACAGGCATTCCTGAAGTTAAAATAATATATGTTTTTCCGGATCCAGAGGTGTCCCTTTATACCAAATCTCAAAATGCAGGTGGGGCCCCGATGTATATCTCTCACCTGAATCACCGACTATAGAGATAGCTTCGCCGGCCCTGACCAGATCCCCGGTCTCTTTCAGAAGGCTTTCATTATGCTTATATATGGAAACAATATTATTCTGATGCTGTATTTCTATAACAAACCCTGTTTCCATGGTCCAACCCGTAAAGATAACAGTGCCGTCAAGTACAGCCGAGACCACAGCTTTTGGTTTTGTGACTATATCTGTTCCGAAGTGTTTTGTCCTGACATCATATTTGCCCGAGACTATACCCTTTACAGGAGGGAAAAAATGCATGTCCGCCAGGCTCGAGACAGATTCTGATAAAGAAGGGCTCAGGTTCAGGTTATACTGCTCCTCTTTCTCAACTTTGGCTCTCAGTGCAGAATCCTCCGGAGTATTGTTAAACTTAATATCCTTATAGTCTTTTGTTGAATCCTGTTCCTGGTATATTTCCGGGGGCCTTTTTCCTGAAACTATTGCATTTATATCGGCAAAATATTTGTCTCTGAGCTTAAGTTCCATGTCAAGGGAGTCGAGCCGGATTGCATTCATAAGCATGTCTCTCCTCATAGCAACATCTGGATAACCCGGAATGAACTCCCTGAGGTTGGTAAAAGCTAAAAGTGTAGCTGTAAGGCCAATAATAAATACAACGATTGAGGTAATGATCAGGAAGGCATTATACCTTGTCATCACAACCCTCCATACCTCTTCAAAGGTATGGTCATTCCTGACGGTAAACCTGTATTTATC
>CAYYIW010000013.1:0-92630 GCA_964472085.1 uncultured Rikenellaceae bacterium | reverse complement strand
GACAAGTGAAGGATCCCCACAATGGTGGCAGGATGTCAATATTTATTTACCCTGTAATTGGTTGCACTTCAGTCACAGAAGCCTGTGGAGAAAATGACAAGTAAAGGATCCCCACAATGGTGGCAGGATGTCAATTGAAAACAAAAGCGCCGGTATGCAATCGGTATCAGATTAGTAACATGCGGATTATGTGATTATGGAGTAATGGTATTTTGCCTGTATGTCTTACGTTCAGGGTCTTACGTCTTACGTCTTACGCCTTACGCCTCAAAACTTTACACCTCTCGAACTGAGATTCTGAATGTAAAGCTGCTTTTCGGGCACACTGGATTTTACCAGCCTGCTATAATATTCTTTAGCCATGGCAGTATATCCCTTATTAACCAGGAGTGAGATCAGATCTGCATAAAGTGACCCGGATATGCCGTTTTCGGAAGGTTCAACTGACTCAATAAGTTTTTTATACAAACCTATAGCAGTATCAACCTCACCTTTGTCCACTTTCGACACCGCTTCATTTATCCTGGCATTAAGCTCGTTGTCGAGAAGAACACCATAGAACGAGAAACAATTATCATTGCAATCCTCCTTAATATTTATCCACTTTGTACCCGGACGAAGTGGAGCAAATGTAAGCCTGAAATTAAGCTTCTCCCCTATCTTTTTAAATTTATAGGTTTCGGGGCAACGGGGAATACCCTCTGCTTTTTGTACTTCCGACCGTGTACCATCCGGATAGATCAGGTATATATTCCTCCCGGCACAAAATGCTCCCCCTGTTATCCTGTTCTCTATTGAAAAATATATTACCGTGTTTTGAAGTGTTGATTCTATCTTTAATATTTCAAGAGTTTTGTGGCTCTTCAATCCGACATTGGGCTGAACAAATATCTGGGGAAATAGTCTGTTCCCGGGTAGCAGCATTGTGAATAATACTAATATAACTTTCGTGAAATCCATCCTTATATTTTTAGTGCAATTTATTAATTATTTCTTCCATACAGAACCGGAATGTTCTTTTAATGCCGCTTAAACAGTTATATAACATAAAGACGGTACTTAACTGGCTGCAAGGTCAGCCTCTCTTTACTTCAATTTGTAACAATCATGTAACATTCGTTTAACATGCGTGTAACAATATCGTTACAATTTTGCATCGTAAAAACCAAATTACCATTATGTTAAAAAATACTCGATTATTCTTATTTATCATTATATTATTGCCGTATCAGGCAGGTAAGCTCAGGGCACAGAATGATGCCGGTTTTACTCCCAATGGAAAGCCGTTCGCACTGATCTTCAGTAATGTTAATTACAAGTTCAACAGCAGTGGCCATTCCAGCGCCTTTGAAATCACCAGGTCCTATCTTGGCTATGAATACAATTTTTCAAAGTACATTTCATCTAAAGTTACCCTGGATGTTGCTGATCCCGGTACAGGTAAACTTCAGATGACTGCCTTTCTAAAGAACGCCCTGGTTCAGTTTAAGAAAGACAATTTCTCGGCTCGATTTGGTATGATAGGAACAGACGCATTCAATCTCCAGGAAAAAATCTGGGGATACCGTTATATCTACAAATCGTTCCAGGATGCTTACGGACTGGAACCAAGTGCCGATATCGGAGCAGCATTGCAATATTCACCTGCAGATTTTCTTTCTTTCGATATTTCCGTTCTTAACGGGGAAGGATACAAGAAAGTTCAATCGGACAGCACATTTAAAACAACTTTTGGCTTAAGGATCACACCTGTGAAAGGATTTGTTGTGAGAGTCTACTATGATTTTATGAACCATAACTATAACCAGGCAACAATGGCCCTTTTTGCAGGATATACAGGGAAGGATTTCAAAGCCGGAATTGAATATAATAACCAGAAGAACCATGGTATGCTTAATGGTCACGATCTTTCAGGCATTTCAATATATTCATCTGTTGCACTGGCAAAAAAATTCACCGTTTTCGCTCGTTACGACAACCTCTGGTCAGCCACACTGACAGGTGAACCTGATCCATGGAATTACGGCAGTGACGGACAGCTCTTTATGGCAGGATTTGACTATTCTCCCGTAAAAGGAGTCAAGATTGCACCTAATTACCGGGGATGGTCTCCTGCGGATAAATCAAGCTCATTCACTTCCATGTTAGCACTTAATTTTGAAGTGAAATTCTGAAAAATAAATTTCAATTAATCAAATAAATCTGGTAAAAATGAAAAATCTATTAATCCTTATTATGATACTCTCTCTTACAGTATCATGCAACAACACAGGAAAAAAATCTGCTTCAAAAAGTGGCAGCAATGTTTCCCTGACTGCAGCCGGGGCTACATTCCCAATGCCTTTTTACAACCTGGCTTTTAAAAAATATTCTGAAAAGACAGGAATACAGATGACTTATGGAGGTATCGGCTCAGGAGGAGGTATCAGAAGCCTTAAGGATAAGGTTGTCGATTTCGGAGCATCCGATGCTTTCCTTTCCGACAGTGAATTATCAGAAATGCCGGCTCCTATTGTTCATATTCCCACCTGTATGGGTGCAGTTGTCATAGCATACAATATCCCGGGTGTGGATAGTCTGAAAATGACCCCTGATGTTCTTGCCGGAATATTCATGGGTAAGATCACAAAATGGAATGATCCGCAGATCAAAGCCATTAACGAGGGCCTGAACTTTCCTGATATGAATATTGCTGTTGTCCACCGTTCAGATGGCAGTGGAACAACAAATATATTCAGTGATTACATGTCGAAAGTAAGTAAGGATTGGAACGACAATATAGGTGCTGGCAAATCACTCAACTGGCCCACCGGTATAGGAGCAAAAGGTAATCCCGGTGTTGCAGGCACTATCAGCCAGACCCAGGGTACCATTGGATATATAGGATCGGAATATGCATTTGCACAGAAGATCCAGTATGCAAAACTGCAGAACAGTTCGGGTAATTTTATCAATCCTGATGTTAAGACAGTAAGTAATGCAGCAAAAGGTGATATACCTGCCGATGCCAGGATAATGGTGACCAATTCATCAGCCCCTGATGCTTATCCGATCAGCGGATTCACCTGGATAATACTTTATAAGGAACAGGATTATAACGGACGTTCGAAAGAACAGGCGGAAGATGTTGTTAAATTCCTTGAGTGGCTTGTCAGCCCGGAAGGACAGGCAATTGCTGAAAGTGTTAATTATGCACCATTGCCTGAAGATGCAGTAACAGTTGCGAAAAATATCCTGAAAACCGTAACTTTCGACGGAAAACCTTTATTAAGTGAATAACATCTGATATACAGATGAACAGTGACAGGTTAACACGAACGGTCCTTTTTATATCATCACTTGTATTACTGATGATCTCAGCCGGAATAGTGTTCTCCCTTGTAGGAGGCGCTATTCCTGCATTTAAGGCTTTCGGACCCGGCTTCATTATTTCAAACCACTGGAATCCTACATCAGGACATGAATCGTACGGTGCCCTGCCTTTCATAGCCGGGACACTGATCACTTCATTCCTGGCACTGTTAATCTGCCTGCCACTTGCCTTCTCGACTTCACTTTTCATGGCCGAGTATTACAGGGGGACAAGAGTTGCCGGTATACTGAGTTCCATGGTTGACCTCCTGGCCGGTATCCCTTCAATAGTATACGGCCTGTGGGGCTTTTATTCCCTTCGGCCGCTAATAATCAGTCTCGGGCTGAATGAACAGGGATTTGGTGTCTTTACATCTTCACTTATCCTGGCCATTATGATAGTGCCATATGCCACGTCCCTTAGTACCGAAATAATAGCTATGGTTCCCGATGAGCTCAAGGAAGCCGCCTATTCACTGGGCGCAACAAGAAGAGAGGTAATCTTCAATGTCATTCTTCCAAATGCCCGATCAGGTATCATAGCAAGCTACATCCTTGCACTGGGAAGGGCACTGGGTGAAACCATGGCTGTTACCATGCTCATCGGAAACGCCAACGTGATCCCTAAAGGCCTGTTTTCAACGGGGAACACCATGGCAAGCATTATTGCAAACCAGTTCGGCGAGGCTACTGGACTGAAACTAAGTTCACTGATCGCAATAGGCCTTTTGCTCTTTGCTATAACGGCTATTGTAAACAGTATAGGGAAACTGATCATCAGCAGATTTTCAAGATAACAGATATTGATATGGCGCAAATACCGGCTATAAGCGATAGTACCAACAGGAGACACCTTAAGAACGTCATTCTGAAGGTGTCGATAATTATTTTGTCTCTTATAACCATAGTACCTATCATATTCATTATCTACAAGATTGTTGTAAACGGGATAAGCCAGATCAACCTGGACTTTTTTGTTAAGCCATCCCCGGATTCTCTACAGGCTATGACCGCCCTTGCAAACCACGAGACCATACCCGGCGGTATAGCAAACGGGATAACCGGTACATTCCTGATAGTTATTGTTGCGTCATTGCTGGCAATTCCTGTGGGAATAATGATAGGTATATATCTTTATGAAAATCCCACCAGCCGTTATTCAGGTCTCATAAGAAATATCAGCGAGATCCTCCAGGGTGTTCCATCTATTGTCCTTGGTGTTATTGGCTATATGTGGATTGTCAAAAATGTCACCAACGGTTTTTCAGCCCTTGCCGGGAGTGTTGCTCTTGCCATAATGATGCTGCCCATGATAATAAAGTCGACGGAAGAGACTATGAAAATGATACCCAATGAGATAAGGGAAGCTGCCTTTGCTATGGGAGTACCCTATCATAAAGTGATCATTAAGGTACTGATACCCAGCAGCATCAGCGGATTATCAACAGGTGTGTTACTATCTGTCTCACGTATACTTGGAGAGACAGCACCCCTGATGCTGACAGCACTGGGCAGTTCTGTGATAAATCTCAACATTACGAAACCTACAAATGCAGTCCCCTTACTTATCTGGGAATTTTATAATGATCCCAATATGGTTAAACTTGTCTGGAGTTCGTCCCTGTTCCTTCTGATATTTGTACTTTCGTTAAATATTATCTCAGGCAGACTTGCTAAGAAACATAAGACCGGAAGAAAGAAATGACAGAAACACAATTAAATATCAATAATCCAATATTAAAAGTCAGAGACCTATCAATTTCTTACGAGATCGGCAAACAGGCTGTCAAAGGGATCAATGCCACAATTGAAAGTAAAGCTATTACAGCGATAATGGGTCCTTCCGGTTGTGGAAAGAGTACCCTTCTCCGGGCTTTCAACAGGATGCATGAGCTTTACCCCAATATCACAACAGAAGGTTCGATACTTCTCCACGACATGGATATACGCGAAATGTCAACAATTAATCTCAGGCGTAAGATAGGTATGGTTTTCCAGAGACCTAATCCTTTCCCGACAATGAACATATACGAAAATGTCCTTGCCGGTTACAAGCTTAATGGCATCAAGCTAAGACGCAGTGAACGTGATGAGATAGTAGAAAAGTCATTATCTGACGTAACACTATGGGATGAGGTGAAAGATTCCCTTTTCAAAAAAGGCACTTTTCTTTCTGGCGGACAGCAGCAACGACTGTGTATTGCAAGGGCTATCGCCTTCAATCCTGACGTCCTTCTCCTTGACGAACCCACTTCGGCACTCGACCCGGTGGCTACGGCCAAGGTTGAGGACCTGCTTGTCAAGCTGAAAGAAGAATATACAGTGCTTCTTGTGACACACAACATGTCTCAGGCTGCCCGAATCAGTGATAACTCCATGTTCATGTACCTCGGGGAACTGGTGGAATACGGTAAAACAGATATAATGTTCACGAATCCGAAAGACTCGAGAACAGAAGGATACCTGACAGGGAAATTCGGTTGATTCCCCTGTTATACTGATAATAGTTAAAAGGCAAATAAATTATAAAAAGATGTATACAAAGAAGGAACAATCAATACAGGAGATAATGAACAGTTTCAATGAGATGGCCAATACGGTACTCGCTCAGCTCAGTCTCATTGAAAGACTGATGTCCACTGAAGATAAAGCCACCCGGGAGGGTCTTGTTGAAAAAATTAAAAAGAACGAACAGGATCTGGATACATTCGAGATCACTATCAGTGACCAATTCATCAACTCAATTGTTCTCTACCAGCCTGTTGCCTCAGATATCAGGAAACTTGTTGCAGTATACAGGATGGTGCTTAACCTCGAAAGGATAGGTGATCTTGTTATGAACATAATGGGGACAATAAAATACGTGGAGTCATCTCCTGAATATAAATCAATGTCGGAACTTCTTCTTAATATGCTTGCTTCCGGTAAGATAATGGTTGAAAAATCATTATTGTCATTTGTCAACAGCGATCTCGATTTTGCTATCTGGACTATAAAGAATGATCCGATTGTTGATGAGATGAACCAGAAACTGCTTATTAACAGCATCTCCAAGGCCAGGATCAACGAAAAAACAAAGGAGATGCTGATGAGATATGCAGATCTTAAGAATATCATTACCAATATTGAAAGGATTGCCGATCATGCAACCAATATAGCTGAAGCAACAATTTATTCACTTCAGGGCACGGATATAAGACATACTGATATTGATAAGGAGACTGAAGACAAAAAAGGATAATATCATGCAAATTTTTGCAGATGATGGATACAAAAAAAAGTAAAATACTAATAGTTGATGATGAAGAGGACCTGTGTGAAATTCTGCAATATAACCTCAATAATGCAGGATTTGAGACAGAGACTGCTCACTCAGCCGAAGAAGCACTGAAAAAAGCCCTGTATAATTATGATCTCTTTATCCTGGATGTTATGATGGGCCCTATTTCGGGATTTAAGCTTGCAGAAAAATTGAAAAAGGAATTTAAAATAAATACACCTGTAATATTTCTTACCGCCAAAGATACTGAAAACGATGTGCTGACTGGTTTTAGCCTCGGCGCTGACGACTATATCGCAAAGCCGTTTTCAGTAAATGAGCTCACAGCAAGAGTCAAAGCTGTTTTGAAGAGGACTGAAACGGGAACAATGGAGGAATCGATACAAAAGTACGGAGAAATAGAACTTGATAACATCAGAAAACGTTTAATAATAGAAAATGATAAAATAGACCTGACAAGAAAAGAATTTGAAATCTTAAAACTTCTTCTTGAGAATAACGGCAAGGTATTTTCAAGGGAAGATATTCTTAAAAGGATCTGGGGAGGCGATGTTATTGTGACAGACAGAACAGTTGACGTCAATATTGCAAGGATTAGAAGTAAAATTGGGAAATACAGCTCTAACCTGAAAAATAAAACCGGGTATGGATATTTCTTTGAGTTCTGAAATATACTAAAAATGTAGATAATGATTGCTAAAAGCCGATTTCGGAATAACCTGTTCCTGTATTATTTCAGTGTGTTTCTTTTGTTCACACTGGTTATTATTTTATATCTCTATCATCGTGAAAAGAAGTACAGGATAGAAACACTGAATGATGAGTTGTATAATATAACAGTTACAACGAATAATTTTATAAATGATAATGATGTCTACCAAAAAGGCAACTACAGGATAATTGATTCACTGGTAAAGATCCTTCCCCAGGAGGAACTTCGGATTACTATTATTAATCCGTCGGGTAAAGTGCTTTACGACAGTTATGTTAAGGACTGGAGCACAATGGTTAACCATAAGAACCGTCCCGAAATAATGCAGTCTACCTATTCTGAATTCGGAACCAATATCAGGAAATCGGCCACAACAGGAGTATCATATTATTATTATGCAAAATTTTATAACAGGTATTATATAAGGGCTGCAGTAGTATACGATATCAACGTAGTTAATTTTCTGACAACCGAGAAAATGTTCCTGGTGGTCATCCTTACACTGTTTATACTTATCTGGTTCATATTGCTTAATATTACAAACAGGTTCGGTAAATCGGTTACACGCCTGAAGGATTTTGCTGTAACCATAGGCAGAAATGAAACATTCGATAATAATTTACCTTTTCCAAAAAATGAGCTTGGTGTAATCGGGGAAGAGATAATAAGTATCTATAACAATCTCCGAAAAGCAAAAGATGATCTTGCGGTTGAGAAAGAAAGATTATTTAATCACTTGAATGTCCTGAATGAAGGAGTAGCTTTCTTTACAAACAAGAATAAAAGAATCCTTACCAACAGTCATTTCATACAGTTCATGAATATGATCTCGGGTGAGCTGACCCTCGATCCTGATAACTTCTTCAGAATAGACGATTTTAAACCGGTACTTGAATTCGTTGAAAAACAAAGGGCCGGTACTTATAAGTCAACCGAACAGCCGAGAATGGAATACCAGATAAATAAAAGCGGAAAATACTTCAGGGTCCAGTGTGTGATGTTCCATGACGAAAGTTTTGAAATAATCCTGAGTGATATTACAACCATGGAGACAAACCGGATCATCAAGCAACAGGTAACCTCAAATATAGCACATGAACTTAAAACCCCGGTTTCATCAATCAGAGGCTATATTGAGACTATAATAAATGACCCGGATATAGAACCTGTAAGGCAGAAATACTTTCTGGAGCGTGCCCTGGCCCAGACTGACCGGCTTTCACAGCTTATTACCGATATTGGGGTACTGAATAAAATAGAGGAAGCAGGAAGAAATTTTGCCCTTGAGAAGATTAAAATCAATAATGTTATTTATGAGGTGCGCGATAATTTCAAATCCGCTGTCGATCAGAAGAAGATGAATATTGAGTGCAGGGTCGATGACAATATCATTGTAAAAGGTAATAGATCCCTGCTCCTTTCTGTCTTTCAAAACCTGCTGGAAAACTCCATTTCCTATGCCGGGGAAAACTGCACTGTAAAAATTAATATGTTCCATGAAGACGATAACTTTTATCATTTTTCATTCTCCGACAACGGGGTAGGTATTCCTGAGGAACACCTGGGACGTGTATTTGAAAGGTTTTACAGGGTTGATTCAGGAAGATCAAGAAAACAGGGAGGCACAGGTCTTGGATTATCAATTGTAAAGAATGCAATTCTCCTTCATAAAGGGGAGATCTCCGTTAAGCAGATGGAGACAGGAGGAATTGAATTTCTATTCAGTCTGCCCAAATTCAAGGATTAACAGGATATTGGCCTGCAGGGTTTATGCTCTTACAGTAAGAAGTCTTAACCTTACAGGTCTGATGTTCCTGAACTTAAAGCCTATCTTTTTAACAGCCAGCGAGATAATGGTATATTTAATTACCATACTGAAAAATGTAGTTAGTCCGAACAGGAGTATATTGATGTTGAAAACTCCTGATGAAATTGAAAAAATACCATAAGGGAGAGGAGTCATACTCGAGACAAAAAGTAATCCGGTACCATATCTTGAATACATCATTTGCATTTTATCATAGCTTTTTTCAGTGATACCCGGTACCTTATCCAGGATAAAATGCCCAAAGCCTGAGATACTACCATCTGCAGTCAGCCAGATAAAATGCCCTCCAAGGTATGCTATCAGTGCTCCTGTCAACATACCCAGGGAAATAATTCCTACCGACCTGACAACTGATGAATTCTTTAAAAGCAAAAGCATAATAAAAAAGGTTGTTATCGGCAGGGGGAAAAAAGATGCATCAGCAACCGCAAGAGTAAAAAGCACCAGATCTGCCCACTTAGTCCCTGCCAGGCTCATGCTCTTATTATGAAGTTTTTTAAATATTTTTATCATAAATTTTAGACCCTAATATTTCGTACCCTAAAACCTTCCAAAAATTTATAAGATGCAAAGATGGTGATTTTTATGTTATGATAGTTAAAATATGTGTTAAATGTTGTTAAGAAATTTTTACAGGGCTTCCAACAAGCCTTAGGCCCAGGTGTTCCGAACCCAGAACATCAAGGATCATCCACCGATTAAAAAGCAGATCCGGTATAATTTCAGAAAATCAGGATTACGATCAGAACCAGTAGCCAAAATTAGCTGAGAACGTAGGTGCCTTTACAGCATTTGAATAACCGACAAGAACATCTATCGGTCCAAGAATCGTTTTGATCGAATAATCGATGCCTCCCCCCCAGTACTCCTTATCATTTGTGGAAGTGAAAACATCACTGCTCTGATACAGTGCATTGGTAACCAATGACAGATAATGCCTGTCATTAAACCTTATCCTCACCCCGGTCAGGCCACAAAGAGCAAACCTGTCAACAAGTGTTACGGGATTAAGGCCAACAAAAGGGATATTATAATCAAAATATTGTGAATAAGGCGCACCTCCGGCCAGTGTGACCTTGAAAGCAGGAAACTGAGAGCTGAAAATCGACCTGTTGTACATATTGAAAAGAATGGTCACATTATTAGAAACAGGAATATAGTTTCTCATCCTGAACTGGAATATCTGGCTGATATAGCTGTTCCTTCCAAGTGGGCTCTGAAAGGAATACTCTGTATACAGTTCAGTACCTCTGCTGGGAAAATAGTAGTCATCAAGATTGTCAACAGACAGGTAACCATAGGCATTCGTAAGGTAGCTGTTCTTTTCATAATTGGCTATCGTATACCCGCTCCTGCTGAATATGTCGCCCCTGTAATACTCCTCCCTTATACCAATGCCTATAATGTTCTGGTGAAAAAATCTCTTATAGATATATACTGATGCTGAACTGTAAAAGAGGCTTGCCCTGTAGAGCTTCATACCATTATCAAATATATTATAATTCTGATATTTCCCTTTCAATGAAACACCTCCAATCGGGAAATTTCCTTTGCTTGTCTCAGCTGTGAATCTTACCCCCGGATTTGCCGATAATTCCGCGCTGGCCGACAGGATTCCGAACCGTTTACCGAAATTCTTGCTTGTAAGATTGAACATCAGGGCAGCAGCGTCTGTAGTGTTTACCTTAAAACCAACATACTGGTTAACAACATTTTTTTCAGTGATGTTGAGGTTAAGTGTTTTGCCCTGATCATTGTCGTACAGACTGAAATATATTTTATCAAATATGCCATAGCCATACATCTGATTTATCACACCTTTAATGTCATCGCTGGAATAATATCCGGGTGTATGCATATCAATACCCTTTAGCAAAAAAGTCGCATCAGCATTGAACTTGCCCGACAATGAAATATTGGTGATTAACCACTTATCGGGAGGAATATACTTTCTCGATCGTTCACGTGGTTTCAGGTTATATTCCTCCTTTATCTTAAGCAACTTGTCTTTTACTTTGATGGCTGCCTCCATACCCCTTATTATCAAAGTATCCACAGCCTGATTATTAAAACTCGCAAGTGAGTATCCAGAAATATCGGGTTTTATAAGAATATCACACATTCTTGAATTGACAGAGTCCTTTCCAAGATCAAGAAATCCCATCATCTGGCTGAACATACCCTGTAATGACTTGATCTTATCAGGATTGTTAAAATCACTTGTGATGTCTACCCCGATTATTATATCTGCTCCCATTTTTTTTGCAAGATCAACAGGAAAGTTATTGACAACACCTCCATCAACCAGATAATGCCCGTCCCTGTTTATATACTGAAAAACACCCGGAACAGCCATACTTGCAAACATGGCAGTTGGTAAGAACCCGTTCCTCATATCAATCTCCTTGCCCGTCTCAAGGTCGGTTGCAACACAGGCGAAAGAAACAGGAAGCTTATTGAAGTCCATATTATAAGGTACATTGCCTGCAAGGCTGCACAGCAGATTAAGAACATTCTGGCCCCTGATAACACCCTGCGGTATTGTTATCTTCTTCTTTTCATTTACCCGGAGAGCAAAAAGATAACGTTGCTGTATAACCCTGTCAATCCTTGAAAGGTAGTACCTTGGAAGATCGTCGAGTAAGAGTTGCTGCCAGTTCTGCTTTTTACAAATTGCTTCGATCTCATCTGCAGTATAACCTACAGCGTATACTCCTCCGACAAGACTTCCAATACTTGTTCCTACGATAATATCAATCGGGATACCTTCCTGCTCAAGAACCTTAAGCACTCCGATATGAACAAATCCCTTGGCGCCTCCCCCGCTTAAGACAACGGCAATACGTGGGCGTCTCGTTCCGGGTATCGTATCCTGTCCATGTAAAATGACAGGAAATGCCAGCATGATAATAAATACAATAAACCGTGTAATAAACCTGAAACCTGAGTTATATAGCTTCATATCTGTCTGGAAGGAATTAATATTCTTCAAATTTACACAACAAATAAAAAAAGTTGACAATTTTTTGAAAATTGTCTTCTGTCAAATTTTTAAGTATATTCATGTGCTAATAATATTGTGTTAAAAGGAAAAGACTGATCCTGTTTTTATTAGAGAAGATCCTTATTATCAGCATTTTGATTAATTCACATCGTCAATATAAGATTTACATATGGACAATAAATGGTTAATCTGGGCAACCGAATTGCAGTCAATTGCCCAGGCCGGGCTTGCCTTCTGCGAAAATGACTATGATCGCGACAGGTATGAGAAAATCAGGAACCTGTCAATAGATATAATGCATGAATATACAGATATCGACAACGATAAGTTAAAGGATATATTTGCCTCTGAAACAGGATACCAGACCCCGAAAATCGACATCAGGGCCGTTGTGATAAAAGATGACAAAATACTCATGATAAAAGAGAAAGCAGATGGCAAATGGTCATTGCCCGGTGGATGGGCAGATGTTAATACCTCAGTGGGGGAATCAGCCGTAAGGGAAAGCCTGGAAGAAGCAGGTGCCGCAGTCATTCCCAAAAGGATAATTGCCATCCAGCTCGCCAACAAGCATAACAACCCGTTGCTTCCATATACCATATATAAGATATTTGTTGAATGTGATCTTATCGAAATTTCTTTCAGGGAAAACACAGAGACCCTCGGATCAGGTTTCTTCTCTCCTGATTGCCTGCCTCCTCTTTCATCAGACAGAACAACAGCTAAACAGATTGAGATGTGTTTTAATGCCAAAAAATATAAAGTCTTTGAGACAATTTTTGATTAAACGCTTTAAAATAAAGCCACATGAAAACCCTACAAACAACCTCTGCCGTATTCATCGCTCTCATCATGTTTTCAGCCTTCCTGCAGGCCCAGGTCAAGAAACCACTGACTGATGGGAAAGAGAGAGTAGTATTAACGGAAAAACTGACAGCAATGAAAGCCGGTTCTCCCTTCAAAGATCTTAAATGGCAGTACATAGGTCCCACAAATATAAGCGGCCGTTGTACAGATGTTGAAGCCATATCGCCACGGGGAAGCAGTTATACCATCTGGATAGGATCAGCAACAGGAGGAGTATGGAAATCAACCAATGAAGCCACTACGTTTGAACCCGTTTTTAAAGGAATGCCAACTGCTTCTATAGGAGATATAGCCATTGATCCCAATAATCCGGATGTTGTCTGGGTCGGTACCGGGGAAGCCAATATATTCAGGAGCTCCGATGCCGGCTGCGGAGTATTTAAAACCACCGACGGAGGAAAGACATGGAAGCTTATGGGTCTTGAGAATACCTATACAATAGGCCGCATAAGGGTTAATCCCAAAAATTCCAATGTTGTATATGTTGCAGCCACCGGACATGAATGGACTCCTAATCCCGACAGGGGACTTTATAAAACCACCGATGGTGGAAAAACCTGGGCAAAAGTGCTATATGCTGATGAAAACACAGGTGTATACGACCTGGTCCTTGACCCGAAGAATCCTGATATAGTATACTGTACAACATGGGAAAGGATGAGGCTGAAATGGAATGATCCGAGAACTTATGATACGACAGTTAACAATGGCATCTGGAAATCGGTCAACGGAGGAAAAACATGGAAAAAAATCAATACAGGCTTGCCCGAACCTAACAAAAGAGGTCGCATCGGGATAGATATTGCAGGGTCGAATCCAAAGGTACTGTATGCATATGTTGATAACTATGAAATAGCACAGGCTGCTAAGCCCGGTGAAGTTGATTCATACGGTCGGCAGAAAAAGGACATAATAAAGGGGGCCACCATTTACAGGACTTCAGATGCCGGTTCAACATGGACGCAGGTAAGCGGTTTAACACCCGAGCAAAAGAAATATATGGAGAATCATTCAGCCACTTATGGCTGGGTTTTTGGCCAGATAAGGGTTGATCCCAAAGATGAAAATACAGTTTATACCATGGGTATCCGGCTTAACCAGTCCACCGATGGAGGAAGGACCTTTAAACCGTTAAGGGGCCCTCATGCTGATCATCACGGCTTATGGATCGATCCCGACAACCCTGATTACCTGCTGAACGTTCAGGATGGCGGACTAACCATTTCCTACGACAGGGGCAAGACATGGAAATATCCCATTGAAGTACTTCCTCTGGCCCAGTTCTATAATGTAGCATACGACTTCAGTACACCGTTCAGGGTTTTCGGATCCATACAGGACCACCACAGTTTTTATGCACCGGTTGATCTGTCACATGGAAGGGACAAAGTGCCGGCAACCGATTTCAAACATATTCTTGGTGCCGAAGGCAGTACCCATGCAGTCGACCCAGTAGATAACAACACAATATACTCCAGTACCTTCTATGGTAATCTTGCCAGGGCGGAGATAAACAATTATCCTGAAAGTATTAAATACCTTCTCCCCAACAGACTGCCCGGAGAGGTACCTCTCAGGGGACAATGGGTGGCCCCGAGCATGATTTCAACATTTAATCATGATATAATATATCATGGTATGCAGTTCGTGATGATGTCAAGGGACCAGGGTGATACATGGAAATTTATCAGTCCCGATCTGTCTTATAACGATCCTGCAAAAATAGGAGATATTAACTATCAGACCATTTCAGTAATGGATGAATCGCCACTGAGATTCGGTCTTATATATGCCGGAACCGATGATGGCCGGATATGGAGAACAAAGGACGGGGGCAATAACTGGGAAGAGATAAGAAACGGCGCTGTCCCTGTAAAATTTGTTTCACGTATCGTTGCTTCAGCGTATGATATTGGCACAGTATACCTGACACAGACCGGAAGGAGAGACGATGATTTCCAGGTATATATATGGAAATCAACAGACTTTGGAGATACCTGGCAGGATATCTCCGGGAATATCCCGGTAGGTCCGGTGAATGTCATAAGAGAAGATCCTGTTAATAAAGATATACTATATGCCGGTACCGATGCAGGTGTCTTCATCAGCAAGGACGGCGGGAAGAAATGGGATATACTGGGTGATCTTCCTTTTGTATATGTCCATGATCTGGCAATTCATCCACGTGATAACATGATAATAATTGCAACACATGGTCGCGGAATGTGGGTAATGGATGCAAATCCGATAAATGAGAAGGATAAAAGAAGACAACGCTACTATTACGAGGATGAAACCGGGGAAGTGGATTGACTATATGGTGCAATTAGGGGAAGAGACGCAGAGACTAAGTGACGAAGGGACTGAGGGACGAAGAGACTAAAACGTAAAGCCTGGACAATGTCGATTACGTTGAACTCCCCTCCTCGGAGAGCCTGCCACCCTCTGCGTGGGGTCAGGGATGAGTTAAAAAAAAGCCCTGAGTTCCCTGCTATCCGGTCTGGTCCACGATCCTTTTAAAGAGGCCCGGCCACCAGCTTATTTTACCCCATCTCTTACCGTTACGTACTATTATCATCTTTTTCTGCGGACTTATGAAGATAAACTGACCCAATACACCGATAGCAGTATAGTCATAAGACCCTGAGTCGTCCCTGATACCCCACCAGCCATATTTATAATAAAGATCCGGATCTTTAAAAAACATTGAATAGGGATAGTAATTTTTAGATTTATAGTATTGGTCATCAGGAATCTGTAAAGGACTTGTTGACTCTTCTACCCATTTCTCAGATATTAACTGCCTGTCATCCCATCTTCCTTTATTGACAAACAGCCTTCCAAAACGTGCAAAGTCAATACTCCTTCCATTTATACCGCTTTCCATCTTCGGAAACCCTGCGTTCTTACTGTCGAGATTCCACGATGCAGGATATTCCATTCCGAGTGGTTTCCATATTTTTTCCTGCAGATAATCATTGGGCATCATACCGGTCGATCGTTCAAGTATGATTCCCAGGAGAATAGTATTGTAATTCACATATTTAAAATACCTGCCGGGTTCGTCCTCCTGAACCACCTTGCTCAATACAAGCTTCCTGATGTCGGGGTAATAATATGATTTTGGTTCATCAGCCCATGGATAATGCGATGGATTATACCTGATTCCGGATGACATCATTATCAGGTGTTGTATCGATAAGGCTTCAGATACGCTTCCTTTTAATTCCGGTATATAATCTATTACCCTGTCTCCCATCCCTCCAATATTCCCTTCACCGGCAGCTATTCCGATAAGAGCGGATGTCACTGACTTTGCTACAGAAAAAGATGTATTTACCGATTCACGTGCATAACCATTGAAGTATTCTTCAAAAAGAATCGTATCATCTTTAATGACTATGAATGATGTGGTGCCCGTGGAAACCATGAGCTGCCTCAAGGATGAATTCAACCTTTCCTTCCTGTAACGGTACTCTGTATTTGTAAATAAAGGGAATGAAAGGAAATCACCCGATTCATCCTTTTTAAATCTGAAACCCGGATTTCCTGTTTCCACCACTCCGTTTGTAAACTTCCTGAAGTCCCGTATAGTGGGACTGTTCCACAAAGCATAACGCTTTAAATAGACAAGACTGTCAATCATATTTCCTTGCAGGTTAAATTGTGGTTTAATTTATGAAGTTTCCTGTTACAGGAAAAGGTCTTTACAGGAATCATAACCATTAACAGAGCAACTTTTCAACCGGATCACGGTAATTTGACTGATCCTGCCTATATCTCCTTTACTCCCCAGAACATATTTATATCAGTCCATTTATAGATCACAGGCCTTGCGAACTTATGCATCGTCTGTGCTATACTCTCTCCTCTGATTTCAATACCGGAAATATCAGCCGGCAGCATACCGGCTTTATGTGCCAGTTGAATTGCCGGTATCCCGTCAGGATCAAATCCCATCAGCATGGATCCTACTATGTCGGCTGCCAGAGGTGAAGTTCCTGCAACAATAAGACCCATGTCGACAAGGCTTCCATCCGAAGGACCATTACCTTCCATAGCCGATGAAGCATCAATTATGCAGAATCCGGTTTTCACCGCCCTGTTCATATCAACAATTTCAAAGTCGATACCATGAGAACCCCTTTCCGCAGCCCTGTCGTGCAACCACGACCTGACAGAATAATATACTGTACCCGGATAGAGACCGATAAGGTTCTTCATTGCCAGCGTTACAGTGGCAAGAGTATGGGTCTTCATCATGGGAATAGAGCATACCAGGTCGGCTTCTGTAAGAGCCCTGTGTATTTTCACTGATTTGGCGGCATATCCACCGGGCAGCGGCACCTCAACAATATCGCCGGAATGAAGATTGATTAACGGTATATCGAGGGAAGCCGCCAGATCAGTATACCCAAGGGCATCATACACATATTTCTGCATACCATCTAGTATATCTTTCTTTCTTGTTCTGCAGATGTCGCTTCCTATGACATTGAATTTGTCTGCAGCAGCAGAGCCCTCTCCTATCATGACCTTTTTCCCTGCTTTCTTTAAAAGCCTGGCCACAGCCCCCACAACCTCAGGTTTGGTAGTACATTTCCTGTCCGGACTGACAAGATTAGGTTTAAGAAGTATCCTGTGCCTGTCTCTGGTAACTGATTCTATCCCGCCAAGAAGATCCGCAGCCGCTTCCACCGCCCTGGCAATATTGCCGTTTTTTATCCTGACAATGCTTACAATATCACCGGCAGACCCTGCTTTCAAATCTTTTGCATTAAGGCCGGGCAAGCCCATCAAGGCTGTTCCTGCTGCAGCAGCTGTAGCTGATTGTATGAATTTACGGCGGCTTATGTGTTGTTTTCCCATTTTTCCTGTAATTTATTAATGTTTAAATTGAAGAAAAGATCCTTCAAGTTAAAGAAAATATTCATTAAAATCCAGTTACATCCACAGGAAGTCCCGGAGCCATATATAATCCAAAATAAACCAATATGCCTGAAAATGGTTAACTTTACAAGGATGTCTCAAAAGTTCTAATTAACCGCGAAGAACACAAAGAAGGCGCAAAGTACACAAAGGCAAGGTCTTTAAATTCATCCTTTTGCGTTCTCTGCATATTGTCTTTGCGCCCTCTGCGGTTAAGGTTTTTTAGCTTTTAATACGACCTCATTATTTAAATCGTAGTAACGCAATCAGTAATTTAGAACATAAAAACAGTTATAATGGAAACATTTCTTGCAAAAAGGATCCTTACAGTATTATCAATTACGCTTCTTGTAAGCTGTAATAGTCACAGGGTCGATAACGTTGTAATTGAACCTCCGGAGATACTGTATGGCAGGTTATTCTATGCTGTTCAGTCAGATAAGAACATCTTTCCCGACAGTAAAACCTTTGTCGATTGTATTCCAAGGGAGGATCCTTTCCTTATCAGGGAGAAATTCTCAGAACTTCCGGACAGTTCAACGGCAGCGCTTAAGGCATTTATAGAAGAGAACTTTATAATACCTTCCGGTCAGGATAACTATGTAACCGACTCCTCATCCATAAATGTACATATAGCAAAGCTCTGGAATGTTTTGAAAAGACCGCCTGACACGGTAAGGTCAGGCACCCTCATCCCGCTGCCGTACCCGTATATAGTCCCGGGAGGACGTTTCCGTGAGATTTATTACTGGGACAGCTACTTTACAATGCTTGGGCTCGAACAGGATAAACAGACTGTTATGATTAAAAATATGCTGGATAACTTCTCATACCTGATTGATAAATACGGGTACATTCCCAATGGGAACAGGACCTATTACCTTGGAAGGTCGCAGCCGCCTTTTTTCCCTGTTATGGTATCAGTGCTCGCAGATGCTACAACAGACACCACATATAAGCATTACCTCAATTCAATGGAGAAGGAATATAAATTCTGGATGGACGGAGCTGACCAACTGTCGGGGCCGGGTGATACATTCAGAAGAGTGGTGAAGCTTGATGACGACGGGATCCTTAACAGGTACTGGTCAGACAGTGATATTCCACGTTCGGAGAGTTACCGTGAGGATGTAAAAACAGCACAGGAAGCTGCTGTGCATTTCCCGGGGACGAACTTAAATGATATTTACAGGAACCTCAGGGCCACAGCTGAATCAGGGTGGGATTTCACCTGCAGGTGGCTTTCACCTGATAGTACAGGTGCATGGAAATTATATACAATACATACGACCGACATAATTCCTGTTGACCTGAATGCTCTTCTGTATAATATGGAACTTACCCTTGCGAAAACTTACAGGCTTGAAGGAGATACGGTAAAAGCCATGTTGTACAACGATAAAGCGGAGCTCAGGAAACAGGAGATAATTAAATATTGCTGGAATGAAAAGAGAGGCTTTTTCACGGACTATAATTTTAAAGCCGGAGAACAAACCGGCATCCTTTCGCTTGCAGGCATGTACCCGTTGTTCTTCAGGATAGCCAGCGACTCACAGGCGGAGAAGACTGCTGAGAATATTAAACGATCCTTTCTTTCACCAGGGGGAGTGGTACCCACTTTAATAACGACAGGAGAGCAATGGGATTCTCCCAACGGCTGGGCTCCCCTGGAATGGATTACTATTAATGGTTTGCGAAATTATCATATAGATGGCCTCGCGTCGACAATCGAGACACGGTGGCTTAACCTGAATAAAAAAGTTTACATGTCGACTTATAAGATGCTCGAAAAATATGATGTTGTTGATACAACAAAGAAAAGTGGAGGTGGAGAGTACCCGACCCAGGATGGTTTCGGATGGACAAACGGTGTTTATCAGAAATTATCCGGGGGGTAGTCGTGTGTAAATCAGTATCTCACTGTACCTGCCTGTTCAGCAGCAGCTATCCCAGGCATAAATGAAGTCATCCGGAGCAATTTGAAGCCTTAATTTTCAAGGTACAGGTATTTTTCCTTCCTGCCGGTTACATAGCCTATTACTGAGGCTGTTGTTAAACCTGTGGAATGCAGATCCTTTAATATAAGTTCTGTCTCTTTTGCGGGTATGCTGATAAGCAGTCCCCCGGAAGTCTGTGCATCAAAAGCAAGCATCTTAAGGTTATAATCGAGGTCTGTTCCGGCGTAAAGGTGCTCATCCACAAATTCAAGATTACGGAATGATGCTCCGGGGATACATCCCGCATCAAGCAGATCATAAGTATTCCCGATAAGTGGCACTTTTTTCATGTTTATTGTGACTGACACATCACTGGCTTTTGCCATCTTAAAGGCATGACCTGCCAGGCCAAAGCCTGTAATATCTGTAGCTCCCTTAACCGGATATTTTTTCATTATTCCGGCTCCTGATTTATTGAGAAGCTTCATCAGTCGTTTGGCTTCAGCCACATCCTCTTCGCTGGTCATACCAAGCCTCTGACCTGCCATTATAACACCGGTGCCCAGGGGTTTTGTAAGAATGAGGTTATCACCAGGTCTTGCCCCTGAATTGGTTATTATCCTTGACGGATCTACATATCCCACAACAGCCAGTCCGTATTTGGGAGGAAAATCATCAATTGTATGACCTCCTATTATTCTAACACCGGCTTCAGTTGCTTTGTCAAATCCTCCCTTCAGTATATCAGAATACACTTCGAGTGGAAGCTTTGCAGCAGGAAACATCATTATGTTAAGGGCAAGAACGGGATCACCTCCCATAGCATACACATCGCTGATTGAATTTGCCGCTGCTATCTCCCCGAACTCATAAGGTTCACTACAGACAGGAGGAAAAAAATCGGTTGTGAGAACCAGGGCCAGGTCATCATTTATCCTGTATACTCCCGCATCATCATGGGTATCTATGTCCACAAGAATATCAGGATCATCAGGGAGAGGCAGGAATTTGAGTATCTCTTCCAGTTGTTTGGGAGATATCTTTGATGAACAACCACCATACTCAACCATTTGAAGCAGATCAACTTTCATTCCTTGTAGTGATTAATTATCAGGGCTTTACTATGTTACCGGCAGATGCAAGGGTCTCGGCTATAACAAACATGTTACTCAGGATCCCTGTTTCAATCTCCTCTTCAAGATTATAGTAATTCACGCATGTTCCGCAAAAAAGCAGTTCGACTCCCATCTTTTCAATATCCTTAAGATCATTTGCTGTCTCTGATCCCCTGACTGCAAGGGTAACTCCCCTGTTATAGAAGACCATTTTTGACGGAAGCTTATCAAGATCCTTAACAGCTTTTATAAAATTGACCATTAATAACCTTCCAAGCTTTTCATCTCCCTCTCCCATCCTGTCAGATGTAATGGCAATAACAAAATCACCTTTCTCAAAATGTGCTATATCCGTGGTGCAATAGTCATCAACATTTTCATTCCTGAGCTCCCCTTCCGATTTTGTGATCGCCACCGACCAGATACCATCCTTCTCTCTGATTTCAAAAACAGTATTATTATCCTTAAGAAACCGTGTTACATTATTTAATGAAGTCTTATTATCAGTCAGTACAATAAAAGATTCTCCCTCAGCAGATTCCCTGAGAGCCTTCCGGGTGGCTATCAATGGTGCCGGACACAACTGCCCTTTTGTATCAACTACTTTCATAACGCGGTAAAAAAATGAAATGCAAAAATACAAAAGAATTGTTGAAAAATAGTATTTGGTCACATCACACGGGCTATCATCATTTGAAAAGAATTTAAATACCTTTGTATATTCAAAATCCAGGGATAATGAAAAAAACTATTTTGTATCCTGCAATAATAACTATCCTGTTCGTATCACAGGTTCTGTCAGCTCAGAATACCAACCTGAAGGAATCCCTGACCGGATCCTGGCTTGGCAGGATAAACACCGGGGCCATTGAGCTTAGGGTCGTTTTTAATATTTCAACCGTTGAGAATGATTCACTGGTTGCCACCTTTGACAGTCCGGACCAGGGAGCAAAAGGTATCAAAATCGGGCCAGTGGTCCTTTCAGGCGATTCATTAAAAATCTCCGCCCCATTACTTAGAGCAAGGTATGTCGGAGAAATAAAGAACGATACTATTATTGACGGACAATGGACACAGGCAGGAGTAGTATTTTCCCTTCCGCTTAAAAAGTTAAAAAAAGAGTTGCTTGTTAACAGGCCACAGGAACCGAAACCACCATTCCCTTATAAATCGGAAGATGTGACCTTCACCAACCACAGGTTCAATATTAAGCTGGCAGGAACGCTGACTATTCCCGAGGGAAAAGGACCTTTCCCGGCTGCTGTACTTATAACGGGCTCCGGACCACAGAACAGGAATGAGGAATTGATGGGTCACAAACCTTTCCTTGTTATAGCCGACTATCTTACGCGCCATGGTATTGCAGTACTGAGATATGACGACAGAGGGGTCGGGAAATCACAGGGCAATTATGGCCAGGCAACTTCAGCCGATCTCGCTACTGACGCAGAGGCCGCATGGGAGTATTTAAAAGATCAACCATTCAGCAACCCGGAAAAGACTGGCCTTATCGGGCATAGTGAAGGTGGACTCATCGCCCCGATGGTAGCATCAAAAAATGATTCGGTAGCATTTATTGTATCCCTGGCCGGACCGGGAGTGAACGGCGAAAAGATCATCCTCAAACAGTCACAGGATATAAGCAGGCAGATGGGTATAAGTGAGAAAAAGATAAAGGAAAATACAGATATTAACAGGAGACTTTATGATATCCTGAAAAAGGAAAAAGACAACAGGGTTGCGGAGGAGAAAATACTTGCGACTTACAGGGATATCCTGGAAAAACAAAAACTTTCATCCGGAGATATTGAAAATGCAATAAAAAGGCTTAAAGCCACTTTCGGGGCAAATTCATATACATGGTTAAGATATTTCATGATGACCGACCCTTCTGTTTACTGGAAGAAGGTGAAATGCCCCGTCCTGGCTCTTGACGGTAGTAAGGACCTCCAGGTAGACGCCAGGGAAAACCTTCCGGCCATAAAGAAAGCTGTTGAATCATCAGGTAACATGAATGTCAAAACCATAATGTTACCGGATCTGAACCATTTGTTCCAGCACTGTAAAACAGGTCTTC
Source organism: uncultured Rikenellaceae bacterium (assembly GCA_964472085.1). GTDB lineage: Bacteria > Bacteroidota > Bacteroidia > Bacteroidales > VadinHA17 > LD21. Next base: position 69,530 of record CAYYIW010000013.1, on the reverse strand, counting down.
CTTCAGAATATTCAGATATTGAGGAGACATTTTCTCCTGAGGCCCTTAAGATCATTACTGACTGGATCCTGGCTTTATAGGCAGTTCTGCCAGTTTTTTCAGGATAATCCTTCCCCGTGCTTTGATACCGGCAGACGCTTCTTCCGTAACATTACGGACCGAAGCAGCAAGCTCAACACCAAGTTCCGGATATATGACCGTCAGCCTGTACAGTATCTCCATGGAATATGCCTTGATGGCGATCGCAGAAAAACCTGAATTGAGTGCCATGAAACAATAATCAGCCAAAAATCCGTGATGATCACTGTCGAGGCTGGTCATATCACTCATCGACAAGATCCGGAGGAATGACCGTACTACACTTTCATTTTTCACATCAGGCAGGCTATCTGCTATACGGGGCAGTAAGGGAGTGAGGATTGAGGGATGACTGTCAAACACTTTTGAGATGATCCATGATGCACGAAAAGCCAGTTTCTTATCATCAGAATATGAATATTCCATAAGTTTCTGAAAAATAATCCTGTTTTCACATGCAGACAATGCAATCCATTCAGCCTCACTGCTACCCATTATATCACTGATCATTTTTTGTAATCCGGAATCGGGAACCGGTTCACCCTGGTAATCTTCAGCATGCTTCTTTTTTATGATATCCTCATCTGACATTCGGTTAATAAAATCCTTTGCAACAAACACATCTGCTTCAGCAAGATCTGCCGTCAGAAGACTGGCAGGATCCAGCCACTTATAGGCAAGATGTTCCGAGAGAAACGGGATCTCATCGAGCGTATCGCAGACAAAAGGAATAAGCCTGATCTTTTTGTGTCCATAATCGTGTATCACATCAGGCAACCTCCTGCAAATGACAATATCCATTGAAAGTTCCTCCCTTACCTCTCGAACAACACATTCTTCCTCTGTCTCACCTTCAGCTATCTTGCCGCCCGGAAATTCCCACTTGAAAGGATGGTCAGTATTCTCATCTCTCTGAACAACAAGAACCTCGTTGTCTTCATTCCTAATGACTGCGCATGTAACGTTGATCATCAATAATATCAATCTGAAATATCCTCATAAAGAGGAATGAAATTAAGGAATTCAAACCTTCTTTCCTCCGGGAAGATCCTGCAGGCATAATGCAATAAACCATTTGTCACAACTATATAGGGAACCCTGTAACCCATATTGTAAGTAACTATCTGCTCAAATACTTTATCATCTATCTTCACCTCAGGCGCTTTACATTCCACAATCATAACAGGTTTCCCGCTTCTGTTATGCACAAGGATATCAACCCTCCTTTTCAGTTTGTTTAGTCTGAACATCACCTCTATACCAAGCAATCCCGACGGATATTTTCCTGCATTGATCAGGTATTGAATGAAATTCTGACGTACCCATTCCTCAGGTGTGAGCCTGACATATTTCCTCCTCACCTGGTCAAAGATCATTTCATTACTTTCCTTACCTTTTATTTTAAATGAATATTGAGGCAGATTTAACTCTTTCAACTTAGTTTTGTATTTTTGAATCCGGAATACAGATTATTTTACTTGACACCGTTCATTAATATAACCCGGTATTTTTCAGGATATTCCGCCACGGCTTAATCGTTTGAAATGAACTACTCAGATAACCAGATAATTAATTGAAAATCCACCGGGCTGCTGTTGATCAATAAAATATAGCAATAAAAACTCTTACATGTACAAATATATTGAGATTAAAACAATCTGAACTTATAATATGAGAACCAAAGATGAAATTGTTAATAACTGGTTACCCAGGTATACCGGAAAGTCGATTAAGAGTTTCGGAAAGTACGTTCTTCTTACCAACTTCCAGTATTATGTGGAACTCTTTGCAAAATGGAATAAAGTCCCAGTTGATGGTCTGAACAAGAATATGCCCAGTGCTACCTCCAAGGGGATTACAATTATCAATTTCGGTATGGGAAGTCCGAATGCCGCCACTATAATGGACCTGCTCAGTGCGATCAGTCCTACAGCCGTCCTGTTTCTTGGTAAATGCGGTGCCATTAAAAAAAAGAATACCCTTGGTGATCTTATCCTCCCTATAGCTGCCATCAGGAGTGATGGTACCTCCAACGATTACCTGCCGATTGAAGTACCTGCACTGCCTGCTTTTAAGTTGCAAAGTGCCATTTCAGCAACCATAACGCGGTTTAAAAGAGAATACTGGACAGGTACCGTCTATACCACCAACAGGAGAGTATGGGAGTTTGATGAAAGATTCAAGAAATTTATTCTCAAGACAAGAGCAATGGCAGTGGATATGGAGACAGCCACAATTTTTACCGTAGGATTTGCAAACGAGATCCCCACTGGTGCACTACTACTGGTATCAGATCAGCCTATGATCTCTACCGGAATAAAAACAGAAGCCAGTGATCAGAAAGTTACAAACGATTTTGTTGATATGCATCTCAAAATAGGTATTGAATCATTAAGGGAGATAAAAGAAAATGGCGTATCGGTAAAACATCTAAGATTCTGATAATGGCTGTTACTTACGAAGAAATCATCACAGATCTTAAAAACCGTATATTTAAACCTGTTTATTTTCTTGCCGGGGAGGAAACCTATTATATTGATCTTATCTCCGACTATATTGAGGAAAAGATTTTGCCTGAAGCTGATAAATCTTTTAACCAGATAATATTATACGGAGAAGAAACCAGTGTTCCGGCAATAATAGATACTGCAAGGAGGTTCCCGATGATGGCAACCCACCAGGTGATTATCGTTAAAGAGGCACAATCGCTCAGGAAACTCGATGATCTGACTGTTTATCTTGAAAAACCTCTGCTTTCCACCATCCTGGTTTTCTGTTACAAGTACAGGACAATAGATAAAAGGACCAGGCTCTACAAGTTGCTTGAGAAGCATGATGCCTATTTTGAGTCTCCCAGGATCAGGGATTATCTTATACCTGGCTGGATAGAAAGGTATCTGATGTCAAAAGGTATAAAAACCGAGCCCAATGCAAGTGCAATGCTGACCGAGTATCTGGGGACAGACCTTCATAAGATAGTTAATGAGCTTGAAAAACTTATCATCACCCTGCCTGCTGAAAAACCTGTCATTACAACCGGACTCATAGAAGAAAATATCGGCATCAGTAAGGACTACAATAATTTTGAACTTCAGAAAGCCATTGGTGATAAGAATATCATCAAAGCCAATATGATTGTACTCCATTTCGCCAGCAATACAAAAGACAATCCTATCACACTTACGATAGCTTCACTTTTTGGATTCTTTACAAAGTTGCTGACTTACCATTATCTTACCGATAAGACGAAGAATAACGTTGCTGCAGTATTAAGGATCAATCCTTATTTCGTAAAAGAATATGAACTTGCTGCTTCTAAATATAATGTATCAAAAACTGTTAAGATTATCAGTCTCTTACGAATATACGATCTTAAATCAAAGGGCTATGGTGATCCGGGCACTGACCAGGGTGAACTACTGAAGGAACTGGTATTTAAGATATTGCATATTTAATTCATCTCGGGGGAATCCGGGAAGTCAGCCCACATCCTGTATTTATTCTTAAAACTTCTCAGTATCGTCTTCCATGTATCATCTCCCCGGCTATTCATAACCACTTCAGGATTTACCCTCGCAATCACCCATGAGTTTTCTTTAAGCTCCCGTTCGAGTTGTCCCGCCGACCAGCCGGAATATCCAAGGAAAAAACGTATCTGGGTACTGTCGATCTGACCGTTACGTATGAGTTCACGAATTGTCTCAATATCTCCTCCCCAGAAGATATTATTCTCCACAGGAACACTGTTGGGAATCCTTTCGCCGATACTGTGAATATAATGCAGGGTATCGGGAGCCACAGGTCCCCCCATGTTAAGATTCTCATCCAGTCCTTCAAATCCTTCAATGGCAGCACTGATCATCAGGTCAAGCTTCTTGTTAAGAATAAACCCTACTGATCCCTGATCCGAATGATCGGTAAGGTATATTATACTGCGGTTAAAAAAGGTATCAGGGAGGAAAGGTTCCGAAATAAGTATTTTACCTTTATCGGGAATCTTATCTTCCGGTAATATTTCAAATAAATCAAATTCCTTTGGCATAAATCTGGACAATAAGTCAAAATATATATATGTCACAAAAATAATTAAGTAAATGCTTATGATCAATTAAATATTATCATATTTTTGCGACAATCGTTAAATATTATAATGCAAAGAAGTACATTACGTATTATTGGAAACAAAGCTATTCTCAACATCCGCGAGAGGATGTGCGAGACTCCGGAGGAACTGCTGGCAAGTGATAAGTTCAGAATCGTCCTTGATCTTTGCCTGGAAAAGCTGAAATTAAAGAACTCACCTTTATTATGTATTTTCAGCGAATGTGATAACAACAGAGATTCTGTTGATGACCTCGTAAAAACCCTTACATTACTCGTTAAATATGAGAGTAATCTTGTACCTCATATTTTTGACAGGTCGGTCACATTTCTCCGGGATACAGAAAACCTTAACAGTTTTGTGGAATACCTGTATGATTTCTGGCGTCATTTCGACAGGTTTATTATAAATGATTCCCAGGGCGACAGGCTTGATAAGAGGCCCTATCGTACCTTTAATGAGACAATAGAGCAGTTAACGCACCTTATAAGGACGGTTTACCGCCATATCCAGGAAAACATAACAGGAACACATCCGACGGTTTACAGGCAGATACCGGCAGGTGCGGAGATGGCTGTCATTTCATTACCAAAGAACGTAGCCTACAAAGCTGAAAAATATAAAAAACTCAATGCACTGCCTGTTATTAGACAGATGCTGATATATCCTCCGCTGGTCGTACAACAACCGATGAACAAGCGTACGGGGCATTTCAAAAAGATCTCACAGAATCCGATTGATCTTGTTGACCTAAACCCTGAAGAATGGCTGTGCTATCCGACCAAGGTAGGTAAGCTGTTCATAATGGTCTATTTTCACATGGACTTCTTCGAGCTTGGTTTCTCCATGTGTAACCTGTTCCAGCTTGCCGATGATTCGGACCTACGAAGGAAACCGGATGCCCTCTTCATATACGGTGTACCCGGAACAGCCCTGGACGATCTTGCATCATATTCTACAGTCTTTTATGAGGATAATGACAATGGTATTTTTGTCGGAGCCATACCTAACAGGCCTGAGTTCGGGTATTTCGGGTACCTTAAAAAGATGATCCTTACGCTTCATAACTCCATAGTAATAAAATCGGGGCATATGCCGTTTCATGGTGCTATGGTCAAGATACTCCTGCAGGGCGACAAAGAGGCCACTATTCTTATGATGGGGGATACCGGGGCCGGGAAATCTGAGACACTGGAAGCTTTCAGGGTACTTGCAGAAAAACATATACGGGACCTTACCATCATAGCCGATGATATGGGATCTATTGAACTTGACAAAAATGGAAATGCTCTTGGTTTCGGCACGGAGATAGGAGCATTCCTGCGCCTGGATGACCTGCAGCCGGGATATGCATTCGGCCACCTGGACAGATCAATAATAATGAACCCAAACCAGGTGAATGCCCGTATTGTTATGCCTGTTACAAGCTTTGAGACTATTACAAGCGGACATAAGATCGATTACATTCTTTACGCCAATAACTACGAGGAGATCGACGACGAACATCCTGTAATAGAAAGATTCAATTCCCCGGAGTGGGCTCTCGACATCTTCAGTGAGGGAGCTGTTATGAGCAAGGGAACGACAACATCCAGCGGACTGGTCCATTCATATTTTGCCAATATCTTTGGCCCTCCTGAATATAAGGAGCTTCATGATAAGATAGCTGAAAAATATTTCCGCTCATTCTTCAAGCATGAGGTCTTCGTAGGACAGATGCGGACTAGGCTCGGCATACCCGGATATGCAACAAGCGGACCAAGGGAAGCAGCCATGGAACTACTCAAGATTATCGGTGTGAATGAAAAAATTCCCCCGGAAAACTGACCGGGGGACTTCATATCCTTTTTAACACATGGAACAGCGGCCGTGAAGAAATGATACCCGGCCCCAATGCTGTTATTCATATAGTGTAAGCCTGTTTAGACATATTTTGCAGGCTGAGCTTCATTCATAATTGCATAAACAGCCTCAAATATATCTTCGGCATTCGGTTTGGAAAAATAATCACCATCACTGGTATAGGCAGGCCTGTGTTCTTTTGCCGAAAGGGTCTTTGGTGAACTGTCGAGGTATTTCCATGCCCCCTGTGTCTCCATTACTTCCTGCATCATATAAGCCGTTGTGCCACCGGGCACATCCTCATCAAGGAAGAGAATCCTGTTGGTCTTCTTCACCGATTCCAGTATTACACCGTTCTTGTCAAAGGGAACAAGCGTCTGCACATCTATCAGTTCCACTGAAATATCATGTGCAGCAAGCTGTTTTACAGCCTCCATGGCTATCCTGACTATAGAACCGTAAGTAACAAGTGTGATATCAGTACCACTGTTCATTATCTCAGGAATACCAAGCGGTATTTTAAAATCACCGGTATTATCTGGTAGCCTTTCCTTAAGCCTGTAGCCATTAAGGGGCTCAATTACAATAGCAGGATCATTGCCTTCGAGCAGGGTATTATAAAATCCCGCTGCCCGTGTCATATCCCTGGGAGAACAAACATATATTCCCCGTACAGAGTTAATAAGCATACTCATGGGTGATCCTGAATGCCACATACCCTCCAGGCGGTGTCCGCGGGTCCTGATGATCAGGGGTGCGATCATTCTTCCTGCCGTCCTGTAATATGTTGTTGCCAGGTCATCGCTCAGAACCTGAAGAGCATACATAAGATAATCGAGATACTGTATCTCGGATATCGGACGTAATCCCCGCAAGGCAAGCCCTATTCCCTGGCCAAGAATTGTTGCTTCCCTGATCCCGGTATCCGTAATCCTCAACTCACCAAATTTTTTCTGCAACCCTTCCAGTGCCTGGTTAACACCTCCGATATGACCGGTGTCTTCGCCAAAGATCACCAGCTTGGGATACCTTTCAAATAGTGCATTAAAATTTTCATGCAGTACCTGGCGCCCGGGGACCTCCGGTGAGTTCTCCGAATATTCCGGTGGAACAGGTTTGACATTCATTACAGAGGCGGGGGTTTCATTATAGAGGAAGGCATCATAACTCTTTTCCGCATCCGCAAAATTTCTCTTCAGCCAACCATTCAGATCATCCTTCAGGCTGTCTGACTTCAAACAGTTCTGGCATACATTTCTCAGAATCTTACGTGCGGTAGAAAAATTATCCTTTCGAATCGGTGATACAACCTGTTTAAGATCTTCAGTGAATTTATCCACCGAATCTTCCTTATACTGATCTATGCAGGAACATGAACGTTCGCTTATAATCTTCACCAGGGCATCCCTTTCTATCTTAATAGGGCTCTGGAACATTTCCCAGCTTTTCTTTCTTGAAGCCCTGGTCTCTTCTTCGGCTTCCTCAGCCAGCTTATCAAGCTCACCTGCAGTAGCTATTCCTGTTTCAATGATCCATTCACGCATCTTGCTGATAGGATCAAATTCAGCTTCCCACTTTAGCCTTTCTTCACTCTTGTATCTCTCATGCGATCCGGATGTTGAATGCCCCTGTGGCTGTGTGACTTCCTCGATATGAAAAACAACCGGGGTATGTGTCTCACGACAAACGGCTATTCCTTCTTCATACATCTTTATCAGACCTTGATAATCCCAGCCTTTCCCCCTGAATATCTTTATTCCAGGTTTATTCTTTGTTCCCTCAAAGCCCTTGAGTATTTCAGAAATACTGCCTTTGGTAGTCTGGTATTTTTTCGGTACAGATATACCGTAACCATCATCATAGACAGAAACTGCCAGTGGGACCTGTAAGACTCCGGCAGCATTTATTGTTTCCCAGAAATAGCCTTCTGAAGTACTGGCATCACCTATCGCCCCGAATGCCACTTCATTTCCCTTAAGTGACAGGGTTTTATATTGCTGAAGGTCTTTATTCTGACGGAACAGTTTCGACGCATATGCCAATCCCAGAAGTCGTGGCATCTGTCCGGCGGTCGGAGATATGTCTGCTGAGGAGTTCTTTTGTTTGGTAAGGTCTCTCCAGGTTCCATCAGGATCTATATTTGGCACTGAAAAGTGATTATTAAAAACCCTTCCCCCACTTCCATGATGGACACTCCGGTCTGTGATACCGTAGAGCTGATGAAAGAATTCCAATGAATCATAAAGTCCCATTGCCATCATCCAGGTCTGGTCACGGTAATATCCCGATCGCCAGTCTCCATCCCTGAACTGCTTTGCCATTGCTATCTGGACTATCTCTTTGCCATCGCCAAATATACCGAATTTGGCCTTCCCGGTCAGTACTTCTCTCCTCCCGGTTACACTTAGATCCCTGCTCAGGTTTGCCAGCCTCCAGTCGGCCAGCACTGCTTTCTTGTCTGCTTTAAGGTCTGATACGTTTGTTTCCTGCTTCATTATTATCTGAATAATATTCAAAATTATGATCTTTTAACTTTAAACAAATATTTTTACCGGTTGTTTAGTTCACACTGCGAAATGATGGTTATCTTTGTACCCGGCAGCCGGAATTGCATATTCCGGACACAAAAAGAAAATTATAAAATTACAGGAAGGGAAAGAGGAAAAATGTTTGTAAAGCTGGTGATATTGAGTGTTATATTCCTTGCAATAGCAGGAATTGGATTTGGTGTCAGTATCCTGTTGAAGCCGCAGGGCAGGTTCCCTGAAACACATATCAGCAGAAACCCTGAAATGCGTAAGAGAGGGATTAAATGTGCTCAACAGACCGATATCGGATGCAATCCTACCGACGGTTTCCCCGGATGTTCATCATGTAGTCTTAAAAGTCTATAGGGACCCTGACTTCACTTACCTTTCACTGGCAATAAAGTATACTAAACGATTACTATTCTTCAAGGTATTTCTTCAGGCCGGGGGAAAACCATGTTTTGAAATTTCCCTTCTCATCTGAATAGACAAAATAGGCACTGTACTCAGGGTGGTCATTAATAAAATCAATTGACTTTTGCGTTCCCATGACCATACAGGCTGTTGCCAGTCCATCGGCGATGCCGCACTTATCAGCAAGAATGGTTGCACTAAGAAGAGTATTTTTTGCAGGATACCCGGTAATGGGATCAATCTCGTGAGAATATTTAATCCCGTTCTCTATATAGAACTTCCTGTAATTACCCGATGTAGCCAGGGCTTTGTCAGATATTTTTATTACTGCCTGCAGATCCTCCCCAGGGAACATATTATTGTCTACCGGTTTGTCAATGCCTATTTTCCATAACTCCCCGTCCTTTGTTCCTCCAGCCCTCACTTCTCCGCCTATCTCTACCAGGTAATCCTTAAGGCCCAGGTGGTTAAAATACCGGCATACAACATCTACTGAATAGCCCTGTGCGATAGCATTAACATCAAGAGATATCCTGGGATCTCTTTTTTTTATATGACCGTTAACCAGAGCCACCTTCGACATGCCAATCAGCTGCATAAGGCTGTCGAGGTCAGATGCCTTGAAAGTCCTCCGTCCGTCGGGCCCGAAACCCCAGGCATCAACAAGGGGACCAACAGTTATATCAAAGGCACCGTTGGTCATTGCTGATATCATGGCCGATTCATCAAAGACACCTGTAAAGAAGGTATCAACAGCAGCATCCTCATTCCTGTTTATCCTCGATATGATGGATGAGTCAATATATACCGACAGGGACATATCAAAATCGTGCAGTATTTTCTCTACTTGATTTTTAAGGTCCTGTGCATCCAGATCCTTGTTGTTTTCGTATACAATACTGTATGTTGTCCCCTGTGTGAACCCTTTGAAACTGGCCAGTTCAGTTTTTTTCTCATTGCATGATATCAAAAGAGCTAAGAGAATCAGCGATACCGGTAACAGTTTTTTTATCATATTCCAAAATCATCAAACGAAATATTTTCATTTGGCACTCCCAGCCCGTCTAGAGTTTTTACCACGGCATTATTCATTTGCGGCGGACCACAGAAATAATATTCAATTTCTTCCGGCTCTTCATGTTTACTCAGGTAGTTGTCATAAAGCACCTGGTGAATGAAACCTGTATACCCTTTCCAGTTATCTTCAGGCAAAGGCTCTGAAAGAGCCAGGTTAAAAGTAAAGTTGGGGAAGTCTTTTTCGATGGATCTGAACTCATCTTCATAAAACACTTCCCTTAAGGATCTTGCACCATACCAGTATGACACTTTCCTTTTTGTCTTAAGGGTATGGAACAGGTGGAATATATGAGATCTCAGGGGTGCCATGCCTGCTCCTCCACCTATATAGACCATTTCATTATCGGTATCTTTGATATGGAATTCCCCGTAAGGTCCTGAAAGTTCTACTTTATCGCCCGGTTTACGTGAGAAGATATATGACGAACACAGACCAGGAGGAACATTCTTAAACTGCTTTTTCACATTATCCCATGGCGGTGTTGCAATTCTTATATTCAGCTTTATAAGGTTTTTCTCAGCAGGATAGTTAGCCATGGAATAAGCCCTGAAAGTCTCTTCGTTGTTCTTAACACGCAGGTCCCACATCTTATAGTTATCCCAGTCGCTCCTGAACTGCTCTTCTATATCGAATTCCCTGAAGCTTGTTTCATATTTGGGAACATCAATCTGGATATATCCACCAGGTGTGAAATCCATGGCCTCCCCTTCCGGAAGCTTAACCACAAATTCCTTAATGAATGTTGCCACGTTTCTGTTGGAGATAACCACACATTCCCACTTTTTGATCCCCATCACTGCTTCGGGGACTTTTATACGGATGTTTTCCCTTACCTTAACCTGGCAACCCAGTCGCCAGTGATTCTGTTGTTCCTTTCTGGTAAAAAAGCCTGTTTCGGTAGGCAGAATAGAGCCACCTCCCTCAACTACCTGGCATTTACACATACCACATGTGCCGCCACCACCACAGGCGGAAGGAAGAAATATATCATTACCCGAAAGGGTGGAGAGCAGATTCGATCCCGGAGAGACTGTAAACTCACGGTCATTTATCTGCATTTTAACTTCCCCTTTGGGGGCCAGTTTCTCTTTGGCTATGATGAGAACGCTGACCAGCATTAATATTATTAACAAGAAAACAATAATGCTGTATAAAATTGTACCGCCTGTTGAAATAGCTAAGATCATAATCAAAAAATTTCTTTTATAGTTTAATTCCCATAAATCCCATAAATGCAATTGCCATCAGGCCTGTCAGAATGAAAGTTATGCCAAGTCCCTTAAGCGGATCAGGCACATTACTATACGCGAGTTTCTCACGGATCGCAGCTACACTGACTATTGCAAGCATCCAGCCTATTCCTGAGCCCAATCCAAAAACAGTAGCTTCACCCAATGTCTGGTATTCACGTTCCTGCATAAAGAGTGAAGCTCCCAGTATTGCGCAGTTCACAGCGATCAGCGGGAGAAAGATACCAAGTGAATTATATAATGACTGGCTGAACTTCTCAACGATCATCTCAACCAGCTGGACCATAGCCGCAATAACGGCTATAAAGACCATGAAGGTAAGAAAGCTGAGATCGACATCGGCAAATCCTTTACCAAGCCACGACAGCGCTCCTTTATTGAGTATATAATGTTCTACAAGAAAGTTAACCGGGGTGGTGATCAACAGTACAAATACCACTGCAATACCAAGTCCGATAGATGTCTTGACAGTCTTCGACACAGCCAGGAATGAGCACATTCCCAGAAAAAAGGCAAAGACCATGTTGTCGATAAAGATCGACTTTACAAATATATTTAACAGATGTTCCATAATTTATTGTCTATTTTTTCTCGATCAGACTTTTATTCCTGCTACGTTGTACCCATATAATTATTCCAACTGTGATCAGTGCCATCGGAGGCAGGATCATGAGACCGTTATTATGATAACCAGTTGAATAGAAACCAAGTTTTGTCATCACGGGGTAACCATAGACAGTCCCTGATCCCAGCAGTTCCCTGAAGAAGGCAACAATTATCAATATTATACCATACCCGGCACCATTTCCCAGTCCGTCGATAAATGAAGGCCACGGTTTATTTGCCATGGCAAATGCTTCAAGCCGGCCCATGATGATACAGTTGGTGATTATAAGACCGACAAAGACAGACAGCTGTTTGCTCACATCGAAAGCGAATGCCTTCAGGGACTGGTCGACCAGGATAACCATGGTAGCAATAACCACAAGTTGTACAATTATCCTGATCCTTTCAGGAATAAGTTTTCTCATCGCTGCAACAACAACGTTTGATACAGCAACCACGATGGTTACAGACAAAGCCATAACCAGGGCGGGTTTAAGCTTTACTGTTATTGCCAGGGCAGAACATATACCCAGAACCTGTACAGTAATAGGATTTTCCTTACTCAGCGGTGCGGTAAAGATCCTTAAATTTTTTGCCGAGAATAACGGCTCTTTTTCCTTGGTACTCATATACTATACTATTTTCTGTTTTTTAAAAGCCATGTGTTATATTTTCCGAGACAATCATATAGCATATTCTGAAGGCCCTTACTTGTTAAGGTCCCTCCTGAAATTGCATCTACACCATGAGGATCATTAGGTTTAGCCCCTCCTTTAACCACATCTATGGAGACAAATTTATCACCCTCATAAATCTTCTTGCCAGGGAACATATTCTCAAATGGGGGAGTGCTTATCTCAGCACCCAGTCCGGGAGTCTCCCCCTGATGATCAAAAGTCGCCCCGTATATAGTGTTCATATCCGATTTCAGCGATATATATCCCCATATCGGACCCCACAGGCCTTTTCCCCTGACAGGCAGTATAACGACACTGTCACCGTTATCGGCAGTAGCCCTGAAAACAGGAAAGTATTGCTGGTCAAGAGGTTTCTTTTGTTCAATACTGAGATCAACATTGAATGCATCAATACCCGGAACTTCTTCTCCTTTATCATTAAGAACAAAACTTGATGTTATATGCCTGGCATATAACGATTCTGTCGTCTTTCGTGTTGATGGCACACCGATAGACTCAAGCATGCTTTTCTTCTTCTCAATTTCAAGGTTCTTCTGCTGCAGAGGCTGCAGAACTGTGGCAGCAAGGGAAAGAAGTGTTGCCACGAGAATCACCATAATAGAGGAAAAAATGAATATATATCTGTTACTGAACTGTTTCATCTTACAATATTGTTTGTTGCGAGTTTAGCACGTTTAAGCCTCTTTTTAATGCTCGACTGGATAACGAAGTAGTCTATCAGCGGTGCAAATGCATTCATTAGCAGTATCGCCAGCATAACGCCTTCGGGATATGCAGGGTTTACCACCCGGAAGAGTACAGACAGCACACCAATAAGAAAGCCGTAGATCCATTTACCTCTCTCAGTCTGTGATCCTGATACCGGGTCAGTGGCCATAAAGACAGCACCAAAAGCAAATCCTCCCATCACAAAATGATAATAAGCGGGAACCTCCATAAAAGGATTGACGGCAAAAGCATTCAGTAACAAACCCATACCAAAACCACCGGCAAATACACTTACTATTATCTTCCAGCTTCCAACTCCTGTCATTATCAGAATAAGAGCACCTATGAGTATGGCCAGTGTTGAAGTCTCACCTACGGATCCGGGAATGGTGCCTATAAACATATGGAGGAACGAAGGCAGGTGTGATGTATTACCGGCAGCACATAACGACAGAGGTGTTGCCCCTGAAAAACCGTCAATTACATCTTTTCCTTTCATAAGTCCTGCTATCCATACCTTATCACCTGTCATCCAGCCCGGATAGCTGAAAAAGAGAAATGCCCTGGCCATAAGAGCAGGGTTAAAAACATTCATCCCTGTTCCTCCAAATACCTCCTTCCCTATTATAACAGCAAAAGCCGTTGCCAGTGCAAGCATCCACAGGGGAACATCAACTGGCATGATAAGAGGAATAAGAAGTCCGGTAACAAGAAATCCTTCATTGATCTCATGTCCCCTGATCTGGGCCGATATAAACTCGATACCAAGTCCGACAACATAGCTGACAATGACAAGCGGAAGTATCTTCAGGAACCCGAACCAGAACATCTGCAGGATTGTTGCCTCTCCCCCTACTGACCTGAAATACTGCAGGCCCACATTGTATGATCCGAACAGAAAGGCAGGGAGCAGGGCAATAATAACTACCATCATTGTACGCTTCATATCAATACTGTCGCGTATATGAGAACCCTTGAACGTTACCTTGTCCGGAACATAAAGGAAAGACTCAAATCCTTCAAATACAGAACGTAATTTACCAAACTTACCACCTTCTGTGAAATGTGGTTTGATCTTATCTATCTTCTTTCGTAAAGAATCCATTATATATTTTATCTCAGGTTATTAACTCATCTCTCTGACCATCAGGTCAAGACCCTTCCTTACAATCGACTGTATCTCTATCTTGGAAGGACAAATAAAATCACACAATGCAAAATCTTCTTCTGCTATCTCATATATTCCAAGGTTCTCCATCATATCTATATCCTCCGCAAGTATAGCTTTTAACAGTTGCATGGGATAAATATCCATCGGAACCACTTTCTCATACTTGCCTGTGATCACAAAAGCTCTCTCACCTCCATGGAAATTTGTATCGAGACGATAACTCTTCCGCGGAATCAGGCTTGAAAGGAATGTCTTCGAGAAACTGTATTTATTTAATCCAGGTTTGATCCATCCGAAAAACTCAAAATAATCCCCTTCAGGTATAACAGTTACCAGCGAATCATAATAGCCTATATACCCATCTGCCTCTATCCGTGATCCTGTAAGCACATTCCCGCTTATGTAACGAAGATGCCCCTCCTTTACATTATTATTGACCATTTCAGTCACTGAAGCTCCTGAACGCACCCTGTAGTAACCTTTTTTTATGACCTCTGAGCCCGCAAGGGCAACTATACGCTCATGATTGTATACCCCTTCTTCAAAAAGTCTTCCGATAGCAAATACATCCTGCAGGTTGACATACCAGACAATCTCACCTTTATTAACCGGATCAAGATGATGTATATGGATACCTATATTACCGGAAGGATGAGGGCCTGAGAAATAAGATATCTCAACTCCTTCAGCTCCTTTCAGTATTTCCGGTGCCTCTTCCTTTCCATTAAGAACAAGGTTTATCTTTCCATCTGTCAGTTTCCCGAGAGCCTTCAGACCTTTCCTGAAATAAGCCTCTGATGAATTCTCTGCAATGAAGCTGTAATCAGGAGCCAGGGGAGAACTGTCAAAACCAGAAATAAAAATTGATTTAGGCCTGACAGCAGGATTTGCTATTATATGATACGGCCTCTGTCGTATTGCCGGCCATAGTCCTGCATTAAGCAAAGCTTCACTGATCTTTTCAGAAGAAAGATCTGCCGGATCTGCTTTACCAAATGACACAAAATCATCTCCTTCCTTTTTCACCGTAACTTCAAGCAACTTACGCCTGTCGCCCCTGATAACCCCGGCTACCGTGCCGCTTACAGGAGATACAAATTTTATCCCGGGCCTTAGTTTATCATGAAAAAGAGGCGTCCCTGCCATTACTGAATCACCGGGTTTAACTTCCAGTTTAGGTGTCAGACCAGGGAAATCCACGGGCTTTACCCCATAAAGAGCGGAATGATATTCAGGAACCAGAACCTTATCTGCTTTCCCTTCAATTTTGATGTCAAGTCCTCTTTTAAGTCTAATTGATGATGACATATTATTATGTTATAACTGTTTGAAACCAGTTCGTACTGTTAATTTGTTAACAAAAGAAGTACAAAAGTATAAATACATTGTCATATTTGTATAAAAGTGTCAAATATGATACAACATTTATATAATTTTATAGTTTATAACGAATCAGCTAATATATAAAATTAGAATAAATGTTCAGAAAGGAAACTGATCTGTTTAGACAAACCGGTTATTTTTTAACATTTTTAACACGTACATCCTTTAGCGTTATAATAGTCATAATTAGCTCAATGACGCTGAATGCCCAACAAAATAAACAAGATTCTCTTCTCCGTACCGATCATATATTTTCTGAAAAAATAAAAACTGTTCAGCTGTATAAAGAAGGATGGAACTTATCATACCCGATAATCAAACTGCACAGTGATGATAAGCTTGTCCTGGGATTTGATCTTCTTGCAAACCAGTCACAGTCTTATTATTACACATTCATTCATTGCGATAAAGACTGGAACAAATCCGATATCTTTAAGAATGAATATCTTTCAGGATTTCCCGACAATCCTGTTGATGACTACCAGGCATCTTTTAACACTACTGTGAACTATTTCCATTACAGCCTTACTTTTCCCAACGATATGGTATCTTTTAACCTTTCAGGTAACTACATCCTTGTTGTATACCCCTATGATACACCTGAAAAACCCGTTATAACACGGAGATTCATTATAACCGAAGATGCTGTGCGGATAAATATCGATGCCCACCGGCCGATGATGACAAATGAAACCAATACCCACCAGCAGGTGGATTTTACAGTCGACTATACAGGCTACAATATAACAAATCCGTATTTGAACATATATGCCTTCATCCTGCAAAACGGCAGATGGGATAACGATAAAAGAAACCTTAAGCCTGACTTTTATGGCAACGGAGAGTTAAAATACAATAGCCTGTCGGATAAAAATATATTCCCCGGCGGAAATGAATTCCGATATTTTGATATTAAAAGTATCCGGTACCAGAGTGAATATGTGAAGAGCATCGATTATGCTATGGGCAGGTATAATGTTTACCTGTACCCCTCGGAGAACCGTGAGTTCAAGCCTTACTTTTACTGGAAGGATTTTAACGGCAAGTACTATATTGCATTCCAGGAAGGTAAGAGACCTGATATAGAGGCAGATTATGTTAATGTGTATTTCACCCTTCTCTCTGCTTACATGTTGAAGGATGGAAATGTATATGTGGCGGGTGCTCTTAATGACTGGGAAAACAATAGCAATAATATAATGACATATAACGAGAGCGGGAAACAGTACGAATGTACCATGTTACTGAAACAGGGCTGGTACAACTATGAGTATGAATTTCTGAAAAAAGGGGAAAAATATGGCACTTCGGGAATATTTGAAGGTAACCATTATGAGACAGAGAATGATTATATAGTACTTATCTATTACAGAAATCCACTTGAACGTTACGACAGGGTAATAGGTACAGCTATTGCCAATACCCTTAATAATATGAGTAACTAATGTTTCTGATGGGTATCGATGCCATAGAGCATCTGGATCGTATGATCAACAGTCTTTAATATTTCATCCATATACTCTCCGGCAGCCCGCACCGAACCGGGAATTGTATATACAAGTGTATTGTTTATTATACCAGCTACCCCCCTGCTAAGAAGTGCATTGGGCTTCTCCATGCCGTACTTTACCCTTATAAACTCCATAATACCCGGTATTTCTTTAGTAAGCATTGGCCTGACAGTTTCCACTGTTATGTCTCTCGGACCTATACCGGTGCCACCTGTTGTAATAATTATATTATAGTCCGGTACGGATCTATGAAGCAGATTCTCAAGCATGCCGGCATCATCAGGCAAGACAACTATTTCAATCTTACCCTTAAGCCCGGATACGGACAGGAATGACTCCGCCTTTTCCTTAACCATGGGACCGCTTAGGTCCTTATACTCGCCTTTGTAGGCCCTGTCGCTGAGGGTAATGATCAGTATGTCAAGTTTATCAGGCAGGTTCATCTCTTAATTTTCTCCAGAAGTGTTACGTTATCAATATTCATATTACTGTCTACTGCCTTGCACATATCCCAGACAGTAAGAAGGGCTATGCTGACAGCGGTCAGGGCCTCCATTTCAACACCCGTTTTGCCTGAACACCTTACCTGGCTCTCAGCAACCACACCAGTTTTATCTATAGCCATATTCACCCTCACATTATCGAGTACTATATTATGGCACAGAGGGATAAGTGAGGAGGTCTCCTTTGCGGCACTTATTCCCGCGAGCTGTGCTACAGTAAGAACATCGCCTTTCTTAATCTGATTTTCCTGTATAAGTTTGATAGTTTCGGCTGCCAGTGTGATATGACCCTTTGCGCGTGCAATTCTTTCCCGGATTACCTTGTCGCCCACATCAACCATAGTTGCTTTTCCCTTTTCATCGGTATGAGTCAGTTGTTTCATCTGTAAATAATTTTGATTTTAAAGGTCATATTATCCTCCAATATTATAAAAAGCTCCTGTACTGTTAACAGTTCCGCATTTAGGTTTATGCTCCAGAGCCTGTGCCAGTGCTTTTTTATACCCCAACTCCCTGATATTATATTCCAGGTTACTGAACAGGCATGGTTTGAGTCGCCCGTTAGCGGTTAATCTTAACCTGTTGCATATTGAACAATTCCCCCCTGTACCTCCTTCAACAGTATAAAAATGTCCTTTTACCAGGTCCATCTGCCGTATATACCTTAATTCCAACCCGTTTTCCTGACAGAACCGGTTAACCGCCAATGCATCAGGTTCATTCCTTGAATTCTCAATAACGCAATTTATCTTTATCGGGTACAGACCGGTTTCCCTGGCTGCTATTATACCTTCAATGACATCATTGATATTGCCCGTCCTTGTAATACTTTTGAACTTTCCCGGATCGAGGGTATCCAGGCTGATATTGATTCTCATAAGACCTGCTTCTTTCAGGTCTGCGGCATATTCTTTCAATAAGATACCATTGGTGGTCATTGAAAGGTCACTTAATCCTTTAATGGCTGCTAACATCTCCACCAGCGCTACAACGTTTTTTCTGACCAGCGGCTCACCGCCCGTGATCCTTACCTTGTTTATCCCTTCCGATACTGCAAAAGCTGTGAAATCCCTGATTTCATTATAAGAAAGGATATCTTCATGCCGTAGCAGCTTAATCCCCTCTTCAGGCATACAATATGTACACCTCAGGTTACAGCGGTCGGTGACCGATATACGAAGATAATTTATCTTCCTGTTATAAGAATCGTACACTTACTACTTCCCCCTTTTCTATTTTATGTTTTCCAATCTGTAATGCAACAAGACCATCCGTTTCAGCAAGTGATGCAATATGACCCGAACCGTGGTACACAACCGGCTCCACATTGCCTTCATCAGTTGTTCTGACGGGTATCCATCCCATACGATCAGCGGCCTTACGGGAAAATACCCTCCTCATCTGCAAAGGAAGAACCAGCGGTTTGTAATCGTGCCCCATCATCTTATATAACAGAGGCCTGACCAGCAGTTCAAACTGGACAAAGGACGATACGGGGTTGCCGGGTAATCCAAACACCAGGGCATTGCTGTGTACACCGAAGGTTGTGGGTTTCCCGGGTTGTACCCTTACCCTTGAGAATAATATCTTTATATTGGCTCTCTCCATTACAGAAGGTACAAAGTCAAAATCGCCCATAGATACTCCTCCTGTAATGATCACTAAATCGCTGTCATAAAGTGCTTCCTTAAGAATTTTTAATGTCTCTTCCTCATTATCCCTTACTATACCAAAGTATTTCCCTGCAGCCCCTGTTTTGTCTATCTGAGCCATCAGCTGGTAGGCATTGGAATTCCTTATATATTCAGGACCTGGTTTCTCAGAAGGCTCAACCAGTTCATCACCTGAGCTGATAACAGCTATCCTTATTTTTCGGCTCACCCTGACCCTTGCGCATCCCACTGTCGCCATAATTGCGATATCCTGTGGTTTGATCAGTGTCCCTTTTATGAGTACAGTGTCCCCGCTTTTTATATCCTCCCCCCTTAATGAAATATTTTCTTTGGTAAAAGAACCTGTGAACCTGACTCTTCCCGATACTGTTATTTCCGAATCCTCAACCATAAATACCGTATCGGCTCCCTCCGGTACAACTGCCCCGGTCATGATCTTTGAACACTGGTTTTCTCTTACTGTCTCTGAAGGTGTTTTACCTGCCGGAATAATCTCCAGGATATCAAGTTCATTGCCCAGATCTTCCCTTCGACATGCATACCCGTCCACTGTCGCCCTGTTAAAGGGAGGCAGATCAGTGTCACTTGTCACACTGTCTTCCAGTATCCTGTTAAGCGACCCGGTAAAAGGAACAGTTTCTCCTCCGACACTAAATGCCGAATTCATTACTGTTTCATATGCTTCTTCAAATGATATAATTCCCATTTATTTATATATTTTATTTTTCGTTTTCAACTGGTTCCATGAAGGGCGACACCTGCCTTCCTGCTGAACGAGATCCACACCTCAGAATTTTCATATACCGGGTATTCTTTAAATGTGTCTGCAGAGACATCAACATAAAAAACTTCACCCGTATCCACTGTTATCTCCATTCCATATTCAGAGGGCAGTATTTCTGTCACTTTACCTTTAAAACAATTATCTTCACCATTTGATGGTCCTTCATGCAATATTTTTATATCATCACTCCTTAAGATCATAAGACCTGTTTCCGGATATTCATCTTCGGACATCAGGAAAGTAAGCCCGTCATTGCATACTGCTTCCCAGTTCCCTGACTCCTTCCTGAAGGTGACCCTGTAGAAATTCCTGATACCTGAATACCTGGCCACAAACCTGTTTACAGGCCTTCTGAAGACCTCATCCGTTTTTCCTTCCTGTATAATTTTCCCGTTATGGATTACACCTACCTTGGTAGCAAGACTTACCGCTTCACGGTAATCATGTGTAACATGGATTATTGTCAGTCCCTTCCTGTTAAGGTTTCTAAGCAACCGTTTTATGTCATCCTTCAGACTGGCATCGATTGAAGCCATTGGTTCATCAAGGAGGAGTAATTTGGGTCGTGTTATAAGGGTACGGGCCAGAGCCACCCTCTGCAGTTCACCGCCCGAGAGGTGATGGGTATCCCTGTCAAGCAGATGGAGTATGTTCAGCTCCCGTGCCACGCTCTCCACTCTCCTGCGCATTCCAGTCCTTTCAGTTCTGTTGGCATTCAAAGAATAGGCTATATTGCCGAATACCGTCATATTTGGGAATATGGCATAATCCTGGAAGACCAGTCCTGTTCCTCTTCCCTGTATCCTGTCAGCTGTAATATTATCACCATCGAGCCATATCTCTCCCGAATCCGGCTTGTTAAGTCCTGCAATAAGTTCAAGAAGCTGGGTTTTTCCCGAACCGGAACGACCCAGAAGTACATAGTAAGTACCATCAGGTATCTCGATGCTGATATCAGTAAGGTGAAACTCGCCCAGCTTCTTTGATATGTTCTTAAGAGTCAGCATATTCTTTTTTAACCATAACTGGTCTTCGTCTCTCGGATAACAACCGGAGCACGGTAAAGACTGCCAGGGCAACAATTATAAATAAAACAGCAGCCGGCCTTGCAGATGACAGCCCGAATGAGGTGAACCTGTCATAAATAAGTACCGGGGCTATCATCGGATGATAGGCTATGATCACCACCGCACCAAACTCGCTCATTCCCCTGGCAAACATCATGATAAAGCCGGTTATTATACTCCTCCATGCCAGGGGGAGTGATACTGTGAAAAAGACCCTTGTTCGACTGGCTCCAAGGTTCAGGGCAGCTTTTTCAAGTCTTTCCGGCACTGCGGCAAAACCATCACGGGCTGAATTGATCAGGAAGGGAAGGCTGACAAAAGCCATTGCCAGGGCAATACCTGCCGGATTATTGACCAGGTTTATACCGGCAAACGAAGCTATCTTACCCAGGGGTCCATCACGAGATATAAAGCCCAGTAACGCAATACCTGCCGCTGTATGGGGAAGCACTACCGGAAGGTCGATAAGCCCCTGGACTATACCCTTCAAAGGAAAATTCTTACGTGCCAGCAACCATGAAAAAGGTATGGCAGCTATAGCAAAGAAGAAAGTCGCTGCAAAAGCCACCCATATAGTAAGCCATATGCTGTCCTGAACCTCTTTGTCTTTTGCCGTCTCAAGGAATTCTCCTGCACTTGTCTGTATAAAAAGTCCCAGCAAGGGTGCAATAAGAAACAAAAGTATCAGGGACGATAAAATCAGCAATATCCAGTTAAAAGGTCCGTATCTGTTCATTTTATATCAATTCGCAGGATTATTCCCAATAAAGCCAGACAGAATAGCCGGTATCTTATCCGGCTGATCAGAAATAGCAGGTACTATCGGCTTCTGCCCGTCCCGTCTGAATATATCCATACCTTCTTCACTCAGCATATATTGCAGGAATTTAAGGGCCCGTTCCCTGTGCGGGGCATTATCCAGGACAGTAATGCTGTACATTATATAATCACCGGCTATCCTGATTTTTGATCCGGGTTTATTACCTGTGACTTCCACAGATACTTTTTTGTATTCCGGCTCCATTGAGGGATCAGACAGATTTATCTCATCAGGTAATTCTATGTACTTCATCCCGTGCTGTATAGCTACTGATTTATACTCAAACATATAATCTATTGAATGAGCTTCAGCCAGTGCAACCAGGTCGACTGACTTTGGTCTGATATAATCCTGATCCTTCGAAATTAACCTTTCCGTAAGCCCCGGCATGCTATAATATTTCTCAGCCAGCCTGAATAAAAGCACCGTCCTGTAACCACAAGGGTCCGTATTAGGATCTGATCGGCCATAGATCACATCATTACGCGATAAGATATCAATCCAGTTACCGGAATTAATCTCTGCACCATACTTTGCCTTATCATTATAGGCTATAACAAGTTCATTGGTGGCAAACTTAATATTCCATGATGTATAACCTGGTATAAGCAGCTTTTCAATCACAGTATAATCAGCTGATGCCACAATATCACATGGTTTTTTTAATTCCGTTACCTTCCTGGCACAAACCAGGCTCCCTGACGGTTCCAGCAAGATACTGATCCCCGGGTGCTGCTTTTCATAAGCATCTTTAAGTTGCCTGAGGGGAACAGAGAGACTCCCGGCATGAAAAATAATGATCTCATTACTGGAAACAGTATTGCCACAACCTGATACAATAAATAACAGTATAACCGAAGCCTGTATGATTAATTTCATGAATCGCTACAATATCAATATTTCCCAGATAGCTATGAAAGCGAGTTACCTGGTTCAACCTTAACGTTTACAAAGATAGCAGTTAGCCCCGAATTGTTACGTTAAAGTGATAGAGATATCCGTTCATTATGATTATGAATTAAAAAAATATTGTAGGTTTGTAATATGAATCACCGGTTCAAATTTCTTGAGAATGTTTCGCCGTTTTTCAGGAATAAGTATATCCTGACACTGATTGTCTTCCTTGTATGGATAATATTATTTGACTCAAACAATCTGATAACCAGGTTCAGGGATATGAGGGAACTGCATAAGTTACGATCTGAAAGAGAATATTACCAGGAGAAGATCAAAGCGGACAGACAAAAGTTATATGAGCTCAAAACAGATAATCATAACCTCGAGAAATTTGCAAGGGAACAATATCATATGAAGAAACCTGATGAGGATCTGTATATCATTTTAACACCATCCGAAGACAGGAAAATTACCAGGAAAAATAATTAGCTTTCTTTTTCCATCCTCCTGTAAAACCAAAGAAGATCCGTTGCATTATTTAAGTATTCACCTTTCCCGGTTTCATTTAACAGATCCCTGGCGGAAATTGTGACATCCATCTTATCAAAATAAGATATATGAACAAAGTTCAGATACTTAACCACCCTGAACATATTAAACCATCCAAAGTACCTTTTTTTAAATGAAGAAAGACCTGAAGTGTTGTTTTTTATCTCTGCCAGTTTATTTGTCCATTCGTCCATGACTGTGAACATCTTTATGCTTTCCGGCAATCTCTGATAAACAGAGGGCAGGCTGCTGATATCAGTGTCGTAAATATCATCCAGCAGTCCGAACATTATCCTCAGGTCTCTGAAAGCCTGTAAATTATAGGAAAGGTACAGGACCTCTTTCCCGGTATTCATCCTTGCCATTGATGCCCCGGTCCCGAAAGGAACCCTGCCCGATGCTCTTGGTGAAGGGAATACGGTTGTGGTATTGAGGTAAAAGAAACCACCTGCAGGCACAAGCTTCTGAATGAAATAGAAATCCTCACCGGCCTGTCTCCTGTTCATTCCTCCTGCCCGCACATATGCCAAAGCCTTTACAGCCATAGCAGAGCCCACAGTATGAAAAACAAATGGAAATCCTGTAAATGTCAGGGCCTGGTAGTAATAGCGAAGATGTAACTCATACAGAGTAATGCATAAATAGAAGGATTGCTGTAAAACAATGCCCGACAAGGGGTGCTCAAAATATATGGAACAGGCTGACCTGTCCTTCCGTAAATAAAGACCCTCATATACAGCTTTCAGATAAGAAGGATCGACAGTGCAGTCAGCATCAATATTCAGTATCACTCCATCAGGATTACCTGTAATATTAAAACGCCGCGCTGCCTCATCCATGCCCGTTTTCCTTGCCAGTCCCACTCCCCAACCCCTGACAACCGGATCAGCGTTAAAATAAAAAAGCCGGAAAAAACAATCTTTGTTTTTCTTTTTCCAGCTTTCTATATTCTTTATTGTAAGCCCGTTATTCTCAATTGACAACCCGGGTGCATCCTGTGGTGCATTTATAATAACCAGTACCTCAACGGCACATCCCGGCTCTTCACAGTGTGCGAGGGAATCCAATAATCCTGATATGCCAGGTTCATCGTAGGCAGGTACAACAATAATGATACCTGTTCTTCTGTCAGGCACCTCACTGATAAGTCCGGGGAACAATGTCCTTTTATCAAGGTAACCTGAGGCAAAGCCCATAGGATTTTACTTTTTCTCTTCCTTGTATTTTTTATTAAGCTCATCAACCACACGCTGGGTTATATCCATTGTGCTGTCGCTATAAAGAATTACGCTTCCAAAGCTTTTACCCAGTATCAGCTGATAGTTATATTCGCTTTTATGAGCTTCTAGGAATTTTGTTATGTATTCCAGTATCTGGCGGTTCATAACCTGTTCCTCTTCCATCAGGTCCGACTGAAGTTTATCACGAAGGTTGACAAGGTCCTGTTGCTGCTGAACAAGAGACTGTTCCATCTGAGCAGCTGTAGCTCTTGTTACGAGTCCTTTACTCACTTTCTCCTGGTAGTCTTTTCCTGCCTTCTCATACTGGCTTCCCTTGGCATTAAGTTCGGCTTCTGCCTTTTTCTGTTTTGCCAGAAGCTCATCTCTCCTGTCGAAAAACATGTCGAACTTAAAAATTACAGAGTCAATGTTCACATAGGCAATACCATTTGAGATATTATCGGTTGGCTTTTCTGTGGTAACTTCTTTCTTTTCTCCGGTGAAATGAAGGAAATAGAGACCTATAATTGCCAGGAACAATACAACAAAAAGGACTATGGATAATTTCTTCATCGTGAATTTTGATTTATTAAACAATTGATCAGGCGCAAATATAAGCAAATTAATAAATTTGCCTACCCCATCAGTATAATTTTAAGAATGTTGTGATTAAGGCCGGAAAGGTTGCCATCAGAATTCAGGACACGGTATAGCCCTTATCCTTTTCCTCATCTGTCCTATAGACAGATTGTTGAACTCATATACCAGGGATATTTCATGTGCACCTCCGGTAGAACCGATGAGGTTGGAAATGGTGAAATCATAGCTGTAACCTATATGAAGCTGGTCGGTCTTAATCCCTATAAGACCTATGATCGCATCACCTGCCTGGGATGTAACAAGAGGTATTCCCCTGTACCATAATCCGAATATCAGGGGTGCCTTGTAATAGTATAAACCGAGATCCGACTGGTAAAACTTTCCCTGTGTCTGGAAATTGAAGGCAATAGACATTACCTCCTGCATTTTCTGCCTCAACCGGGTCTTTCTGATGATCTGTGCTCCACCGAACATATTGAACTTTATTGGCACTGTTGCATCGTTACCGTAAAAAGATGTTTTGGGAGAAAGGAGGTGATCAAGGGTAAAGCCTCCCCAGTACCTGTCGTTATAAGCCATTGCAGAAGTGGCAAAATCAACATCCGCTACATTGTCGAAAGGGGGAGGTGTAACAGATGGCGATGTGCCACTTCCGGTTATCTGGCTGTTGAACACAAGCTTATATATATCGAGTCCGAGATAATAAAATTTAAAATTTATCCCGGGCCTTATATGCCATTCATCATTAAGATTGATATCGTATGAATAAAGAAGGCCGATATTAGTAGTGCTCAGGTTACCTGAGCCTGCCACATCGTATGTTGCCAGCACTCCGATACCGGAATTGAAATTTGGCATAGCCTTGTCGAATGAGATACTGTAAGTATGAAATACACCTGGTACTGCAGGCCACTGGTTACGGTAATTGAGTGAAAACCTGTATTCCGCTGTTGCACCTGCAAATGAAGGTGCCAGATACAGGGAATTAGCATAAAACTGGGAAAAAGTAGGATCCTGACCAAAACTATCTGTAAAAATCGCCAGTGACAGTAGCAGCAGATATATATTCCTCTTCGCCAAGATTGATCAGGTTAGGTTTATGTTGACTAAAATAGCTAAATGAAATTTAAATACCTTAAATTTCATCAAATTTTATCCAGACCCCGTCAATCTTGAACGAAGAATTCAGTAAAAAGTTATACTATTCCCGGTAAATAAAACCGGAGTATGATAAAAACACTGTTTTTGTTGCTCAGTTCACTGGTTTTTCAGAAGCGTAACATCTCCCATATTTACAAAAGGCTCACCGTTAATAAAGGTACCCCGTACTTTCCAGATATAAACACCCGGGTTGCACAGCTGGCCATTGTAGTATCCGTCCCAACCAATGTTCAGATCATTACTTTCGAAAATAAGGACACCCAGCTTACTGAAAATCTTTAACTGATATTCTGCCACACCTGAAAAAACAGGATGAAAGACCTGTGCCGCCTCATCGCTCTTTGATGAGTACAACCCCCCTGTGGAGCCCCCCGTATTAGGAATGAAAGCATTGGGAAACTCAATGAAAAACTGGGAATCGGAGAATGCATTCCGTACAGTCAGGGAATCAGAACAGCCGGATTCAGAATAAGCTACCAGGCTTATATTATAGTTACCGTATTTATCATATTTATGAACTGGTTCAAACAGTTCTGAAGTATCACCATCACCAAAATCCCACCTGAAACGGACAGCATCAGTAGAATAATTAAGGAAAGTAATTCTGTCATTCGGGATTATTGCCTTTTGCGGCGAGATCTCGAAACGAGCCCTGGGCTTTGGAAAGACTGTAATAAGGGCTGATGACGATGCATGATAACCATCACGTCTGAAAACCTGAAGTGTAACCCTGTATTCACCATCCACATCATAAATCCAGTCAGGGTTTATTTCATCGGAATAGCCTCCGTCACCAAATGTCCACCTGCAGGAATCGAATGAACCGGCATTATTTAAAAATTGTATCTTCAGCGGGGCACAACCTTTAGTGGAAGACATACCAAACAACGTGGTTCCTGACCGGTAACTTTCCTTCAATTTCCTGGCACCGGGCTTTGATGTTTCGAACATACCATTATTCCGTATAGAGTCCATAACACCTGCCACTGCTACCTCGTTCACAATTTCCGTATCCCTTTTTTCGATACCTGTGACCTGGTTGTTATTATCCTCTGCCTTTTCCTTTATTTCAGATTTTACACTAACACTTTTATAAACAGTATCTTTCTCCACCCTGACAGGCGATACTTTCTGTATATCAATAAACCTGGTTGCTGCAGAATCAGGGTTACTGAATTTATCACCCGGGGTTCCTGATAAATCTGAAGAGGAGGTAGTGAAAATCAATAAACCGGCTGTAACACCAGCAAGTAAAATTGCTCCCAGGTAATATATATTGAATTTTGAAGGTATAAAATGCATGAATTCCCGGCGTGCCAGATGGTGCATCAGGCTCTCCTGAAACGAAGAAGAAGGATCCACTGTGGCTTTTCC
Organism: uncultured Rikenellaceae bacterium; assembly: GCA_964472085.1. Classification (GTDB taxonomy): domain Bacteria; phylum Bacteroidota; class Bacteroidia; order Bacteroidales; family VadinHA17; genus LD21. Next base: position 41,513 of record CAYYIW010000013.1, on the reverse strand, counting down.
AAGCTCGCGCCTGTACAGCTCCCTTACACTCATATCATGCTTTTTCGATTTCAAACTACTTCTGTTTATAACATAATTATCTATTCATTTCCCCCGTAACTGTCTTTTATAATGCGCAGTTTATTCAGCTTTTCTCTCAACGCCGCTTTTGCCCTGCTGTACTGCGATTTTGATGTATTTGTATCAATACCAAGCATCTCAGCAATCTCCTTATGTTTATATCCTTCAACGGCATACAGGTTAAATACCATTCTGTAACCTGAAGGAAGTTCGCCCAGCACCCTGTAAAGCTCCTCAGAAGTGAAAAAATCTTCCTCAAAACTGGTCACTCCCGTCTCTCCCGAAACATATTCATCAATATCAACATGATACCTGTATTTCAGGTTTTTGTGATAATGAGTTATTGCGGTGTTCACAGCAACCTTTCTGAGCCATCCCTGGAAAGAACCTGTTCCTGAATAATCTTTTATGTTAAAATATATCTTCAGGAAACTCTCCTGCAAAATATCCTCCGCCTCAGCTTTATCTGTGGCATAACGGAGGCATACGCCAAGCAGAAATCGTGAATATTGCCTGAACAGTTCTTGCTGCGCTCTTCTATCATGCTTTGCGCATCCCTCTATTATTTGCCGGTCTCTCATCATAAACTGAGGACATTTTTAAGACTTTACATTGAAGAGAATGGTTGCACTACCAGAAAAATTTCTTTAAATTAAGTAATTTCATGCTATTTATGCACATTCTGACCTGACAAAGGTCATTAAAAAAAGCATTGACTTGTAGTTTATTTATATCTTTTAAGGAGTAATATTATTACATCTGTAACAGAAGAAATTAGATATTATGTTTAACAAGCTTATCGCGGCGATATTGCCTTATTTGCCTAAAAAATTCATCTGGTTATTCTCCAAATCTTATATATCCGGTGAAACCGTTGAAGACGCCATGCAGGTATCAAAAGAACTGAACAGTAAAAGAATCATGGTAACCATTGATATACTGGGAGAGTTTATTAGCACCCTTGAAGAAGCTGAGGAAAATAAAAAAGAGTATCTCTCCCTTATTGATACAGCATACAGTAACAGTATAGATGGTAACTTTTCACTCAAACCGACAAGTTTCGGTCTCCTGATCGACAAGGATGTTTGTTACCGTCATATAAGGGAAATAATAGAAAAAGTGGCAGGTTACCAGGGCTTTGTAAGGATAGACATGGAAGATTCACCATGTACTGATGATGAGATAGAACTGTTCCGGAAACTTAAAGCTGAATTTCCTGCCAATGTCGGGCTTGTTTTACAGGCTTACCTGAAAAGAACATTCAGTGATATCGAGAATATGCTGGATCTGAACAGTGAATCGATACCACTGAGCTACAGGCTCTGTAAGGGTATTTATGTGGAGCCCGCTGCAATTGCGTTTAAAAATCATGATGAGATTAATGAACATTATCTTAAAGACCTTGAGTTCCTTTTTATCAATAAGATCCATGTAGGTATTGCCACACACGACAGGAAACTCATTGAAGGAGCATACAGTCTTATTGAGAAATACAACGTTCCGAAGAACATGTATGAATTCCAGATGCTATATGGAGTTGCGCCTGCGCGAAGGGATGCAATTGTAAGTGATGGTCATGATATGAGAGTATATGTACCATTTGGAAAGCAATGGTTCGGATATTCGACCCGTCGTCTGAAAGAGAATCCCCGGATGGCAAGTCAAATAATCAAGGCCATCTTCTTCAAAGGTTAGAAATCAGCCTGTAAGGATTTTAAAGACAGTATAATATATATTATCATTAACTGGCCCCGATAATTTCACCGGGATAAAAACAGATATTTCCTGTTTTCAATCAACTGCAGATAAGCCCTGTTAATCTGGTCTATTTCATAATTGCTGAGTTCTGAACGCATTGGTTCAGGTTTCTCTGGTACCCCATGAATCAGCATATACAATCCCGGCAACAGTATAAGTGGATTGATGCCCGCAATCTGGTCGGAAGGGATTCCCCCTCTTTCAATTGCCTGAATCTTCTGCTGCTGGTGTATGTATGAATAATTAGATGCAGGATCATTGAGCTGGCCCTGGGTATTCCTTGCCTGGTAGGCTGATAATGCCACATTATATCTCGCATTTGCCATGGTTGACGGCATTTTACTCTTTGCATTAAGAATTTCAGCCCTGATATTTGAATACCTTGGCAGGATCACCACCTCCGGTATTTCGAGGGTGTCATTGTTCAGGTATATCCCGGCCATAAATTCACTATTCGACAATGTATCACTGATAATCATTGTGGCAGGCTTATAACCCATACTACTGAAGACGACTGTGTCTTTCTTATTGACGTAAAATGAGAATCTGCCACTTTTCCCTGTAACCGAACTGAAAATCCTGTTGATTGCTATCTGTGAGTTTTCAACAGGTGTCAGTGTGAGCGCATCCATAACAACACCATGAAACAGTATCTTGTGAGTAGAATCCTGCACTATCTGCCCTTTTCCCGGCAGAGCCATTACCGATAAACAGAAAATTAAAAAAAATATCCGTACTTCCCTTTTCATTCTTTTATTTGATAATAAGTTCCTTCAGTGTTCTTTTAGGTACATGATGATTATTCTCATCATCTCTCCAGTATTTGACATCATCATCTTTAATCTCCTCAATGATCACATTCTCCACTGGTTTTCCCAGGGCCAGAATCAGAAGAATTTCATATTTGTCAGGCAATCCGATCTCATCACGCAGTTCTTCTCTTTTGATGGAGGCTATTATACAGCCACCCAGTCCTGCTTCTGTTGCACCCAGCATCATTGTCTGAGCAGCTATGCCATGGTCCACACCAAAAATATCTGTTATTGAAGTATCCCCGAGAATAATAATATAACCCGTAGGTCTCTCTCCCCTTTCCGGTCCGTGCCAGCCAGTCAGGTAGGCAGCCCATGCCAGATAGGGAAATATCTTTTCACAATCTTTGGGTGTATTATAGATCATGAATTTGAGAGGTTGCCTGTTACCACCTGTTGATGACAGTCTTGCCAGCCCGACAAGTGACTCGAGAGTCCTGTAGTCAATTTTATATGATTCATCAAAACGACGGTATGATCGTGTCTTTGTGACAATGTCCCTGAGATTCATCTTTCAGATATTTTAAGTTACTAACTGGTTATTTTTTACTATTATCTTCTTTGTTTTCCTCATACAGCCCGTCTCTTGAAAGAAGGTGATCGAGGTTAGCCACACCATATACTACAACGGCCGTAACAACAGCTGTGTGCTTTTCATACTCAGGAATACTCTTGGTATAAGTATCCCTTTCCGTATGCCATATCTCTCCGTAGTTAAAGTTTAATCCCTTTGCATCAGGGATATCAAAACTTAAAGTAGGTACACCATTCATCGCAAAATATGCATGATCAGATCCCCCTGCCCTTGTCGGACGCGGACGCGGAGGTGAAGTCCTTTTTTTCAGTGTGAACGGAAAATCAGGATTAATACTGTTCAGATGTTTGCATATCTTCTTGAAATCGTCGTACATAGCTCCCGGAACAGTCAGACCCGTAGCAACAGTAGGTCCGCCATCGCGATTGAAGTAGTTTGATATATCTGACAATTTGGCTTTATTAGCCTCAACCCAATGTTTGGAGCCAAAAAGGCCAAACTCTTCTCCGGCCCATAAACAGACGAGTATAGTACGTTCCGGCTTGCCACCGGCTGCCATTATCAATCTAGCTGCCTCCATCACCGGAGCCACTCCCGATCCATCATCAACACCGCCTGTAGCTACATCGAAAGCATCAAGATGAGCACCCATCATAACATACTGATCAGGATATTTTGTTCCCCTGATAACACCAATAATATTATGATAAGCCACAGGACCCGGCTTAAAATGATTCCTGATATCAAACTCAAGGAGGAAATACCGGCGTTCTTTAGCCATTTGTTTGATAATATCGTACTGATGCTCATCAAGTTTGATGTCGCAAACAGTTGGCAGGTTATCAAAAGTCATATTATCAAGGTTCTTCCTGTCATAAAGAGCCCTGATCGGAACCGGTGATGACTGGATAATGCCAAGTATCCCGGCATCACGCATCTGGCTGTAGAACAAAGCTGGTTCGTCTTTCAGTTCCAGAAGCGGTTTCTGTGGTTCTCCACGATTCCTGCGATTCTCTCCCATGATCTGCCTGTTGATCCTTGTTACTGAATCATTCCAGGCTATGATACGGGCTCTCATCGAATCTGCCCTTGATGATATATCTACAGGCCATCCGCTGTTTTGCCCCGAAATAAGTACCCATGACCCTTTTAAAGCTCCCTTCATATTTTCAAACTCGGCAGTGGTCCTGGGTTCAATAAGAACTGGTCCTCTTTCCACGCCTTTTGTCCCAGAAGTATATGACGGAGTGGCAAAATGGAGTATCATACCGTTATCTGATAACATCCTGCCAAACCATGGACCACGGTCAAATCCTACCGGCACAGTGCCCGCTTCATCAATTATAACATTCATTCCCCATTTACGAAATTCAGAGGCACACCACGATGCCGCATTTGCATAGGCATCAGAACCCACCAGGCGTCCCCCGAAACGGTTGGTAATAACATCAAGGTGATTCATTGTCCGGTTATCTGTTTTACCAAGTTCTATGATCTTGTCAATAACTTTATTTTGTTGAGGTAAAGCAGTATTTACAACAAACATAAGGCCAACAAATAACAGTAGGATTTTCTTCATTGATTATATTTTTTCGGGTTTAAGTAACCCGGGCAATTTAATAAAAATTGATCAAAATAATCATTACATCTTCCTATTTTGTGAACAATGCAGAAAGCTTATAGTTCACCCGTGAACATCTTCATAAGACACGGGCAGAAGCCTTTGCCCGGGAAAGGATCAAAGGATTGTGTTCCTGCTGTATTAAACAAAATGATCTGCTTTCATTACCCGGTTGAAAAATGAAACCCCGGAAAATTCAGAATTCCCCGGGATCTTAAAATTACTGTATCGAACGTAAAAAAATTCAACCTTGAAACCGATCTTGAAAATTGTATAAGGTTGTATGGATTAGTTTATTTTTCGTAACGTTTGGCTATAATATCCCAATCGAGTATCTCCCAGAATGATTTGATATAATCCGGGCGCTTATTCCTGTAATCAATATAATAAGCATGTTCCCAAACATCGCATGTGATTACAGGTTTCATCCCTTTCCGCAAGGGGTTTCCTGCATTTGATTCCTGTACTATCTGCAGTGTACCATCATCTTTGCCGGCGAGCCACGCCCATCCTGCACCGAAAAGAGTACCGGCAGCCTTGTTGAACTGCTCCTTAAAAGCATCAAAAGAACCAAATGATGCATTAATGGCATCGGCAAGAGCTCCGACAGGAGCTTTTCTCCCGCCTTTTGCAAATGATTCAAAATAGAAGGTATGATTCCAAACCTGTGCTGCATTATTGTAAATTCCCCCTTCAGCTTTTTTAATGATCATTTCCAGGTTGACTTTTTCAAATTCAGTACCCGGAATGAGCCCATTGAGATTATTTACATATGCCTGATGATGCTTACCATAATGGAAATCAAGGGTCTCCTCACTAATATAAGGAACAAGAGCATCTAATTTGTAAGGTAATTTTGGTAATTCAAATGCCATAATAAAAATCTTTTTGGATTATTAATTATACTACATACTATTCAAACAATGTACTATTCACTAAGTTCAAAGATAACATTTTTATACTGGAACGGTGTACAATTAGGTAAGGAATATCTTTTCGGGTAATGAAGGTATAACACCCTTTTCGCCGGCTATCCTGTATAGACCACGGATAGCATTTCTGCCTTTTTCACCAAGGTCCAGCGAATATTCGTTAACATATAGCTTAATATGGCTGTTCATCACACTGCTATCCATTTCTTTCGCATTATCGGCTACAAAATCATAAGAGGCAAATGAGTCTTTATATGCGTACTCGAGACTTCTCCTTAGTATACGGTTAACCTTAAGAGCGACATTTTCCGGAACAGACCTGTTTATTACTATGGCACCAAGAGGGATAGTTAGCCCTGTTTCCTTTTCCCAGTACTGGCCCATATCAGCGATCTTGTGCAATCCCTTCCTGTAATAGGTGAATCTGGTCTCGTGAATTATCAGTCCCGCATCCACTTCCTCATTAAGCAGGGCATCTTCAATATCTGAAAAAAGGTACTCAGTCTTGTTCAGGGCATCAGGCCATGCTATACTGAAAAGTAGATTTGCCGTTGTCATCTTACCGGGAATAGCAATCCTGAGCCCGGGTATTGTTGACGGTTCAATTATTTTCTTGCTTATCAGCAACGGGCCATTATGATGACCAAGGGCACTTCCGGAGTCAAGGATCAGGTAATTATCAGCCACATATGCATATGCATGATAACTTATTTTAGTTATGTCTACCGTTGAATCCAGTGCTTTCCTGTTGAGCTCTTCAACATCTGCAAGAAAATAATCAAACTCAAGTCCCTCAGTGTCTATCCTTCCGTGGACCATGGCATCAAAAATGAATGTGTCATTCGGACAAGGTGAGAAACCCAGCGTCAGTTTCATATACTTAAGTCAAAATTAATTATAACTTCCTTAAACTTTTCCGACAGGTTATCCAGGGCCAGTTTAATATCCCAGTTTTTCCTGTTACGGGTTTCGACTTTATTGGAAACAGCCCTCAAAGCGAGGAAAGGGATATTTTCCATCAGGCAAATATAGAAAAAAGTGGCGCCTTCCATCGTCTCGATATCAGGATAATATTTATCAACCAGCTTCCCCATTGTTATATCGGATCCCGTAGCCGTATTAACAGTTATTGCATTCACAGGTCTTATGCTGCTTTTCAGCAGTTCCCTGTATGTATCATCAGCATGAAGCAGTCCCTGACGGAACGGGAAATCATCCTTGCTCGTAAGACCCGCTTCATGAAGGGTAAGAAATTTCTTCCCGTCTTCTATGCCGGCATCAGCAAAACAGTCTGTAACAGGCATCACCACATCACCTTTATTTATATCGTCCCTGTAACTGCCGGCAATCCCTGCATTAATTGCCAGGTGAGGTTTGCCTTTGGAGGATATCCATTGATGCAAAGACCATGAAGTAGCCATTGCACCAACACCGGTAACAAGGACATCTATCTTATAGTTCCCGAAAATTAAAGGCCTCCCATGTGCGTGATCTCCACCGAGGTTCCTTATGATCTCTGCCTCCGGTACAGTAGCCGTTACGATAAGAATTCTTAGTGACATGGTTAGTTCATATAACTGGCTTTTGTTATTCCCAGGTCTGTAAAGATATTGCATTTATGGGTCAGAAAGATGAAAATTATTGGTTAATATTGTAACATAAATAATAATCAGCATGATATACCTAACCCGAAGAGAAAGGTTCAGTGCAGCACACCGAATGTTCCGGGAAGACTGGTCTGATGAGGTGAACAGCAGGGTATTCGGAAAATGCTCAAATCCTAACTGGCACGGCCATAATTACATACTCTGGGTAACAATCAAAGGAGAGATGTCGGAGGACTATGGTTTTGTTATGAATATAGACACGCTTAAAAGAATTATCCTCGATAAAGTGATCAGCAAGCTGGATCATAAAAATATTAACACGGAGGTTGACTTTATGAAAGGTAAAATTGCTACCACAGAAAATCTTGCAGTGGCAATCTGGAATGAACTGATACCTGAGATTGAAAAGGATGGGATATTTTTACACTGTGTGAGGATCCAGGAAACGGAAAACAATACAATTGAATATTATGGATAAAAAAGTCAATGAAACGACATGTTCCACACCTGCCGGGAACAATGGTTATTCAAAACAGGAAATATGGGATCCGGAAAAAATCGAAGAACTCTCAGGCATTTACTATCGTGTACTGGAACTTATAGGTGAAGATCCGGACAGGGAAGGTCTTCTTAAAACGCCTGAAAGAGTGGCCAAGGCTCTTACATTCCTGACAATGGGATATTCCCAGAATCCCTGTAATATAATCAATTCGGCCAAATTCAAAGAGGAATATAAACAAATGGTAATCGTAAAGGATATTGACCTTTACTCGATGTGCGAACATCATATGCTTCCTTTTTTCGGAAAAGCCCATGTTGCATATATTCCTGACGGTTATATCACAGGACTCAGTAAAATAGCCAGGGTCGTTGAAGCATTCAGCAGAAGGCTCCAGGTACAGGAAAGGTTAACAACCCAGATACGTAACTGCATTCAGGAATGTCTAAATCCAATAGGTGTTGCCGTGGTAATCGAAGCTCAGCATATGTGTATGCAGATACGTGGTATCCAGAAACAGAATTCTGTAACAACAACTTCCGCCTTTACCGGGATATTCCTGAGGGAACTTAATACCAGGGAAGAATTCATACACCTTATCGGATCCAGATTACACTAAGAATTCTTTTAAAACTTTTACACCATGAAAGCATATGTATTCCCCGGACAGGGAGCCCAGTATCCGGGTATGGGAAAAGATCTTTTCGACAAATCGGATCTTGCCCGTGATTTATTTATGAAAGCAGATAAAATACTGGGATTCAGTATTACAGACCTGATGTTCGAGGGTACTGTTGAAGATCTGAAACAGACTAGAGTAACACAGCCAGCCATTTTTCTGCATTCAACTATTCTCGCAGCAATCATGGGAGACAATTTTAAACCTGATATGGTTGCAGGTCATTCACTGGGAGAGTTTTCTGCCCTTGTTGCCAACAAGACACTTTCTTTTGAAGACGGACTTCTCCTGGTCTACAAAAGGGCCCGGGCCATGCAGAAAGCCTGTGAATTAACGCCTTCCACCATGGCAGCGATTCTTGGACTGGATGATGCTGTAGTTGAAGAGGTATGCGACTCAATAAAGGAGATCGTTGTTCCGGCCAACTATAACAGTCCCGGGCAGATTGTCATCTCCGGCTCAGAAAAAGGGATCGATGCAGCCATAGAACTCCTTAAGGAGAAAGGTGCGAAGAGAGCTCTTAAGCTGACAGTAGGCGGTGCTTTCCATTCTCCTTTGATGGAGCCTGCCCGCCTGGAACTCGAGGAAGCCATAAACAACACCAGCTTTAGTATACCTGCATGCCCTGTATATCAGAATGTTAATGCATTATCTTCAATTGACCCCGTCATAATAAAAACCAATCTTATATCACAACTTACTTCACCTGTAAAATGGACCCAGAGTATTAAGAACATGATAGGTGACGGTGCCGACACCTTCATTGAAGTGGGTCCTGGCAATGTATTGCAGGGCCTGATAAAAAAAGTCAGTGGTGATGTAATAACGGAAGCGGCAGTATTCTGAATCAGGGAAACGATCTAAATTTTTGGTTTAAGGATCGCTCCCCTGTGTGAACGTCCGTCAATCATTATTTCAAGAGGTTCCTTAAAGCGGACATGCCTGATAAATTCATTTTCGTAAATGCACTTCTGCCTGTCGAGGAAACCCACATCATAGTAACCCTCATGTATATAAGGATTTATTGTAAAATATCCCACCCTGAAAGAGGTCAGGTTCTGAAAGAAATGGGTGCCCTGGCTGGGATCTATCCTGTAATTCTTTAATCCCGACTCAATTATTATCCTCGCCCCTGATATCTGGGGCCATTTGACCGGGATCCCCAGCCATGGATCGGTAGAACCCCACCGTCCGGGACCGATAAGAATATAACTGCGTCCTTCCCTATTAAACCTTGTATTAAGTTTATCTATTTCATCAGCAACTGTTTTATTATTCGTAGCACTGAATGATTCAGGCCTGATATAGACCAGATCGCAAATCCCCTTAAAGAATCCGTTACCAAGTGCAGATTCTGAGAAACAAATAGTGTCCTGTTCCTTAACAGCATCAAGATTTATACTTTGCGTTTCTTCTGAATATACAATAGGCCTGATCTGAAGAAAACTGAATATCCTGGGAGCTCCTGCGGGTGTCTCCAGGTTAGCCGCAAATTCAATCTCCACAGGATTGTTCATCTCGCGTTGTCCTATCTCAAGAAGGGTACTTACAATGTCGGCCAGGGGAAATATCTTGTGCTGTAATATATTGGAAAAAGTGATGATCTTTTTCCCGGGATAGGATATCCCGTCGCGCAAAATGTTATTGTTCCTGTCATAGACCGAGGCTGCATATTTCATAGCATTCTCATTGTTAATATCCTTGATATCCAGTTTAAGTATATTAACACCATCATCCGTTGAAGGGACAAAGCTGTCGATATTCAGGTCGAGGGCAAAAAATTCTTTCTGCGTGTCACGAAGCGCAGTTTCAGGAGATGAGAGCTGAAGTATCTTTTTCGGATATTTTGGTGAAAATCTCAGTGATAAACCTCCTTCCACAATCAGTTTCCCCAGTCCCAAACCTATATTTACTATTCCATCTTCAGCTTTTTCTGCTCCGATAGGGTAATAATTTATTGAACGGGCCACCCCGGATAGTGTCGGGTAATAAATCTCACCATGCCTGTTACCACATACTTCCTGGAGAATAATGCCCATCTTTTCCTCATCAAGAGCATTGGAGGTAGCATTCATATATGCTTTGCTGGCTTTATAATAAACCGATGCATAAACTTCTTTAATGGCGTCAGATAACACCCTGACCATCAATTTATTATCAGACAGCCTGGGTATCATGTACGTGGAATAAATACCTGCAAAAGGCTGGTAATGTGAATCTTCCAGTTTAGATGAAGATCGCACCGCAATCGGAAAGTTCCTGGAGACACCCAGGAAAGCATAAAAATCCTGGTATATATACCCTGGCAGGTCAGCAACAAGGAACCTGTTTAGTATCTCCTCATCCGGCAGGTCCGACAAAGCTACGGAATAGAGATTATTCTGTTCCATGAACTCGTCGAAGATATCGGTACTCAATACGACTGTTCTTGGTATTGTTATCAGGACATCCGTAAATTTATTGAATAACCTGTGGGTTTTAATTATACTGTTTATAAAAGCCAATCCCCTTGCCTTGCCTCCGATTGAGCCTTCTCCTATTCTTGAGAAAATCTGGTATTCATCGAAACTTGACTTGTCGAATTTTGCAATTACTCCCCGTCCCTTACCAAAACGGAAACTTGAGATGGCAACATAAAGAAAACGTCTCATCTCGTCCATCGTGGCAAAATCCTCTTTCCTGATATATTTGAACATCTGTGCCACAGGGAAAAGAGCCCTGGCATTCAGCCATTTCGAGAAGTGGTTATGTGTAGCATGGTATTCAAGTGTATTATCAGGTACAGAAAGAATCTTCTGCTGCAGGTTCTGGAGGTCAGTTGCTATTGCTATGGGTTCGAGGGTATCGGGATTTCTGAATACAAAAGGACCGAAAGCAAGATATTGAATGATATAATTGCGAAGCTCCAGTGATAATGTCTTTGAATATTTATTGATAAATCCTGCACCAAGACCTTCAGCATCCTTTTTATGTGCAGTACTGGATGATTGAAGGAGAAACGGCACCTGGTCATCATCTGCAAATACTACCTTACACAATTCGATACCCGCTTTCTCATCCTGTACACCATCGCGTTTATAGCTTATATCCGATATTATTCCTAGTACATTGTACTTATATTTCCTGTATAATGCCAGAGCATCATCGAAATTGCTGGCAAGAAGTATCTTCGGCCTACCTCTCATCTTGAGCATTCTTTGGTGCTCATTCAGAGCTTCACTCTGAAAATCAAGAGATTGCATAAGCACAATCTTATATAAATTTGGGAGATAGGAAGATATGTACCTTACTGAGTTCTCCACAAGGATAATAGCCTGTACACCTACATTCTCAATATCATAGTCGGCATTCATCTTATCCTCTATCAGCTTAATGATGGCCAGTATCAGAGATGTATCACCAAGCCAGCAAAAGACATAATCAATGGCACTAAGATCCTCACCTTCAAGCCGTATCGATACTTCCCTGGTAAAATATGTCAGCACAACTATAGGGATATGTTCATATCTTGCCTTGATCCTTTTTGCCAGGGCAAAGACATCGGCGCCCTTAATACTCAGCATTGAAATAACAAGATCAATATTGCCTTCCTCAAGGATTCTGAAGGCGTCCTTATCATTATCAGTCTGGACAAAAGTGGGGGGATAACGAAGGTTCAGGGATGCGTATTCATTAAATATCTGCTCATCGATACGGCCATCCTCTTCCAGCATATAATTATCATAGTTACTGCAAATTATCAGCACATGATGTATTCTCTTCTGCATCAGCAGGTCGAAAGATGTATCGCTGAAATCAAACTTCTCAAGATCAGGTATGCCTTCTATAAAACTCATTTACTGGACTGTTCGTTATTCAAAGATATTACTGCCATTCCTTTTTTACCGTCCATGCGTATCAATAGTGGTTTATCAAACCTTATGTGCCTGAAGAATTTTCCCTCATCTATTACCTGCTGGTCCTGCAGTTTGTTCCAATAGATCACACCTTCATGTGAACCGCGATTAATTGAGAAATAACCCACATTCATAGAGGTAACATTATGGAAGAAATGAGAACCGAGTGAAGCATCAAGATGAAAATTCGGAAGGCTCACCTCAACGATCACCCTGGCATTGGATATCTGGGGCCAGGCAACAGGTATTCCGAGAAACCTGTCTTTTGTACCCCACCTGCCCGGACCAATCAGTACATATTTCCTGTTCTCGGACATCATTTTCTCATTCATCAGGTCTATCTCATCTGCCATTTCATTGGTAAGCATGTTATTGAATTTATCCGGATCAACATATATAAGATCCGTTATGTCAGAGACAACACCGTTACCCATGCTCTTTCTGGTCATAAGTATCATATCTTCAGTACAAATACTGTCGGGATCAATATTATATCCTGCCCCGCTTCCCACAAGAGGCTTGATCTGAAGCAGGTAAAAGGTGGTATTACCATCCTCATCTTTTGTCAGGTCGACAGCAAACTCTATCTCCACAGGAGTACCAAAAGCCTCAGTGACCACATCCAGAACCACCTGCAATGTTGATGCCAGGGGAACATAATCGAACTTCATGATATCGGCAAAATTCACAACCCGTGGTCCGGAGACATCAAGACCCGGCGTAATTGTATCATTATCAAGGTTTAGAACTGAGGCAAGATGCTGCAGGGTTCCGTGTCTTTCAGCCTCACCGATATCGAGGCTAATCAGTCCGGCTGTCTCTCCTTCCAGCAGGTTGAGTTCCTTTTTAGCCATGTCTACAGCATAAAAGCTTACCTGGGAATTCTTATAGAGGTCTTTATGAGATACTATATCGAGAGAAGGATAAGCAGGTGAAAACCTGAATGCCCTTTCACCCTCAACCACATACTGGCCAAGTCCGACAGCTATAACGGCAAAGCCGTCCTGGGGTGTCATATGTGCTACAGGGTAGAAATTAAATGACTGGGCAGTACCACTGATATGAGGATAAAAGGCATTTTCAAACCTGTTACCAACGACAGACTGAATAACAACAGCCATCTTCTCCTGCTCCACCTTGTAGTTGATGGCTTCAAAATAGGTTCTGGCATTTCTTGAATAAATGGAGGCAAAGACAAGCTTTATTGCATTCGAAAGCTGCCTGAGCCTGATATCCGGATCATGATTGTTATTTGGAAGGAGATATGTACCAAATATACCGGAGAAAGGCTGGCTCATAGAATCTTCAAACAGGCTTGATGATCGCACCGCCAGTGGTTTATCAATCTTATTAATAAAGACCCTGAGTTCCTTTTCGAGAGTATAGCTCAGGCTTCCTTCCAGAAACAGATTCTTGAGAACATCATAGTCTTTCTCCTCTTTAACTTTACCCCAGAGGTGATTACGCTCCATGAACATATCAAACTCATCGGTTCCTATTATGGCTGTTACAGGAGTTTTAATGTTTATACCCGGGAGAAGTCTGCCAAGCTCAAAGCTGTAAATCAGGGTGCTTATAAATGCCAGGCCTCTTCCCTTACCACCGAGAGAGCCACCTGCAAGACTTACCACGTTTGTCTCATCTATTACAGCCGTCTCATCAAAATTGATGACCTTTCCTTTGTTCATCTCACGCCTGCGTTTCCTGATAATGTCAATGAGAAATTCCCTGAGTTCTTTAAGACTGTTAAAGTCGGATACCCTTATCGGGTTGATCATTTTAGCAATCTTGACTTCACCCCGGGCCATCAGCCACAGGGAGAAATGGTTTTTCATCGAGTGATAGACCAGCGAATCTTCAGGTACTGTCTGAAGATAGGCTTCGAATTCCTTCATTGATTTTGCTACTGCGATCTGCCTTCCCTGGGTATCGCGATAAACAAAATGACCGAAGCCCAGATAATAGTTTATAAAGGATTTAAGATCCTGTAAAAGGCTCTCGGAGTTCTTGTTAATGAAATTAGCTTTCAATTGATGGGCAAATCTGGCACTTTCAGGATCAGATGATTGGAGTACAGACGGGAGGTTGGGCAGGTCCTTCTTTATATGCTGAATAAGATCAAACCCGGCTGTCTTGTTCAACTTACCGTTTTTAGGGAACCGCATATCGGATATGACACACAGCAGGCTGTCCCTGTATTTCTCATACAGCGATAAGGATTCTTCATAGGTCAAAGCCAGCAATATCTTTGGCCGTGCCCTTAGTTTGAGCACTTTGTAAAGCTCATCAGTAGAAACATCTTCAATAAGGTTCCTGGTCTGCTCCATCACCAGGGTATAGAGAATGGGCAGGTAGCTTGAGTAATAGATGGCAGAATCTTCAACGATCAGGATTACCCTGGTAAGTCCCTTTTTGGTATCATTATCTGCATTAACCCTGTCTTCGAGCAACTTGACCATAGCAAAGAACACCTTTGACTCGCCGGTCCATACAAAATAATTATCAAAAGGAACGCCAAGGGTCTGCTGTCTTTTCACAAAGGAAACATCCAGTGGATTGTTAAGAAGGAGAAAGGTGGGAATATACGGGTATTTGTCTTTTATCTTTCTGCAAAGTACCATAGGACTTTCCCTGTCAACACCGATCATTATTATAATTAGATCATAATGTCTGGCTTTCAGCCTGGCAAACGCTTCATCCTCACCTGAAACACCTGTTACCCTGGGTATTGATGTCAGGCTCAGCTGGTAATATTCACCAAGCATATGGTCCGAGAACCGCCCTTCCCCTTCAATGGAGTAGGCATCATAAAGGTTTGCCACAAGAAGTATCTCTTTCACCTTGAAAGGCATGAGATCATGAAAGACATCTCTTTCGGCATTATGCCTGTCGAGGAATCTCTGGAGCAATTTCCTGCTTGATATCTCCCCCAGCTCTTCTTCTCCCTGACCGGCCCGGGACATCCTTATTATGTCGAGGGCCTTATGGCTGTTAATATATCCTGTCAGGATACCTGCAATGTTCTGGATAAGATCTCTTTCTTCCTGAAGGAAAGGGCCTTCACTCGCCTGGCTGAATTTCGTAGTATAGAATACCTCTATTGTTCCTGTCTCTCCGTCAACAGTCTCGAATTCCTGTCCCATCCTCCAGGCTGTCTCAACAAAATCAGCTGATTCATAAACCTTATCCATATAGGTAATACGTGCCACAGTATATTCAGGATACTGCCAGGCAGTCGGAAGTACCAGCACTACCTGCTGAAGTGATTCCTCAATGGGTCGCCCCTCTTTAAGAATAGCAGTTGTACGGTTTATACATGCCAGTTCCTTCAGTCTTTCCTGCTGTTCATGGAGTAACCGTTTATAATCAGGATTATTTTTATTAGCCTCTTCCATCTGTCAATTAATCATCAGAATAAATTCTAAAATTAATAAAATTGATGATGAGATGGAATTAACTGGAAGGCCGTTATTAAGGAAACGGTTAAATTAATCAACTTTCCATGTCGATCCGCTCATTAAAAGATCGCTTACACTCTTTATTTTAGCATTCTTCCTGACTGTTTCGATCTGGTCGGCAACAGCCGCTTCATAAGTAGGACCGGGAACAGCACGTATCACGCCAAGGGCGACAGGATACTGCGGATACTTCATGTTGGCAAGCATATAGTGAATACCCGGGTTTTCCTCTTGTGAATCGTGAACAAGAATGTCCTTGTCTGTGATGCCATTTTCCCCGATATTTACAACCTTTAGTTTAAGGCCCTCAAGGATAAGTCCCTTATCATTGTTCTTTCCGAAGATCATAGGTTCACCCTGTTTCAGAATAATAGTTCTGTCCTCCCTCACATCCCTGGCTGCAATAGTATCGTGAATACCGTCATTAAAGATCACGCAATTCTGAAGGGCTTCAATTACAGATGTGCCTTTATGCCTGGCTGCTTCAATATATATCTGTGTCGACAACGCTACGTTTGTATCTACGGTACGGGCAAAAAACCTTCCCTTTGCCCCTATCACCAGTTCACCAACTGAAAACGGTTCCTCTACAGTTCCATAGGGACTTGTTTTTGTGATAATCCCTTTTGATGAGGTAGGTGAATATTGTCCCTTTGTCAGACCATATATTTCATTATTAAACAGGATTATATTGATGTCAATATTTCTCCTTACAACATGGATAAAATGATTACCTCCTATAGCCAGGGCATCTCCGTCACCGGTCATCTGCCATACAGAAAGCTCAGGATTTGCTACCTTAACACCAGATGCTATTGCCGCAGCCCGCCCGTGTATGCCATGAAACCCATACGTATCCATGTAATACGGGAACCTCGAGGAACAGCCTATACCTGATATAAATGCAAATTTCTCCTTTGGAATTCCCAGTTCTGCAAGTGCTTTTTGTACCGCACTAAGTATCGCATGATCACCACAACCTGGACACCATCTTACTTCCTGGTCACTCTTGAAATCCTTGGGAATATATTTTGTTAATTTTAAATCATCCATTTTAATTCTCCTCCAGTAATTTGATACATTTTTCTTTAATATCAGTAACGGTAAAAGGAAGTCCCTGAACCTTATTTATCTGATGGTATTGGAATTCCTGGTGCTTCATCCTCAGGTAATCCGCAAATTGTCCGAGGTTAAGTTCACAAATGACAATTTTTTTGAATCTTTTGAATACGTCCGCTGTGTTTTTGGGTAACGGATTTATATAGTTAAAGCTTGCCAGACTAACTTTATAGCCTTCTTCCTGCAATTCACGAACAGCTGTTATCAGATAACCATATGAGCCTCCCCAGCCCACAAGCAGCATATCTCCCGATTTGGGGCCCTGAGGAACCAGGTCAGGGATCTTATCAGCAACCCTGGCTATTTTTTCTGCTCTTACATTAACCATATATTCGTGATTTTCAGGTATATAAGACACAGTTCCCTTGGCAGTTTTTTCCAGTCCCCCTATTCTGTGCTCAAGTCCGGGTGTTCCTGGTATTGCCCAGGAGCGGGCAAGCGTTTTTTCATCACGTTTATAAGGGAGGAAAGGAGTATCCTTGGGATCAGCAAACCGTGGTTTTATCTTTGGTAACTCACTCATATCCGGGACTTTCCATGGTTCCGTACCGTTGGCAAGATAACTGTCGGTAAGGAGAAGGACAGGTGTCATATGTTCCAGTGCAATCCTTGCAGCTTCAAATGCGAAATGAAAACAATCGGGAGGAGTGCTGGCAGCAATAACAACCACAGGACTTTCACCGTTCCTGCCATAAAGTGCCTGCATAAGGTCGGACTGTTCTGTTTTTGTAGGCAGACCTGTAGAAGGCCCTCCCCGCTGAACATCCACAATAACAATAGGAAGCTCTGTCATCACTGCCAATCCTATAGCCTCTGATTTTAAGGCCAGCCCAGGACCAGAGGTGGAGGTTACAGAAAGATGTCCGGCAAAGCTTGCGCCAAGAGAGGTACATATGCCTGCTATCTCGTCTTCAGCCTGAAAACTTTTCACGCCGAGATCCTTCCTGGCAGCCATCTCCTCAAGAATACCTGTAGCAGGCGTTATGGGATATGATCCTATGAAAATATCCAGCCCTGCCTTTTCCCCGGCAGCCAGGAATCCCCAGGCTGTAGCAGTATTACCATTGATATTCCGGTAAGTCCCTGTGGCGATCTTGGCCGGAAGTATCTTATAAACAGGAGACAGTGCCTCAATAGTCTCAGCGTAATAGTATCCAGCCCTGAGAGCTATCTTGTTTGCCTCTGCTATATCAGGTAATTTGTGGAATTTCTTGTCAAAATAATCTTCAGTATATTCCAGATCACGGCCAAAAAGCCAGTATACCATACCAAGAGCAAACATGTTCTTCGTCCTTAGAATCATTTTAGGTTCCAGGTT
Organism: uncultured Rikenellaceae bacterium; assembly: GCA_964472085.1. GTDB lineage: Bacteria > Bacteroidota > Bacteroidia > Bacteroidales > VadinHA17 > LD21. The sequence continues at coordinate 23,219 of CAYYIW010000013.1, read as the reverse complement.
AAGATCTTTAAGTGCCTCCTTTACCATGGAAGAAATCGGAGCTGCAATAACATTGAAGGCATCCAGTTTCTCTTCCTTTACAGGATCTTTTTCATACCCTGCTTTTGCTATGTTTTTATCAGTGAAATTGTCACTGTCATATATTATTGTGCCACCCTGCTTGACAAGATTTGCATTTGCTTTGATTGCTGCAGGGTTCATTGCAACCAGAACATCTGAAAAATCTCCAGGTGTATTAATTTCTGAATGACCCAGGTGAACCTGGAACCCTGATACTCCTCCTACTGTTCCCTGTGGTGCACGTATTTCGGCAGGGTAGTCAGGAAAAGTAATTAGGTCGTTCCCGAAATGCGCTGCTGTATCGGAAAATAATGTCCCCGTAAGCTGCATTCCATCCCCGGAATCACCTGAGAAACGGATTACCACTTCTTCTCTTTCAATTACCTTTGATTTTCTAACCATGACAATGTTAATTTTTTTTCAGCCAAGGATAATCACCTTTAGTCTTAACGATTTATGAAAGGCAAAATTATATTTTTAAAAACTCATAAATCAAATTTAAAAATCTTTTCTGCTATGATATTGATCATATTTTCACTGAAGCACTCTCCTAATTATCCTGTTTCGTAACTAACAATATATATCCCTGTTTGTTTCACCAGAATAATACAAATTCAGTATATATTGTCCAGATGCCATTTGTGATATTTTGAGGTATCGGAGAATCTGATAAGAAAAGATTTGTTTTTTTTAATTGTTGTACTATCAGGCCATTAAATATAGAATAATTTTAAACCAGTGAACCTAACTCCATATATCTGATTTCACGAGATTTATATTCCCTTCAAAAAACATTTTTGCAATTTTACTGAAATAAGGCGTATAATCAGAAATATAAAACAGGTCCTTTACTTTTCCTGTATCATTTAGGAGATCTTTTTCTTCAAGAGTCTTTCTGAGTAACATTGCAACTATCCGCGATGAATCGATCACCTCAACATTGAAATTGAAAAATTTGCTTATCTGGTTCTTTATTATCGGATAATGTGTGCATCCAAGTATCAGAGCCTGGATATCTGACAGTGACTGATGTGACAGGTAAGTTCTTATTATAGCATTACTGATATCATCATATATAAATCCCTCTTCTATCATCGGCACAAGAAGGGGAGTGGCCATCGATACCACTGAAGTGGAAGGAGAGACTTTCTGTATCTTTGTTTCATATGAACCGGAAGTAATGGTTCTCTTTGTACCGATAACAGCTATTTTTCTGAAGCTTCTTTCAGCAAGGTAGTCAACCACAGGATCAATAACATCCAAAAGGATAGTCTTACCCTTAAAATCCTTTAGCAGAGAATCGAAGGCTGAAGCTGAAGCTGAATTACAGGCAACAAGTACAACCTTTGCCTTATGCTCAAGAAGAAATTCTGTTATCCGGTGAGAATAGTAACTTATGGACTCGGCTGATTTATCACCATAGGGAAGATGTGCTGTATCGCCGAAATATACAAGACTCTCACCTGGCATTAACTGTTTGATTGCATGTGCCACGGTCAGCCCTCCGACCCCTGAATCGAAGATCCCTATTGGCTGGTCTTTCATTTTACAAAATATATTAAAAATAAGACTGTATCAAAAGCATCGTTTTTTTAATCCCCGGATCCACTATTGGGAACCTTAACCTTTCTATAAGTATTAAACCCCCTTTAGGGGGCAGGGCGTAAAAATAAATACTTCTGATACAGTCCTTTAAATATAATTTACTTATATTACTTCAAACCAAGTTTGGTCTTAACAAGCGGTAAAACATCCGTACTCTTTGATGTATCGAAATAGAGTATCGAACCCTTTGCCACATCAAAGATATATGTAAAACCGTTTGCCTTGCCAACATCCTTAATAACGGAATCCACCTTTGAATATATAGGTTGGAAGAGTTCCACCTGCTTATCCTGCAACTGCTGCTGTGCATTTGACTGGAACTCCTGTATCCTCCTGTTAAGATCTGTCAGTTCCTGCTGTTTTGTTTGTTTTACAATGTCAGTATAATTCTTGCTTTCTTTCTGATATGTATCACTCTTGTTATTCAACTCCACAGACATCAATTCAAGAGCATTAACAAGTTCCTTACGGAAATTCTCAAGCTTAACCTGTGCTGAATCAAATTCCGGCATTGACTGGATGAGTTCATCACTGTTAATATGCCCGAACTTGAAATTCTGAGCTTTTATATTCTGCCCAAACAAAGCAACAGTAATTGCTAATGCCGCTATTCCAATAAATCTTTTCATTTTAGTAATTTTAGTAAAGAATAAATGCAAATGTAATTAATTAATTTTTATAACCTAATTTTTGCAGAACCTCGTCGCTGATATCGTATTTTGGGTTGGCAAACAGTATGTTACCGCCACCTGCCGTGTCAAAAATCACGGCATAACTGCCGTCTACAGCTATCTCCTTTATTGCTTTCAGTATTTCATCCTGGATCGGCTTGATGAGTTCTTCTCTTTTCTTGAACAGTTCCCCATCCATACCGAAATACTTGTTCTGCAGGTCCCTCATTTCTTTCTCCTTCGCTGTGATGGCATTTTCCCTCTTCGTTTTCATTTCCTGAGAGAGAAGAACAGCATCATTCTGGTATGATTTATACATCTGTTCCACAACAGCATATCCGTCAGAAACTTCTTTTTCCCATTGTTGTGAAAGCTTGTCAAGCTGGTCCTGTGCAGCATTAAAAGCCGGAATATTCTTCCGGATATATTCAGAATCAACAAATGCATATTTCTGTGCCATGGTCACTGCCGCGGTCAGAAAAAACAAAACGGTTAATACACTTATCTTCTTCATGGTCTTTGATTTAAAATTGGTTGACTAAAATTGTTGTCCTATTACAAAATGAAATTGTGAATGGTTAGCATTTGGATAGTTGGTAGGATCATCAACGGGATCGAATCCGTATCCCCAGTCGATCCCCAGCAACCCGAACATCGGGAGATTAGCCCTTACACCAATTCCTGCTGAACGGTTCATCCTGAACGGATTATACTGGTTGAGCTTATACCAGGCCTTACCTGCTTCGAGGAAGGTAAGCACATATATAGTTGCTGAAGGATTCAATGTAACCGGGTATCTCAGCTCGGCTGTTATCTTTGAATAAACGTTACCGGCCGATGCGCCTGTTTTTGGGTCCGTCGGTGTAAGGGATCCGTTGGTATAGCCCCTCAGGGCAATTACTTCCCTTCCGTAGAAACTATATCCTGTCATACCATCACCACCAAGGTAGTAATTCTCAAATGGTGAAGGTCCTATCTTCTTGTTATAGAAACCGAGGTATCCGAAGGAGAACCTGGTATCCAGCACAAGTTTATCATTTTTCGATAACGGGTAATAGTAATCAGCTTTGAATGTCCATTTGTGGAATTCAATCCATTTATATTTAACCTCATCGGAAACGTTACTCATATCTTTACCGCTGATTGCGGAATATGGAGGTGTGGCCTGTACAGAAAGAGTGAAGGAAGATCCGCTTCTCGGGTAAATAAGGTTAGGACTTGTTGAGAACCGTGTCAGCTTGGCTGTAAAGCTCAGCAGGTTGGATGTACCGTTCTGAAACAGGAACCTGTAAACATTGTAATTATTCAGGTTATACCTCTGGTAACTGAGTTCACCATAAATTGAAAAATAATCATCAGGCCATGAAAGACGCTTGCCAAGTCCTATACTGGCTCCGTCGATAATCATCGACTGGCGTCCGTCCTCACCCTTCTTTTTACCATTGGTCATCACCGACCTGTATAATGAAACCGAGAATGAGTTAGGATTTTTTCCTCCCAGCCAGGGTTCAATAAAGGAAATATTATATGACTGGTAAATACGGCCGTTTGACTGGGCCCTGATACTTATCGATTGTCCGTCACCCGACGGATAGGGCTTCCATCTCTTGAGATCAAGAAAATGTTTGATAGAAACGTTATTAAACCTTACTCCAATCGTACCGACAAGCATTCCCGCTCCCCAGCCGCCTGATATTTCGAACTGGTCATCAGCCTTCTCTTCAAGTTTGTATAAAAGGTCCACGGTGCCGTTTGTTATATCAGGCAGTGGTGTAGGATTTATCTTCTCAGGATCGAAATGACCCAGGACACCAAGCTGTCGTATTGAACGTATTATTTTATCCTTGCTGAACAGATCGCCAGGCAGGGTATAGAGTTCTCGCCGTGCAACATGTTCATTGGTACGGGTGTTCCCCGATATGATCACATTGTTCAGGTATGCCTGGTCACCCTCATAGATCCTTATCTCAAGATCAATGGAATCATTATCAACCTTTGCCTCAACCGGTGTCAGACGTGAGAAAAGATAACCGTTATCCTGGTACAGGTTGCTGACAGGATCCTGAGCCCCTGCAGTACCGTTAAGCCTGTCATCGATCAGCGATTGGTTATATATTGTACCTTTCTTCACGTTGAATGCTCTTTGCAACACGTCTTTGGTGTAGACACTGTTACCTACCCAGTTAATGTTACGAAGGAAGTACTGCTGACCCTCACTGACCTTTATTATAAGTCCCACGCGGTCGTTGGAGATATGGAACATGGAATCCGATACTATCTGAAAATCCTTGAACCCGTTATCATTATAAAAGGTATATAGTTTTTGCTTATCCTCTTCATATTTCTCCTCTATGAACTTTGAGGACCTGAAGAAGTTAAGGTTCTTCTTCTTTGTCTTTTTAAACTGCCTCCTCAATTTTGAGTTATCGAAATACTCATTCCCTACAAATTTTATCTCACCGATCTTAACCCTTTGTTTTTTATCCACATTGATAGTGAGAACAACATTATTGGGCTGATCAGGATCAGCCTTCTGTACAAAATTGACAGTCGTATTGAGGAAGCCCTTTTCCACAAAATGATCAACAATTATTTTTTTGGCAGTATTAAGCAGGTAATCTGTAACCTGTGAACCTATCGGAAGATTAATCTTCTTGACAAGGTCCTGCGTTTCGGTACTTTTCATACCGTTATATTTTACGGCAGAAATTCGCGGACGTTCCTGCAGGTATATATCGAGATAAACTGAATCCGCAACGGTTTTATCAATTGAGATACGCACGTCTGAGAAAAGGCCCTGTTGCCACAGCTTCTGAACTGCGGTGGTTATGGCATCGCCCGGAATGGTAATCTCCTGACCTTTTCGCAGACCCGAAATACCAATGAGAGCATTGGTATCGAGAAAACGAACCCCTGTAACGGAAAGTCCTGCTATAACATATTGTTCGGGCATTGAGTAATTTATTATCTCCTCCTTCTCCTGTGCAAAAAGTGATAGACTCGTCAGAGTCAGTAACAGTGCCAAAAAAGTACTTTTAATTTTGCTGCTCACGATCATTAAATTATTTTTCCAAACTTTGTTCACTCGTTCTTCCAAAACGCCTTTCTCTTTTCTGATAGTCTTTAATGGCACTGTAAAAATCATCCTTACCAAAATCGGGCCAAAGTTTTTCAGTAAAGTATAATTCCGTATATGCCATCTGCCATAAAAGAAAATTGCTAATTCTTATTTCACCACTGGTCCTGATCATCAGTTCAGGATCGGGAATACCGTAAGTGGTAAGATATTTCTCAAAATCATCCTCAGTAACAGACATGGGATCCATTATCCCTTTCTTAACATCTGCTGCCAGCCTCCTGGCTGCCTCTGCTATCTCCCAGCGTGAACTGTAGCTGATAGCGATAACCAGATTCAGCCCTGTGCTTACGGAAGTCAGGTTTATTGTTTCAAAGAGGCGGTTCTGTACATCCGGCGCCAGCCTGTTAACATCTCCAATGGCTCTCATCCGGATGTTGTTTTTTAAAAGAGTATCCGTTTCATTGTTAAGAGACTGTATCATAATACCCATCAGGGCAGAGATCTCCTCGTCGGGTCTTGCCCAGTTTTCGGTAGAAAAAGCATAAAGGGTCAGATAACCGATACCCAGCTCCGCAGCAGCTTCCAAGACTTCCCTTACAGCATTAACTCCCTGCTGGTGTCCAAATGCCCTTTCGAGACCGCGTTGCCGCGCCCACCGTCCGTTTCCATCCATAATTATTGCCACATGCGAAGGCAATTTACTGGCATCTATCTGTTTCCTTAATTGCATATCCTAACGTTTTCTCTGGGAATCCACGTCACTGTAAGCAGGACATCCGGCCAACTTGTTATAGATCTTCCACGTTAATGCTATACCTGTAAAAGTGTACCAGTCATTATTGTGCGTCCATGTGTAGTCAGACGGGGCAACCAAATCTTTCAGGCCGTCAAAGTTATCATAAAAAGTTTTACGAAAACCATATTCAATCTCTAATCCTAAATTTTTGTATATATTTATTCTGAAACCTGCAGAGAATGGGATAACAGGGACATATGTATAGGAGGTGGTATTAATAAAGGCAATTCCTACTCCGGCTGCAAGATAAGGAGTCCAGTCCCATCGTTTGCCTCCTAATGTATAAGGGAAAAAATTGAACTCAAACTGGACTGCCACCTCTCCTACCGTACCCGAGAAAGAAGCTCCGCGTGCTATCTGGAAAGAATTGTTGAAATCAAGATCATTTCCTCTTAAACCACCATAGATAAAGCTGGCGCGCAACGATTGCCTGGGATGAAGATTAAACCTGTATAAGGCACCTGCTGCAGGAGAGGGATCATATAATAACCTCCCGGGATTAATATCACCGATGTAAGAAGTAACACCCGCAAGAACACCGAAATCAGAACTTCTCTGCCCGGATGCAGCCAGTGCCGTTATAATAAACAAAGAAGTACCGATTATCCTTTTCATTAATACTGTGCCATCTCATTATCATCTGAATGATGGTAACCCTGCGGGCCCGGTATTCAGTTTGTGAGTAAATGTGAAATTCAAACAATAATAAACGTCATAATAGCCGGAATATTGCGGATGATGACCGGCCAAATCGGATCGCTTCATAAGCACTTTAGATTTAAGGTCGTCGCAAATATAGTAATTATTAAGTCAATTCCTCCGGTCGGCGCCCCACATCAGCTTATTCCTTAATGTACTGTAGAAATCCATACTTTTCAGCATAACAGTCTTTAGGTTAACGGGAGCCCTTGATATATGTATCTCATCTGAAAAAGATACCCGTGCCGACCTGAAATCACTTGTTGCAATAAAATCATTGCTTCTCCCTTCCACAACCATTCTCAACCTGCTGTCTCCGGAGATAATAATAGGACGAATAGTAAGGTTATGAGGAGAGATAGGTGATATTATAAAACTATCATCCTCGGGTGAAAGTATAGGACCTCCCACACTCAGGTTGTATGCAGTCGAACCCGTAGCCGTTGACACTATAAGACCATCGGACCAGTATGTATTAAGATAAGTATCATCAACATAAACATTTATTGTGATCATACTGGGATCGGCCTTTTGAATTGTAATCTCGTTGAGAGCTGACCCGTTTTCATCGAAAAGCCCTGAAGGCTTTACAATTTCCAGCATACATCTTTCAACTATCTCATACTCACCCTCGCAGAGCAGATCAATGGAATGACTTATCTCATCAGCCGGTATATTAGCCAGGAAACCCATCCTTCCCGTATTGACCCCTGCAACGGGAACTCCCTTATTTTTTACCTTCAGAACCGTTTCAAGAAAGGTACCGTCACCACCTACACTTAAAACAAGATCGGGTCGCTCTGCTTTTACCGAGGGATCAGGTATATGTTCAATCATTTCCCCACACCTGTAAGCAGAAATATCAATGTTTTTCTGATGTATCTGAGTCCTAATGCCCCTGCTGCAGAACTCATCGATAAGCCTGCTGACCCCTTCCCTGGTTTTCAGATTATTATCCTTGCTGTAAATGGCAACTCTTTCCAGCATACTCATTCAGATATTTAGATATTTCATCAACTGGTCGTACCGCTCCGAATAAAAGTCATCCATAGTATCATTTGTGGTAACCCATGTCTTAACCTCATAGTTATATCTTTCAAAAGTCCTTATGACAGATGAGAGATCGCTTGTATTAACTTTAATGGTGACCTCCATCTTGGTGGAATCCTTAGGTGATGTAATGTAAATACTCAGGACCTTAACATTGTTGCCTTCTATGATCTGGGCAATCTGGGAAAGAGAATAATCGCGCTCCGTCATCTCAAGCACTATGATACCTCCCGGCTGGTCAAGTGACGAAATACCCGCCAGATGACGTATCAGGTCCGTGGTGGTGATAACTCCCTTGTAATGATTCTGGTTATCAAGTACCGGTACTACCGATAGTTTAAGCCTCGAGGCAAGCCCGATGACCTCAAATATGTGCTGTTCAGTTGATACATAAGGTTTGAAAAGAGCAAGAGCATGGTTGCCTATCGATTCTTCCGGCTGATTCATATCGTATATATCAGCATCTGAAATAAGACCCAGGAAATCCTGGTTATTCACAATGGGCAAATGAGATATCCTGAAGATCTCCATCCAGTTCAGGGCAGTCTGTCCTGTATCAGATGTCTTAAGAGAAGGTATTACCTGCGATATCAAGTCTTTGGCTACCATATGTGTTTTATTTTCAACTAAAGTAGTAAAAAAAAAGTCAGTTATTGTAATTTTGCACCACAATTGCGGTATTGATAAATCATATATCAGTTAACATGACAAAATTAAGCGTTAATATCAATAAAATAGCCACACTCAGAAATGCCCGGGGCGGAAATATTCCCAATGTTCTTAACGCGGCTATTAACTGCCAGCTTTTCGGTGCCGACGGGATAACAGTTCACCCACGTCCTGATGAGAGACATATAAGGTATGTCGACGTTATGGAAATAAAAACCATAATAACCACCGAATTCAATATTGAAGGTTATCCGTCGGATAAATTCATAGCACTTGTACTTTCCGTAAAACCCGACCAGGTTACTCTTGTACCTGATGCCCATGATGCCATCACATCCAATGCCGGCTGGGATACAGTTAAAAACAGAAGCTTCCTGAAAGATATTGTTACAACTTTCAAAAAAGAAGGTATAAGAACCTCCCTGTTCGTCGATACTATACCTGTGAATATTGAGAATGCTGCTCTTACAGAAGCTGACAGGATTGAACTTTATACTGAACCATATGCTAATATATGCAGCAGTAATGCCATAGAAGCTGTTGAGCCGTTTATTAAAGCCGCTGAAGTTGCCAGGCAGGCTGGACTTGGAGTCAATGCAGGACATGACCTGAATCTTGATAACCTGAGATATTTCCATCAGAATATACCCTGGTTAGATGAAGTCTCCATTGGTCATGCACTGATATCTGATGCACTTTACCTGGGTCTTGAAAACTCAATACAGATGTATAAAAGACAGCTTGCCTGAATTCACCCATGAAGCTCTTTTACAGGAAATACGGATCCGGACCACCACTTGTCATTTTACACGGGCTCTATGGCTCTTCAGATAACTGGGTTACTATAGCAAAAAAGCTTGGCGAAACCTTCACGGTTTATCTTCCTGATCAGAGAAACCATGGCCGTTCACCACATAGCGATCTGCACGATTATGACTCTATGAGGGATGATTTACATGAACTGATCACAGACCTTGGTATATCAAAATTCTTTCTTGCCGGACACAGCATGGGAGGAAAAACAGCTGCAGCTTTTGCCATTAAATGGCCTGAAATGTTAAACGGTCTTCTTATCGCCGATATTACTCCTTTTGCCGGTCAGCCTAATGCTGCCAGGGCTTATGAACGGCACCTGTCCATACTGGAAGCCATGAATAGCCTCGATCCTTCTCTTATGAAATCAAGAACGGAAGTGGAACATGCCCTCAAAAAGAAAATTGGTTCTGAGAAAATAACAGGTTTTATAATGAAAAACCTTCAGAGAACGCATGATAACCAGTTCGTCTGGAGAATAAACGTCAGTTCATTGCTTATGAACCTTGACAGGATAATGGAAGGTATTGACCGTCGTTCAGCCTATTCGAAACAGGTACATGGTTTCCCTGTCATTTTTCTTAAAGGAGCAGATTCCGATTACCTGCTGCCTTCCGATTATGATGATATCAAAAAACTATTCCCGTCGGCAGAAATTATTGAAATAAAAAATGCCGGTCACTGGCTGCATGCCGATCAGCCCGAAGCCACAACAAATAGTTTCATGAAGCTCCTCGATGCTGCAGAATGATACCCGGGATGTACACGCAGTGTCACACTTCAAAAAGAACCTTCTAGGTGAAAGTAACCGACTCCACCCTTTCATCGGCAAGATAAGGCATATTCATTAAGCGCAGCAAAACCCTGGCAGAGGCCAGTACATCCTTTTCACAATAATATACTATCCTGTTTATATCATTGTCGCCATAATAAACATCTGCCACCATGCTTCCGTCTATGTCGTCCTTCGGTGTCGGGATTCCCAGTACTGCTGTTAAAAGGTTGAGTGAGGTATAACTTTTATAATCGCCGAATTTCCACAGGTCCAATGTGTCAAGCAGCTTAATTTCCCATGGTTTCTTCCCGGCATTGTCTAGTATGGGAGGTATAACCAGGTTGTTTATTATCATTCTCCTGGCAATATAGGGATAGTCAAATTCTTTACCGTTATGTGCACACAGGAGCGCTTCCCTCCTGGCACCCGTGAATTTTGACAACATATCTGAAAACTCTATTAATAGCTTTTTTTCGTCACTGCCAAAGAATGACTTGAGCCGGAATCCCAAAGGATCCCTTTCCTTTATCATGCCAACGGAAATACATATTATCTTCCCGAATTCACTATATATCCCTGCCCTGGAATAGACGTCACCAGCCGACTGTCCTTCAGTCCTGAAATGAACCGATTTTTTCTCCCATAATTCCCTGAAAGAGGGATCAAGTTCATCCCATGACGACGTTACAGGAACAGTCTCGATATCGAGGAAAAGTATATCCTCTATTCTTATGTCATCAAGCATATTACAGTCCTTTATGTTTTACAGATGTTTTTCAATAATCGAGAGAAGCACACCTATGCCCACTTCGTTCTCCCCTCCCCCGGGAATAATGATATCCGCATAACGTTTTGAGGGTTCTATAAACTGAAGATGAGATGGTTTGACAGTATCATGATACCTCTTTAAAACCGTGAGTACCGAGCGTCCCCTTTCAACGATATCCCGTTGGATCACCCTGCCCAGGCGATCATCAGCATCTGCATCAACAAACACTTTAATATCAAACATATTACGCAGTGCCATATCGGCCAGAATAAGGATTCCATCTACCAGGACAACCCTGGCGGGCTTTATTGTAATTGTCTCCTTTGCCCTCAGGCAGGTAAGATAGGAATATATCGGCATATCTATCGGGCTGCCCTCCCTCAGCTGCTCAAGATGTTTAATCAATAGCTCAAACTCAACTGAATCGGGATGATCAAAATTTATTTTCTGCCTTTCTTCGAGCGGAATACCTATATTATCACGATAATAGGAATCCTGCGGGATAACCACTACTTCATCATTTGGAAATACTTCCTTGATCTTTTTAACGACTGTGGTTTTCCCGGAACCTGTTCCACCTGCTATTCCTACTATCAACATATTTAACTATTTTTGCAGTACTAATTTTCAAAAATAACGATTTGTAGTATAGAATGTCCGATCTGTATCCTTTTAAATTTGAAACTTTATTAAAAGAGAAAGTCTGGGGTGGAGATGCTCTTGTTTCAAGGTATAACAAAAAATCTTCGGGTCCAGGAAAAATAGGGGAAAGCTGGGAGATTTCCGCTGTATCCGATAGCCAGTCTGTTATAAGTAACGGATTTCTCGCCGGTAATAATATTGAGGAGCTCATAGAGGTTTATATGGGTGATATTACAGGTGATATTATATATGAGAAGTTCGGAAATGAGTTTCCATTGCTGATTAAACTTATTGAAGCCAGGAAAGACCTGTCTATCCAGGTTCATCCGGGAAATGAATTGGCAAAGGAAAGACATAGTGCCTACGGCAAAACAGAGATGTGGTATATACTTGAAAGCGAGAAAGATGCTAAGATATATACTGGCTTTCAGGAAGGCGTGACAAAGGAAATGTACATTGATGCACTTGCTGAAGGGACCCTGGCCGATCTTCTTAATGTTGAAATTGCCGAACCGGGTGATGTGTTCTTTACCCCTGCCGGTAGAGTGCATGCCATTGGTGCAGGTACCGTTCTCGCAGAGATCCAGCAGACTTCGGATATAACTTACAGGATATTCGACTGGAACAGGAAAAACACCGGGATAGAAAAAAGAGAACTGCATACCGACCTGGCACTTGACGCTATAGATTTTACAGCCTCGGGACACCATAAGATAATAAAACAACCTGAAATCAACACACTGGAGAACCTGGTGAAATGTGAATTCTTTAATACCAATATCATAAGGTTCAACAGAACTTTGAAGAGGGAATACTATCTGAATGACTCATTCGTCATCTATATATGCGTTGAAGGAGAACTGAAGATCAGGTGGGATCAATCGTATGAGACACTTGCCAGGGGGGAGACATGCCTGGTACCGGCTATGATAAAGGAAATAAGCCTTGAGCCGGTGACAGAAAGCAGGCTGCTTGAGGTTTATATCGAAACAGGCAATATCATGTAGTTTTTGCTTGCTTTCAGACATGTAACAATTTCTACCGGATCCTTTGCGATTCATTTAACTTTCTTAACTTCACAAATGAGTAAGATATAACCCGGTATATAAACCATTTATCATATAAATACACCAACATAATGAAGAAATTAAGTAATGCTATCAGTCTGGCTCTTATGGTCACTGTAGCTATCATGTCATTCAGTGGTTGCAAAGGTAATCAGACCCGGCAAAAGGAAGCTCAGCCGGTTGAAGATACTGTTGCAGCAGTGCCTGATACAGGATTCACTGGCATCAAAAAATTAATGAGCGGCAGATACATTGTCAGCGAAACGACCTACAAAAACGGAATAGAAGAGGGATTAAAGAAGACATTTTATATGAGCGGAAAAGTCAGGATGACTTTCTGGTATGTGGACGGTCTTCGCGAAGACTCATCAAAATGGTATTATGAGGAGGGACAGATCTTCAGGATAACACCTTACTTGCACGACACCATTAACGGAACACAGACTCAATATTACAGGACAGGCGAAGTTAAAGCCATTCTGAAATACAAAAAAGGCTTCAGAGAACCATTTCTTGAAGAATATACCCGCAATGGAAAGCTAATAAAAGATTATCCGGGCCTGGTGGTTAAAACGACCGATGATTACAGTACAACCGGCATTTATCATATAACTCTCGAACTGTCAAATAAAGCACAGAAAGTAAGGTACTACCGTGGTAATTATACGAACGGCCTCTTTGATACACTGCATCTTGAAAAGATACGTACCGTTAAAGGCATTGGTTATCTTAACCTGAAGAAGACATCAAAACCTCAGCCGGGTTCTGTGGATGTCATAGCGGAGATACTGACCAATTTCGGAAATAACTACCTGGTACATAAAAAGATCAACCTGCCCTATAATGATCTTAACTAGTCATTTACCATGATAATTCGTTCCGCCAGTTTTATTAAAAGCAGCCCTTCTCTAAAAGAGTGCCCTGCAACTTCAAAGCCGGAATTCGGCTTTATTGGAAGATCGAACGTAGGAAAATCATCACTGATCAATATGCTGACGGGAAGAAGAAAACTTGCAAAAACATCGGGACATCCCGGGAAGACAAGGACCATCAACCATTTTCTGATCAACGACAGCTGGTTCCTGGTCGATCTGCCTGGATATGGTTATGCCAAAGTACCGGTCAGGCTTAGAGAAAGGTGGACCAGGTCGACCCAAGAGTTTATTATTAAGAGAGAGAACCTGGTCTCCCTGTTTGTGCTTATCGATACAAGACATAAACCGCAGCAATCAGATATTGAATTCATGGAATTCCTTGGTATTAACAGGATAGCTTTTGCCAGGGTGTTTACAAAAAGCGATAAGCTTTCAGCAGCGGCACTTAAGAAGTCAATCGAAACATATAACGGCATAATGCTTGACAGTTGGGAATCGTTGCCTCCGTCCTTCATCACATCGGCAGTTACGGGGAAAGGGAGGGATACCATACTCAGCTACATAGAAGAATCTATGAACAAGTTTTCAAATTCCGTCTGATATCAGGCGGAATTTATATTTTTGTAACATCATATTTATAATAATTTTACAAAAAAATTTTAGGAGAATGTTCGGAAAAGCACCAATGAAATTATTTTCCTGCAGGGCATCCAAAGATCTGGCCCTTAGGATAGCCGACAAGCTCGGCATTGAACTCGGGAAGAGTTCAGTAACGGAATTCAGCGACGGTGAATTCCAGCCGTGTTTCAATGAGTCGGTAAGGGGCAGCATGGTATTCATAGTCCAATCTACCAATCCTCCTGCAGAAAACCTTCTTGAGCTTCTCCTGATGATCGATGCGGCGAAAAGAGCATCAGCATATAAGGTCATTGCCGTCATTCCATATTATGGACTTGCCAGGCAGGACCGGAAAGACAGGCCCAGGGTATCAATAGGGTCAAAACTATCGGCCGATTTGCTTAGCACAGCAGGTGTTGACCGTATAATAACGATGGATCTGCATGCTGACCAGATACAGGGTTTCTTCAATGTACCGGTTGATCACCTGTTCGGCTCCGCTATCTTCGCACCATATATAGAAAAACTGAAACTCAGCAATCTTACCGTATCTGCTCCCGACATGGGTGGTTCAAAGAGGGCAAATGCCTATTCGCGTCATCTTCAGTCTGAAATGGTACTTTGTTATAAACTTCGAAAAAAACCTAATGTTATTGAAGAGATGTCTGTGATAGGTGAGGTTGAGGGAAGAAATGTTGTCATCATTGATGATATGGTAGATACCGCAGGGACACTGGTCCTGGCTGCTGACATGATGAAAGAAAGAGGAGCAAAAAGTATCAGGGCATTTGCCACACACCCGATACTTTCAGGTAATGCGATCGAAAGAATTGATAAATCTGCAATAGAAGAACTGGTGGTCAGCGATTCTGTTCCTATGAACGCTTCCTCACCCAAGATAAAGATACTGTCTATTGCCGAAATTTTTGCCACGACAATAGAAGCTGTGAACACCAACCAGTCTATAAGCACAAATTTTGTATTCTGATTCCTTTATTCTATATTTGCAGGCCAAAATTTTTATATGTGTCAAACGTGTGATGGGGAGTTATCAGAAGTGTAACTTTTAGTAGCACAATAACAAACAGATAAATGAAAACTATTGAGATTACAGGGTCAGTCAGGACAGAACTTGGCAAGAAAAGCTCCAGGCAGACAAGGAAAGCCGGCAATGTGCCATGTGTGATTTACAGGAAAGATGGAAATCTCCATTTCGAGGCACCTGAACTGAGTTTTAAAAACCTCGTTTACACTCACGAAGCTCATCTTGTGAATTTTCATATTGACAAACTGGAGGTCAGAGCGGTTCTTAAGGATATTCAGTTCCATCCGGTAACGGACAGCATTATTCATGCTGATTTCATCGAAATATTCGAAGATAAACCTGTTGTAATAAGTGTCCCTGTTATGGTTACCGGTGATTCAGCAGGCGTTATTGCCGGTGGTAAGCTCAGCCTGAAAAAAAGAAACCTGCTGATAAGAGCACTGCCCAAAGATCTTCCTGAACATATAACAGTTGATATTACAAAACTCCAGATACACGACTCCATCAAGGTTGGCGACCTTTCAGCCGACAAGATTGAGTTCCTGGACAACAGGAGACTGATGATACTCACCATCGCAACTTCACGTGTTGCTCAAGTATCAGTTGAAGAAATAGCTGAAGAAGAACCTGCCGAAGAGGCACCTGCTGAAGAACAGGCTTCCGAATAAAGCCTTTTGTTTTTAACAACAATCAGGATTGATGAAATATCTGATAGTTGGTCTCGGTAATATAGGTGAAGAGTATAAAGATACCCGTCACAATATAGGATTTGCAGTATTGGATGCCATGGCATTGGCATCCAATGCTTCTTTCACAGACAGACGTTATGGTGCTGTATGTAACATAAGGTATAAAGGCCGCGAACTTATCCTTCTTAAACCTTCTACTTATATGAACCTTAGTGGCAATGCAGTTAATTACTGGATGAAGAAGGAAAAGATAGTCCCTGAGAACATGCTTGTAATTGTTGATGACCTGGCCCTGCCTGAAGGGAGCATAAGGATGAGGCCAAAGGGCAGCGATGGCGGACATAACGGACTTGCACATATAAACACAGTCCTCGCTACCAATGAATATCCAAGGATCAGGATAGGTATCGGCAATAACTTCCGGAAAGGTGCACAGGTGAATTTTGTCCTTGGCAGATGGACCAGGGAGGAAAAAGAATTCATGGAAGGAAGAATAGGTGTTGTGATTGAGATAATCAAATCTTTTACGTTTGCCGGGCTCGAACTCACAATGACCGCCTTCAATAAAGAGGGTAAGGTAAGGATGCCATCAGGCAATAACAGAACAGAAAAAGAAAATCCTGACAACCGGGATTAAATGGAAGAAAATAAATCAATAAGGATCGATAAATTCCTGTGGGCGGTAAGGATCTATAAGACACGCAGCATTGCATCCGGTGAATGCCGCAAAGGACGAGTAACTATCAATGACATCCAGGTGAAACCATCGAGGATCGTTGAAGCCGATGAGACTTTGACAGTACGGAAACCTCCTATCACTTATACATATCGCATTATTGAGCCCATCGAAAACAGGATCTCTGCAAAACTTGTTCCCCAATTTATCGAAAACATAACTCCCGGGGAGGAAAAGGCAAAACTGGATCTCAGGTATTCAGCCAGAGTAGGTTTCCGGGAGAAGGGGACCGGTAGGCCAACCAAAAAGGAAAGAAGAACCATTGACAGGATCAATGACGATTTCAATTTTCAGTGACATGGTGGTATAAAGACTTAATATTTATTAAAAGACACCTAAAATAATTATCTATTTGATAGTGGAAATGCATTTTTTATAACTTGCATCAAGTATTCTGTAGTTGTTGAAAATGCATGTTTAAACCTTCTGTGATGCAGATAGGCAGTGATTTTTTCAACAATACTAGAAAGTGAAGATATGTAAAGTAAATGGGTAAGGAAAACATTGAAAAGTACTCTGCTGGATACGCCCTTTTAAAGACTATTGCAGGTTTCTGGCATAACAACGTTTTTTACAGAAGGGTCATTATCCTGGGCCGGGAGAACATCGTTCCGGACCAGCACCTTATTTTTGCCCCGAACCATCAGAATGCTCTTATGGACGCCCTCGCTGTTCTTTTTACCCACAGGGGACAGCCGGTTTTTCTTGCAAGAGCCGATATATTCAAAAAGAAAACAATAGCTTCAATATTATATTTCCTCAAATTACTGCCTGTATACAGGTTACGGGATGGTTACAGCAACCTCAAGGGAAACGATGAGATATTCACAAAGACTATTGATGTACTCCGGAACAATAACGGGCTTGTTATACTTCCGGAAGGTAACCATGAAGGCTTCAGAAGGCTCCGTCAGCTGAAGAAGGGCATTTGCAGGATTGCTTTCCAGTCGGAAGAGGCTACAGGGTTCGATCTTAATATCAAGCTTATACCTGTGGGTCTTGAATTCTCAAACTACAGTCGTGTAAGACAGGTACTTACTGTGGTTTATGGTAAACCGGTAGAGGTGTCTGAGTTCCATGAACTATACAGGGAAAGCCCGGAAAGGGCACTCAACGAACTCAGGGCAAGACTGTCGGAAAAGATGAAGATGAATATGGTACATATCGAGTCCGAAGAGGACTATGAGGCCATTGATGAGCTGAGAAGCATGATTAACGGAAAATACAGTGACGATATCAGGTTTCCAAAACTGTTCAGGGACAGGATACTTATCAACAAGCTCAATAAACTCAAATCATCAGATCCGGTACTTTACAGGAAGATTTGCGATCTGAGCCTCTATGTAAAGAAGAAGGCAAAAGAGATGAATGCCAATTACAGGCTTCTTGAGAAAAAGAAACATCCGCTTGGATGGCTAATTGCAGGTATGATAGGACTAATAGCTTCATTCCCCCTGTTCATTTATGGTAACATATTTAACCTGGTCTTCCTTGAGATCCCTAACCTTCAGATAAAGAAAATACGGGATGTCCAGTTTCACTCCTCGATACGATACGGTCTTTCACTTGCACTGGCATTTATACTTATGCCTCTTTACCTGATACTGTTATTAATCTTTTTGTCACCATGGTGGCTGGCCCTGGCTGTCTTCCTTACGATTCCCCTGTCAGGTCTTTTTGCCTGGAATTATTACCTGGGATTCAGAAGGATTACAGGAGGATTCAGGATCAGGAAATACCTCAGGAAAAAGAACGGGGAATTTACGATTCTCAGACAAAATCACGCTGAACTTTTAATGCTGGTCACAGGTTTATAATCATGATTAAGAATACAATGTTCAAAGACAAAGTAGCCTGGATAACCGGAGCTTCTTCGGGGATTGGTGAAGCACTCGTTTATGAATTTGCAAAAAGAGGTGCCTTTGTCATTGCTTCTTCAAAAGAGCCTGAAGAGCTTGAAAGAGTTAAAGCTGCATGTAATGAAGCATCCGGCATGGTCAGGTGTGTTCCTTTTGATCTTTCCGATACCTCTTCAATAAACGAGCTTGTAGATTCTCAAATAATGGAAACAGGAAAGATTGACTACCTCATCAACATTGGAGGGATAAGCCAGAGGGCCAGAATTGATGAAACACCCTTATGGCTCGACAGGAAGATATTCGAAATAAATTATTTTGGCACAATAGCCTTTACAAAGGCTGTACTTCCTTATATGATAAAGCAAAAGTCAGGACATATACTTGCTACAAGCAGTATATCAGGAAGATTCGGATTTCCCCTCAGATCGGCCTATTCAGCATCGAAACAGGCCCTGCATGGGTTTTTTGAGACGCTTTATCTCGAAAATAAAAAATATAATATAATGTCTTCCGTTATTATTCCCGGCAGAGTGAGAACAGCTATATCCTTGCATGCTCTTGATTCAGAAGGAAAAGAACACGGAAAGCTGGATGAGGGCCAGGCTAAAGGTATCACTTCTGCTGAAGCGGCAATGATGATCATTAACGGTATAAAAAGAAATAAACATGAAATACTGGTCGGAAAAGGTGAGATGGCAATGCTTCATATAAGGCGCTATCTTCCCTGGCTTTTTTTCAGGATAGCAGATAAAATAAAATCAACTTAAGAGAAATAAATGTTAAACATGAAAAGCTATGTAATCAGCGGCATCCAGCAGATGGGAATAGGTGTGATGAATGTTACAGAAGCCTGGAAGTGGTATATACGCCAGTTTGGTATGGACTGCCGTATCTTTGAAGATGAAGCTGAAGCCAGGCTGATGATTCCTTACACAGGAGGAGAGCCAAGAAGCAGGCATGCGGTTCTTGCTCTTAACCTGCAGAGCGGGGGGGGATTTGAAATATGGCAGTATAAAGGCAGAAAGCCAGTCAAAATAAAGGAGGAGATTAAGATCGGTGACCTTGGGATCATTGCATGTAAAATAAAGGCCAAAAATGTTAATGACAGTCTCAATTACTACAGGAAAGAAGGTATCAGGGTACCGTCATCTACAGCAATGGATCCGGACGATAAATCCACATTCTTCATGAAGGATCCGGACGATAATTTGTTCCAGATGGTAGAGGGACATGACTGGTTCAGAAATGAGAAGAAACTGACAGGAGGCGCATTCGGAGCTTTGATAGGTGTATCGGATATTGAGAAATCGCGTGTTGTCTATTCCGATATACTTGGATATGACCAGGTAGTCTATGATGCTACCGGTATCTTCCCCGACCTGGCAGAATTACCTGGTGGTGACAAAGAATGCAGGCGGGTACTGCTTAAGAGATCCAAGTCATTCTCCGGTCCCTTCAGCAAAGTCCTGGGACAGAGCCTGATTGAACTTGTAAGTACAGCAGGCCAACCGGGTAAAAAGATATATGAAGGACGTTACTGGGGCGATCCCGGGTTCATTCACCTGTGTTACGACATTAACGGGATGGATGAACTGAAAACATTCTGCGAGAGCCAGGGTTTTCCTTTTACGGTCGACAGTAAAAAGAGCCATGAGGGAATCAGTTTCGATATGGGTGAAGCTGCCGGTCATTTTGCATATATCGAAGATCCTGACGGGACACTGATAGAATTTGTGGAGACACATAAGATCCCTATCCTGAAAAAACTGGGATGGTACCTTGACCTGAGAAAAAGGGACCCGAACAAATCGCTGCCCGACTGGATGGTTAAATCGCTGAAATACTCAAGGGTCAGGAGCTAATACTTCCTGATACTTTCTCAGCTATTTCCTGTACCCTGCGCATCACCCGCATGATGTTGCCTCCCCATATTTTGGTGATCTCAGCCTTTGTATAACCCCGCCTGAGCATCTCAATTGTTATATTTTTCATCTCAGCTGCTGTCCTGCAACCTTCAACACCGCCTCCTCCATCGAAATCCGTTCCTATCCCCACATAGTCGATCCCCATAACCTGTACAGCATGATCAATGTGATCCACTACATCCTTCACCGTGGCTGGTTTCTCATATCTCTTCTGTATAGCCCTGTACTCAGTGCGAAGTACTTTCTTCATTGAATCGGAAAGGTCTTTATAACTGCCATATTTATCCCGGAGTTCCTTCAGTTTCTCATCAAACTCGGGATTAGGCTCCGGTGTTTTCAGGTAATTACCAAGAATACATATCTGTATCACACCTCCATTTTCTTTCAGAGCCAGCATCATATCGTCAGTCATGTTCCTGAGACTCCCGCATAATGCCCTGCATGAAGAATGGGAAGCAATGACAGGGGCAGAGGAAGTCTTTATCACATCGTAAAATGCCTTGTCGGAGATATGCGATACATCCACCATCATACCAAGACGGTTCATCTCTTTTACCACCTCAACGCCGAAAGGGGAAAGGCCGTTGTTCTCAGGTCCTCCCGGATCGGTTGATGAATCACAGATATCATTGTTCCTGGTGTGACATAAGGTTATATACCTGGCGCCAAGATCAAAAAACTCCTTTACCTTAGTGAGATCAAGCCCTATGGGATAACCATTCTCCATACCTATAAACGCCGCTATCTTCCCTTCCCGCTTCAGACGGTAAGCGTCATCGGGTGTGAGGGCGATCCCGGCTACGGCACTATTCTTTTCAACATTCTTATGTATCTCCCCGAATATCTTCAGAGCCTGCTGGTGAACAGCATCGAATGCTGAATCATTACGCGGCCCCTGACCTGTGAACACGGCAAAGAACTCAGCATGCAAACCTCCCTCGACCATACGCGGGAAATCCACACATCCTTCATCGTGCCTTTCGCCAAGATCAAAACCGGGGCTGGAAAGTTCCATCGGAGTATCACAATGCGTATCGACAGTTAAAATTGAGGCATGGATCTTATCAGCCCTTCTTACCAGCTTTTCCTCATCAGACCTGCAACCAAAAAACAACAGGGTTAAAAGTGAAATACTTAAGAATACTCTCATGACGTTAGGTTTTGAACGCAAGATAACCAAAATGGTTCCTGACAAACATTTTGTCCCGTTCTTTTAACCTAATTTAACACTATAAAGCAGTATACCAGCAATCGGCGATAAGTCTTCCAAGATCATCGACAGGTCCCTCGAGATTTTTAAATACTATTGGAAGATCGAATGTTTCCACAGGAGGATAGCCCTCATATAAACCCACATGCAGGTGTGGGAAATTAAGCGTATTGCCGGAATTACCGCTGAGGACTATTTTCTGACCCTGTTCAACATGATCGCCTTTTTCCACCAGGACTCCGTTTTGCATTAAATGGGCATAAAATGCCACTGTGCCATCTTCATGCTGAATCATTATGTAGTTATGATTTGATACTGTTATCTCCCCTCCGTTATCAGGCTGATCCTCCCTTATATCCTTTACAATACCGGATCGCATGCAGCATACTGTATCACCCATATATACAGCAAAGTCATAGGCCAGCTGGTTTCTATGACCTCCGTCAGGGTTACAGCATGTCTGGCTGAGGACATATCTCTTACCGACAGGGAAAGGAAGTACATAATCCTGTATTACAGATTCAGTCTCCTTAAATCTCTCAGTACATGAAAGCGGGTTGACAGGCCGCTTCTGCTGCTTCTCACATGTTTGATTTATAAGGCTGGAAAAAATAAATAGGAATGATAATACAAGAGTCTTCATCTTCATCAAGTTTATTCAAAGACGAACAGGATAAGTATATTTTGCACATTGTCAATGTAAAAATTCCAAATCCCGTGTAAGCAAAAGTCTAAATATTTGGTGCCCCATGTTCAATAAAGGGAATGTGGTTATTCCCATATAACCTTATGACTATAAGAACATTAAAATAGATTATAAATTTTAATATAAAAAAAGGTGTAAATGACCGACCATATAAACTGGGAAAACAGCAAATACAAGTAGCCTGATTTGTTATGTCTGTAATATTTTGCCACTAAAAATGTTCCAATAGGAATAGACAACAATACTGGTGTCAGAATAACAATTCCATAAAGACCGTATTGTGCTTTTATCCGTACCAGGCGCCTGTTTCTTTTGGTGAATATCTTAGCTGCTTTTCTTTCAAACTTTAGTTTTTCCGGCCAATAGGCAATGTATAATTTAATTAATCCTATCGATAAAAATCTGAAAATAATAATCCCGAGAAGGCCACCTATATTAGTATAAACGATAGTCTGGAAAAAAGACATATTAAAAACATATACAGCTATCGGGAAGGTGACTGCAAATTTCCAGGTACTGGATAGAATGACAAACAATATATCCATAAAAACTACTGCTAGATATTAGACTCCCGGTACAAATTTATTTTTTTTGGACTAGCAGGACAAATATTATACTCACAGATCTCTGATTACCTCTGGTTATAGCCGGGGGTGGCCTGCCACTCAGGTCTCTTTAAGCTCTGAAGGAGCTGAATATATCAGCTATGGAAAATACTTTTCATCAGGTATAATACCATACTACTGCTGAAATTTATTATTTAAAAGTATATTAAGCCCTTTCAGGGCTTTAAATCACTGAGTTATCCGTTACCCCCGGCTTCACCGGGGGTTATTCAAATTCAGCCACTTCGTGGCTTGA
>CAYYIW010000012.1:0-96223 GCA_964472085.1 uncultured Rikenellaceae bacterium | reverse complement strand
CGGACCCTTTCCTACCACGGGTAACCCTGCAAGCCCCGCAAAACCAATGCTGCTTCGCAGCGAAGTTACCGACGGGATTGCTCACCACGCTGTTGCGTAGTTCGCGGACCCTTTCCTACCACGGGTAACCCTGCAAGCCCCGCAAAACCAATGCTGCTTTGCAGCAGTTGGTTCTTTGTTTTCAGTCATCCTTATGTAAGCGAGCTTCCAACGGATTCCTGAAAACAAAAACTCCGATGAATTATCATCGGAGTTTTGCGGGTCTTGCGGTGCGGACGGGACTCGAACCCGCGACCCTCGGCGTGACAGGCCGATATTCTAACCAACTGAACTACCGCACCATTAATTGCGCAGCAAAATTAATCTAATTTTTATTTATGCAAAATAAATCATTGTAAAAATTTTTGTCTTATACGACATTTAAATATACACTAATCCTGACCCACATTTGACGAATATTTTTTTACTTTTCCATAATTATGGTACATTTAAGAACTCATTGTAACTGACAGATCGTGAATCCTGAGCCTGGCGTATGTTGTGAACATGGATGATCCGTTCAGATTAATTTTTTTAAAATGAAGAAGCTGGTCGTTTTATTGATGATCATGTCGTCATGGTCCTTAAATATGCTTGATGCACAGGTTATTAATCATTGGGAGACTGCCATTTATAATACCGATATATGGAATTATTTTGTAGGTACTACAGAACCCGATGCAAACTGGCGCAGCCTCTCTTTTGATGACAGTTCCTGGCCTCAGGGAATGGGCGGCTTTGGCTATTCCGATGGTGACGACAATACTGTCATTCCACCAACGCCCTCAGTTTATATAAGAATAAAATTCGCAGTTGAAGATACTTCAGTAATTGGGGAGGCAGTTTTCAATATGGATTACGATGATGCTTTCGTAGCATATCTGAATGATAAGGAAATTGCACGTGCCGGTATCACAGGAACTCATCCTGCACATGACCAGTACGGCAGTGACCATGAGGCAACAATGTATACCGGAGGTCTGCCTTCTACCTTCATCCTGGATAAAAAAATGCTCGACAGCTGCCTGCTCCCAGGTGAGAACGTACTGGCTGTCCAGGTACACAATGCCACCTCAACATCATCCGATATGACAGCCAGTGCATGGCTTTCCTTCGGCATAGAGAACTCATCATATTATTTCCGGCCGGTTCCTTCATGGTTTGTTGCCCCGGTTGAATTTACTTCATCTAACCTTCCAATAGTAATAATAAACACAGATAATAGTGCTCCAATACTTGATGATCCCAGGATAAAAGGGGATATGAAAATCATTAACAGGGGAGGGGGCATGAGAAACTATCTGACTGATAAGGATTCATCGCAGTTCCTCAATTATGACGGAAGGATAGATATAGAGATACGTGGATCCAGTTCCCAGACAGCTCCAAAAAAACAATATGGGTTTTCAACCAAAGAGGCTGATGGTGTCACAAACAATAATGTAAGTATCCTTGGTCTTCCCAAAGACAATGACTGGATATTGAACTCACTGGTGTTTGAAACATCACTTTTACGCAACTTTATCTGTTATAACCTTTCCAGAAAGATAGGTGAATATGCAAGCAGGACTGTATACTGTGAGGTGCTGATCAACGGGCAATACCAGGGCCTTTACCTTCTGCTGGAAAAGGTAAAACAGGGACATGACAGGGTCAATGTCATAAAAATAGAACCTACAGACGACTCTTACCCTGATGTAACAGGAGGGTATATTACAAAAGCAGATAAGACCACAGGGGGAGATCCGGTGGCCTGGACAATGCCCAGCGGTGCCGGGATTGATCCGGTTGCCTTCATCCATGAACTGCCTAAACCTGAGAATGTTACCCTGATGCAAAATAACTATATCCGTTCTCAGTTCGAAAGACTTAGCAACACAGCCGCCGCCGGAAATACTTCTGTTACCGATGGATTCCCGTCTGTCATAGACATTCCTTCTTTCATCGATTATATGATCATAAATGAATTATCCGCCAATGCTGATGCATACCAGTTCAGTACATATTTTCATAAGGACAGGAACGGAAAACTCAGAGCCGGACCAATCTGGGACCAGGATCTTACATTCGGGTATGATCTGTTCTTCTGGGGTTTCGACAGGAGCAAGACAGATACATGGCAGTTCTCAAATGGTGATAATGAAGGACCATTGTTCTGGAAAAACCTTTTTTACAACACCAAATTCAGGTGTTATATGTCGAAGAGATGGAATGAACTCATCAGTCCGGGTCAACCGCTTAACCCCCTTGTTATTGACAGCCTTATTGATAAAGCAGATTCGACGATAACTGAGGCTGTATCCAGAGAAAATGCCATGTGGAACACTTCACCCTTCCATGAAACAGAAGTGCAGAAAATAAAAACCTTTATCAACCAGAGGGAGACGTGGATGACAACAAACATGGGACCCTGTACAGCCTGTAGCAATGATTATGTGCCTGACCTGGTTATCGATAAGATAATGTATTTCCCCGACTCAACTCTGTCTTATCCCGACAGTAAAGACCAGGAATTCATCGAGATTACAAATAACGGTGATCAGACAGCCGACCTTACAGGTTTGTATTTCAGCGGAACCGGATTTGTTTACCAGTTTCCTGCAGGATCCTTTCTTGAAACAGGTTCATCACTGGTACTTGCCAGTAAAAGCCAGGTATTCCTTTCAAAATATGGTTTTCACCCCTTTGGTCAGTACACAAGGAATCTCTCCAACTCGGGAGAATCGCTGGTGCTTGTCGATGCTTTCGGAAATGTAATAGACAGCGTGGTATATTCCACCCAGTATCCCTGGCCCGATGCAAGTGCCAATGGCTATTATCTTGAACTTCCTGATCTGAATTCAGATAACAGCCAGGCCATTAACTGGATTGCATCCAACAATTCAATTATGGGAGTTAATGATGTCATAACAGATGACGGGATAAAGCTTTATCCCCTGCCTGTTAAGGATATTTTACATATCGAAGCAGGGGAAACCATCATATCACTTCAGCTTATAAACCTGCAGGGCCATATCCTTACCGATATAAATGTAGGAGCTGAAAGATATAATCTGAATATGAGATCATTTACCCCCGGGATGTACCTGTTGAAGATAATAACAGGGAGTGGCAGCTATGTAAAGAAGATTGTTAAGGAATAGACCTGGGTAATGGAAATTGATATTGTGATGTTTTTGAAGGAGTGTCTGTTATTACTGTTTTTCAAGAAGGGTATCATTATGTTTCATAACGAAAGAAACTGAAGTTAACTCCACCATAGCTCCTGTGTTCGAAAAATAGTTTATGGTAGTTGAACTTCATCATCCTGGGATGTTCAAGAATAAAGAATCCATCTGTTTTAAGAACACCGGAATTCATTACAAGATCGGGCAGGTCTTTAAGCCAGCTGAGATCATAGGGAGGATCGGCAAAAATCACATCATATTTTGTTGAACAGGTTTTCAGGTAGGCTTTTACATCTATATGAACAGGTTTTATGTTCTCGAAGCCTATTTCTTGTATTATCTTCCTGATACCGGAAATATGTCTAATATCCTTCTCTACAAGATGTACAGCAAGAGCACCCCTTGAGGCAAATTCATAGCTTATACTTCCCGTGCCTGAAAACAGATCAAGGATGTTTATGTCTTCAAAGTCAATCCTGTTATTAAGTATGTTGAAAAGTGCTTCCCGGGCAAAATCCGTCGTGGGTCTCGCACGGAAACCCGGGGGAGGTTCAATCCTCCTTCCCCTGTATTTACCACCGATTATTCGCAACTTACAATACTGAAAAGAGGCAGGAACCTTTGAAGTTCCAGATCGTTAAAAATATAGCTAAATGTAAATTTCCCCGAAGGCTCTGCGAATTTGACTGTCCTTATATACATTGCTATACCTGAAGACAGGTCGTCATATTTCTCAGTATATCCGCTGAAAAAGATGGTTTCTTCCTGGCTGATGCCAAGGTTCTTCAGCACATTAAGCACATAATACATTATATCGGATATATTTCTGTAGCTGAATGAATTGCAGAATCTGAGACTGTTGCTGTCACCTATTATAAGGTTGAAATAATCGCGTTCCACATGAAGGTGAATATAATTTCCGTGGGAAATCTTCCTGGCATGTGATATATGATACAGCAACGGTTTCAAATGATGAGCCGGGAAAACACCGGGATAAAAATCCGCAAACAACTTACTGATTGAGTCCCGCACAGAAAAAACAAGATAACCATCGGGATCTTCTATTTTATTGGAACTTACCGGATCATTATCTTCATTACTGTGGTTAAGGGTAAAATATTCCTCTTTTTTACCCGGATCATACAGAGCCGAGGGCACAAGGGTAAATTTCTGCGAAGGCATTATGATGTGGACCTTCTTATAATGCTGGGATAAAAAATCGTCCTTGCTGATGATCTCACTGATGTTTGTAGCACTGAAATATTTGTTTTCATCAGGTTCAAAAGCCCTGATCATTACAAACTTGTTCCTGATGGTGTCAAGAATTGAAAAGGCCAGCCCGTCAGGACTTACCTGAACAGCAAGCTCATAATTCGCGGTGGAATTTATATCAAGGGTCTCATCAAAAAGCTCGAGGAAAGGCATTTCTTATTGTTATCAGGATTAGCTAAGTTTACGAACAAAAATATGAAAAAAAATCAAGTGGCTGTTTTAGACATGACTAAATACTCATGCGCGATACGATAATATATAATAATCTGGTCAGTAACCTGGGGAATGTACCGACTGATGACCAGTCTGAGGCATTAAAAAGTCTGGCATCCTATATATGTGATAATAATAATGATGTGATTTTTCTGATAACCGGATATGCCGGTACCGGAAAGACCAGTGTCATAAGTTCAATTGTCAGGACACTTGACCTTCTTCGCATGCGTTCCGTCCTGCTGGCTCCAACCGGAAGGGCTGCTAAGGTCCTGTCGTCATTTGCAGGGAAGCAGGCATTTACTATACATAAGAAGATCTACCGCCAGAAATCACTAAAAGATGGGATCGGTAGTTTTTCACTTGACAGGAATTTGCACCGGAATGCTTTTTTTATTGTTGATGAGGCTTCTATGGTCTCAAACATTGCCGGCGATTCCTCTTTATTTGGCAGTGGAAGGCTACTGGATGACCTGATAGAATATGTTTATTCAGGGACGGACTGCAAGCTGATCCTCGTTGGCGACAGAGCCCAGCTGCCACCCGTGGGCTCAAATCTCAGTCCTGCACTCGATCCTGCAGCCCTGGCTGAATATGGTTTTGGGCTCGTGTCCTGTGAACTGAAACAGGTAGTACGCCAGAGTGAGACATCCGGTGTGCTGATGAATGCCACACAGGTGCGACTGCAGGTTGCCGGGAATGACCTGTCTCATCCTGCCATAGACTGCAACAACTACAACGATATAAGAAGGCTTTCAGGTGAAGATCTTATTGAAGAGCTTTCAAATGCTTATGGGATGAGCGGTATGGAAGGCACAATAATCATTGTTAATTCAAATAAGCAGGCTAACCGGTATAACCAGGGAATACGTAACAGGGTATTCTTCAGGGAGGAGGAGATAAGTCCGGGTGATATGGTGATGGTGGTTAAAAATAATTATACTATCCTTAATGAGGAGGAAGACACAACAGGTTTTATCGCAAATGGTGATATAGCAGAGGTAAGACGTATCAGGAAATATGAAGAGATATACGGTTTTCGTTTTGCTGAGATGGTACTTAATTTCCCCGATTACGGACTGGAAATTGAAACGAAGGTAATGCTGGATGTCCTTCACCTTGATACTCCGGCTCTCCCGGCCGAAAAAAACAGGGAGCTATTTCAGACTATACTTGCCGATTATGTCAGCTTACGAACCAGGAAGAAACAATTTGAGGCTGTAAGAAATAATCCTTATTTCAATGCACTGCAGATTAAATTTTCATATGCAGTAACCTGCCATAAGGCACAGGGTGGCCAGTGGGAAAGGGTATTTATCGACCAGGGCATGTTTAACCGCAATGAGATAACTATTGATTATCTCCGCTGGTTCTATACAGCCCTTACCAGGGCTACAGACAGAGTCTACCTTGTCAACTTCTCGCAGGATTTCTTTACGGAGGATTGATAGCAAGGCACAGTGACACAACGGCGCAGATGCGTACCTGCTCGAGATAAATTTAGAGAACGGAACGAAGTGTAGTGAAGGATCTCCCGGATAGTAGCAGGAAGTCTCTTCTATAACGATTGTTAGCCTTCATCAACACTCCGGCTCGATATATTGGTGCAAGGGGAATCTTTAGCTGTATTTGACCGGTTAAGCGGCATCATGCTAAAGTAATTTCAACAATATTATAATTTCATACAAGTGTTCTATCTCAAGATTCTGAAAATATCTTTATAACTTTAAAATTTAATAAAATTGAAAAATCATGAAATCATACAGAAAAGAACTTTGGTTTGAGATACCTACTCGCAGAGCATTTGTAAACATCACTCATCAAGTTGAAATATGCTTAAAAGAATCAAATATTACAGAAGGTTTGATACTTGTTAATGCAATGCATATTTCAGCAAGTGTCTTCATTAATGATGACGAATCAGGTCTTCATCATGACTTTGAAGTATGGCTTGAAAAACTTGCCCCTGAGAAACCTTACAGTCAATATCAGCACAATGGTTTTGAAGATAATGCAGATGCTCATATTAAGCGCACACTTATGGGCCGTGAAGTCGTTGTCGCTGTCACGAATGGCAGAATGGACTTCGGACCTTGGGAACAGATATTCTATGGAGAATTCGATGGCAAACGTCGTAAACGGGTGCTAGTTAAGATAATAGGGGAGTAAGTAAAATTATCCTCAGGTATTTGGATTTGTCGCTTTATTGCCTGGTCCTTATCCCAGCTTCATATCCTTTATTATTCCATCAATCCTTTCATCAAGCATTTCTTCTATCTCTTCCATCCTTTCAGCTGATTCAAGCCTGCTATTGACACTGAAATAATACTTTATCTTTGGTTCAGTGCCTGAAGGTCGTACTGATATTTTCGAACCATCCTCAAGAAAAAACTGCATGACATTTGACCTGTTAAATTCAAAGGATTTTTTAACTCCTGATACCAGGTCATATGTTTCCAGTTTTTCATAATCGGTTATTCTTACAACCCTGCTGTTATTTATTAAAGCAGGAGGATTGGTCCTGTATCCCGACATCATGTTTCTTATTTCATCCGCACCTGCTTTTCCTTTTCTGACAATATTCATCAGTCTTTCCCTGTAAAAGCCATATTCAAGGTAAATATCTGTAAGAAGTCCATAAAGTGATTTACTTTTACTTTTAGCCCAGGCTGCGGCTTCGGCAGCCAGTAAACATGAGCCCACCGAATCCTTATCCCTGACATATTCTCCAGGGAGAAAACCATAACTTTCTTCCCCTCCTCCGATATATTTCCTGTCAGGCTCATTTTTTCTTATAAGTTCAGCAAAGAACTTGAAACCGGTAAGCACATTGAAATATTCTACACCGTACCTGTCTGCTATCTTTTCAATAAGATCGGTTGTGACTATTGTCTTTATGATATATTCATTTCCTGTGTATTTATTGCATTCCTTATACTGGGAAAGGATATACCACAGCAGAAGCACACAGGTCTGATTTCCGTTAAGCAATATGAATTCGTTGCTCTTGTTCCTAACAGCCAGTCCCAGCCTGTCGGCATCAGGATCTGTAGCCATGACCAGTTCTGCATCAGTTTCAACAGCTTTTTCAATTGCCATTTTCATGGCTCCGGGCTCTTCGGGATTGGGAGATTCAACGGTAGGAAAATTCCCATCGATTATGTCCTGTTCGGGAACATTAATTATATTCCTGAAACCTGACATTTTCAAAGCGGGAGGTATAGCTTTGATACCTGTTCCGTGTATAGGTGTATATACTATTTTAATATCATTATATTTGCTGATGATGCCGGGATGAAGTGAGAGCTTCCTGACTTCCGAAAGGAAGAGATCATCTGTTTCTTTGCCGATTATTTTTATCCTGTCCCTGTTCCCTTCAAATTTTATATCTCTTACTGATCTTATCTTTCTTACTTCTTCAATTATTGCTGCATCGTGAGGTGCGACAACCTGGCCCCCATCATCCCAGTAGGCTTTATAGCCATTGTATTCAGGCGGATTATGGGATGCCGTTATAACAACCCCACTCTGGCATTGGTAATGCCTGATTGCAAATGAGAGCTCAGGCGTGGGGCGCAAGGATTCAAAGAGATAAACGTCAAACCCGTTAGCTGAGAATATGTCTGCTGTTGTTTCAGCAAAATAGCGGCTGTTATTACGGCAATCGTAAGCTATGGCAACTTTTATCCCCTTTGTGCCGGACTGTTTTATAATATAGTTTGACAAACCCTGGGTTGCCATTCCAAGGGTGTAAATATTCATCCTGTTAGTGCCCCCACCCATAATGCCTCTAAGTCCTCCTGTACCAAATTCAAGATCCTGGTAAAATGCATCCACCAGCTTCTTTTCATCATTTTCTAGCATTTCTTTTACTTCTCTCCTGGTTTCTTCATTGAAATCATCACCAAGCCATATGGCTGCCCTGTCCCTTATCTCTTCAATTGTCAGCATAGTGTCTTTTTATAATAGTTTCATGCACTGTTTAAGACTCGTTCGCCAGTGCGGTATAACCAGGTCATAATTATCTTTTATCTTGCTTTTGTCCATAACTGTATAGGAGGGCCGTTGAGCAGACGTTTTGTAATCTTTCGACAGGATTGGCCTTATACTGCAACCAAGCCGGGCTTCACGCACTATTTCCACGGCAAAATCATACCAGGAACATGTTCCTTCATTTGAATAATTATATAAACCGGCATTCAACACGAACTGGTTTTTGATCACGCCGGAAACAATATGCAAGATTGTACCGGCAAGGTCAGCAGCATATGTAGGTGTACCTGTCTGATCAAATATAACATTCAGTGATTCTTTCTCCTTCGCATTTTTCAAAATGGTCTTCAGAAAATTATTTCCAAATGATGAATAGAGCCACGAGGTCCTTATTACCATTGAGCCATAATGCATAAGTGCATATTTCTCACCGGCTAGTTTTGATCTGCCATAAGCTGTCAGAGGTGCAGGCTGAACATTTTCATTATATGGGATATTGTTTTTCCCATCATAAACATAATCCGTAGAGATATGAATAAGCCTGCATTCCGTACCTGTTATGATCTCCGTGATGTTTTTTACTGCAGTTCCATTGATAAGCATTGCCCTCTCCGTTTCTGATTCAGCTTTATCAACAAAGTTGTACGCGGCACAGTTGATTATCCATCCCGGTCTTTTTTCCCTGATAAAGGCCTCTGTTTGATCTTTTTGTGTTATGTCAAGGGTGTCAATATCTGTGAACATAAAATCATAGCCATAGTAATTCTTAGATAAGATCCTTAACTCGTTGCCCAGCTGACCTTCAGATCCGGTAATTAATATCACAGCCATAAAATCAAGTATTAAAAGTTCATCTCAGCATATTTCAATAATGGATTTTTCATATCCTTATCACTTATCAGGGGAGTGTGGATCCCAAGTTTCCAGTCTATATTCACTTCGGGATCGTGCAATGATATACCTCTTTCATATTTAGGATTATAAAAATTGTCGCATTTATATGCTATTATGGCAAAATCGCTCAACACTGAGAAGCCATGTGCAAAGCCTTTCGGAATAAACAACTGGTCCTTGGATACGGAATCAAGTTCAATGCCAAACCATTTACCGAAGGTTGGCGAATTCCTTCTGATATCAAGGGCAATATCATAAATCTTCCCCAGGATAACTCTTATCAGTTTTGACTGGGCATATGGATTCAGCTGGTAATGCAAACCCCTTATTACTCCTTTAGAGGACTTTGATTCGTTATCCTGGACAGGTGAGAATGAAATTCCGGCACCGGTCAGTTCAGACTGATTATAACTTTCGAAAAAATAACCCCTCGCATCGTTAAAAACTTTTGCTTTAATTACCAGGAGATCCTTGAGTTCAGTTTTTATAATTTCCATTCCTGCCATGCAATTATTTTATACCATCAAAAATAATTATCTCTTCAGAGGCTATTCTCAGAAGATATTTCCCATACTGGCTTTTCTTGATAGGCTGGGCAAGTTCTATCAGCTGTTCCTTGTCGATATATCCCCGTTTATATGCTATTTCTTCAATACAGGATGCCTTCAGACCCTGGCGCTGCTCAAGTGTGGCAATGAAATTGGCTGCCTGCAGCAGACTTTCATATGTACCTGTATCAAGCCATGCCATACCTCTTCCCATAAGGTTGATCTCAAGACTGCCTTCCTGAAGGAAGAGCCTGTTAAGATCCGTGATCTCAAGTTCTCCTCTTGCTGATGGCTTAAGTGACTTTGCCTTTTCAACGACAGTATTGTCGTAGAAATACAACCCGGTTACTGCAAAATTCGATTTCGGCTTTACAGGTTTTTCCTCGATACTGGTAACTTTTTTGTGTTTATCAAATTCAACCACGCCGTAGCGTTCGGGATCGTTGACATAATAACCGAAAATGCATGCTCCCTTCTTCAGTTCCGCCGTTTTTAGCAGTACATCTCCGAAACCGTGGCCGTAAAATATGTTATCTCCCAGTATCATGCAGACGGGATCATCACCTATAAATTCCTCCCCTATTATGAATGCCTGGGCAAGTCCATCGGGTGAAGGCTGCTCCCTGAAGCTGAATCTCAATCCGAGATCATGACCATCTCCCAGAAGGTCCCTGAATCCTGGAAGATCACGTGGCGTTGATATTACCAGTATATCGCGAATACCTGCAAGCATCAGGGCTGACAGGGGATAATAAATCATTGGCTTGTCATATACCGGCAACATCTGTTTGGATATAGCACTTGTTATCGGGTGAAGCCTTGTTCCTGAGCCCCCTGCGAGAATAATGCCTTTCATGGGTTTATTTTTTAAGAAATAATAATATTCAATTTAAATCTGCTTTATATGAATATAGGTTGTATTATTCAATAACCTGTTACATTTTGTCAACCAACCGTTATATCCGTTACCTGCGCCCGATGCCAAAGTATTTAAAACCCAGTTTCTTTAGTTCATCAGGGTTATAAATATTCCTTCCGTCAAAAATAACCTTATTTTTCATTAGCCCTGCAAGCTTTACGAAATCGGGCAGATGGAACTCCGACCATTCTGTCATCAGGGCCAGGGCATCAGCACCGGCAACCACCTCATAGGGATCAGAAGCATATTCAATTCTGTCTCCAAGAAGCCTTCTGGTCTCTTCCATTGCTGCAGGGTCATATGCCCGTATCCTGACACCTTTCCCTAATAATTTGTTTATAAGATAAATAGAGGATGCCTCCCTGATATCATCGGTCTTTGGTTTGAATGATAATCCCCATATGCCTATTAACCTGTTATTAAGATCATTATTAAAATAGCCAAGCATTTTATTGAGAATGACGTTCTTCTGCAACTCATTGGCTTTCTCCACAGCCTTAATAACATTAAGCTCATATCCGTTATCGGCTGCTGTTTTAATTATAGCTTTAATATCCTTCGGGAAACATGAACCTCCATAACCTGTGCCGGGATACATGAATTTACTTCCTATCCTCGAGTCACTACCAATGCCTTTTCTAACTGAATTTATATCTGCCCCAAGTATATCGCACAGATTGGCTATTTCGTTTATAAAACTAATCCTGGTAGCAAGCATTGCATTAGCAGCATATTTGGTTATTTCAGCAGATGGGATATCCATGAATAGGATTGGATGATTATTAAGGACAAAAGGAAGATAAAGCTTCCTCATTAATTCCATTGCCCTTTCAGTATCAGTTCCTACTACTATCCTTTCAGGTTTAAGAAAGTCTTCCACAGCAGCACCCTCTTTAAGAAATTCAGGATTGGATGCAACATCGAACGGAACAGATACTTTTCTTCTCCTCAGCTCTTCAATGATCACCGTACGGACTTTTTCAGATGTCCCTACCGGTACAGTGCTTTTGGTGACTACCACACAATATTGTGAAAGCGATTTGCCTATGTCGCGGGCTACAGCCAGTACATGAGTCAGATCAGCAGATCCGTCTTCTCCGGGGGGAGTTCCCACAGCTATGAATATAACTTCAGCGCCATCGGTGGCATCTTGAATTTCTGATGTGAAGAAAAGTCTTTTCTTGATGACATTCCTATTTATAAGGGCTTCAAGTCCGGGTTCATAGATGGGTATATCCCCTTTTATAAGTTGTTCAGTTTTGACTTCATCATTATCAACACAAACAACACTGGCCCCACTTTCGGCAAAACATGCTCCGGTGACCAATCCAACGTAACCTGAACCAATAACAGCTATCTTCATATATTATAAAATGAATTATTCAAACATAGTCATGCAAAGATAATATAACATGTTAAATACGAAAATGAAAAGATATTATCAGGGCATGCCATTTAACTCATATTTTTGCTTCTTGTTTTGAGAATTATGTACCGATTTCATAGATCACCTGCCGGGTGCAGTTGAAGGATTTGCGATTTTGTTTTCCGGCCTCCGTCTGACGTATTTTGAAAGGCTATTTAACCTTATGAAAATCTATGGTTTGTTAGGGGGATTCTAAAAAAAATCATATATTTGCAACCAATTTTTCAACAAAATAATGTCTAACTTATTAATTATTAGTTCTTTTAATTTAAAATTATGACAGAAAGCAAAAAGAAAACAACCACAGATCAGGTTGATGTCGACAACGAACCTCAGGATAACCAGGGAAATGAAGTGACTGCCCGGGAAGCAACTGAAGTACAGGCAGTAACAAAAGCTGGAGAAACTGCTGAATCTGAAGCTGAGCCGGTGGAAAAAACTGAAGAAAATCAAAGTACTGAAGCAAAGGCAGAAGAAAAAGCTGGGTCAAAAACTGAACCAGAGGCTGAAGCAAAGGCAGAAGAAAAAGCTGAGTCAAAAACTGAACCAGAGGCTGAAGCAAAGACAGAAGAAAAAACTGAGGCAAAAGCTGAAGAAAAGGCAGAAGAAAAGACAGAAGAGAAGAAAGAAGAAAAATCAAAAGCAAAGGCTGAAGAGAAAACAGAAGAAAAAGCTGAGGTTAAAGAGGTAAAAGATGAGGAAAAAAGTACTCCGGAAGAGGTAATTGCTGAAGAAAAGCCTGAAAAGAAAGAAGTTAAAGAGGAGGTAACTGCCGAAGATTATGGCATGGGACCTGACAGGAAGGAGAACAGGAAGCAAGTCGCTGAGCCTCAGCAGGAAGATGTGTTAGCCAGCAATGCCAGTCCCGCATCACCCGATGATTTTGACTGGGATGCTTTTGAAAGTGAAGAGACCAAAAACTCTCCGAAATATAAAGAATACGAATCACTTTATGATGAGACTCTGTCAACAGTTGCAGTTGATGAAGTGGTAATGGGAACAGTGATTCAAATGACATCACGTGAAGTTGTTATTAATATTGGGTACAAATCCGAAGGTGTTGTCAGCCTTAACGAATTTCGATATAATCCAGGCCTGAAGGTGGGTGACCAGGTTGAAGTTTATGTGGAAAGCCAGGAAGACAAAAAAGGCCAGTTGTTGCTTTCGCACAAAAAGGCCCGTGCCATTAATTCCTGGGACAGGGTTAATGCATCTCTTGATAAAGATGAGATCATCACAGGATACATCAAATGTCGCACAAAGGGTGGTATGATTGTGGATGTATTTGGGATAGAGGCCTTCCTGCCCGGTTCACAGATAGATGTAAAACCTATTCGCGATTATGATGTTTTCGTGGGCAAAACAATGGAATTCAAGGTTGTCAAGATAAACCAGGAGTTTAAAAACGTTGTTGTATCACACAAGGCTCTTATCGAAGCTGAACTTGAACAGCAAAAGAAAGAAATTATTGCAAAACTGGAGAAAGGCCAGGTTCTTGAAGGAACCGTCAAGAATATTACCTCGTACGGAGTATTCATCGATCTTGGAGGTGTGGATGGACTTATTCATATCACGGATCTGTCATGGGGCAGGGTAAATCATCCTGAAGAAATTGTACAGCTTGATCAGAAACTCAATGTCGTTATACTCGACTTTGATGATGATAAAAAACGTATCGCACTGGGTCTTAAACAGCTTACACCTCATCCATGGGATTCTGTTGATCCCGATCTTAAGGTTGGAGACAAGGTTAAGGGGAAAGTTGTCGTGATGGCCGATTATGGAGCATTTGTAGAGATAGCTCCCGGGGTTGAAGGTCTGATACATGTTTCCGAAATGTCATGGTCGCAGCACCTCAGGAGTGCACAGGAGTTCCTGAAAGTGGGTGACGAAGTGGAAGCAGTGATACTCACACTTGACAGGAATGAAAGGAAAATGTCACTTGGGATTAAGCAGCTTAAACCGGATCCTTGGCAGAATATTGATGAGAAATATACAGTAGGTTCAAGGCATATGGCCAAAGTAAGGAACTTTACCAATTTTGGTGTGTTTGTTGAAATAGAAGAAGGTGTCGACGGACTTATTCATATTTCAGATCTTTCATGGACCAAGAAAATCAAGCATCCGGCTGAATTTACTTCAATAGATGCCGAAATCGAGGTTGTCGTTCTTGAGATTGATAAAGAAAACAGGCGACTTAGCCTGGGGCATAAGCAGCTTGAGGAAAATCCATGGGATGTATTTGAGAACCTTTTTGTTGTCGATTCAATTCATGAAGGTACTGTTATGGAAGTGTTTGACAAGGGTGCCGTAATTGCTCTGCCTTATGGTGTTGAAGGCTTTGTCACGCCTAAGCATCTTGTTAAGGAAGATGGTACAATGGCAAAGGTTGACGAAAAATTAATGTTCAAAGTAATTGAGTTCAATAAGTCAGCCAAAAAGATTATAGTATCTCACAGCAGGGTATACGAGGATGAAAGGAAAGCAGCTGAGTCATCAGCAGATACAGTGGAAAAAGCTGCTCCGAAGAAAGCATCAAGGAAGCAGAAGCCTGCTGCTGAAAAGACTACCCTTGGAGATATTTCTGATCTTGCAGCCTTAAAAGAAGAAATGGAAGAAAAAGAGAATAAAGCTTCCAAAAAATAGAAAAATATGTTAAATTTAGGCTATCAAAAATTATAATTATGGATTTTAATATTGAGAGCCGGAATAACAGCACTGTTATCCAGATACAGTCAGAAAAGCTAGATACCCATATAGCTCCTGCCCTTAAATCAGAGCTTGTACTCGTATCAGGTAAGGGAGAGAAAAACATTATCCTTGACCTTGAGAAGTGCCAGTACTGTGATTCATCTGGATTGAGTGCAATATTAGTAGCCAACAGGCTTTGCAAAAATGCGGGTGGAACCTTCGTTCTTTGCGGCCTTAATGAGGCAGTGGAACGTCTTATTACAATTTCTCAGCTCGATACGGTCCTGACAATAACAGTTTCTGTCGATGATGCTGAGAAGATGATATCTTAATTAAGACTGTTTTGCAGAGCGCAATGACACTGACCATATTGGGTAGCAGTTCTGCATTGCCAACATCAGAAAGATATCCCAGCGCTCATGTGCTTAAAGCACATGAGCGTTTATTTTTAATAGACTGCGGTGAAGGAACCCAGATGCAGTTGAGGAAAAACAGGATCAGGTTTGGCCGGTTAAATCATATTTTTATAAGTCATCTTCATGGCGACCATGTTTTCGGCTTATACGGCCTTCTTTCAACATTCAGTCTTATGGGCAGAACAACATGTCTCCATCTCTATGCTCCCGAAAACTATATGGCTATTCTTGATTCCCATCTAAGCGATTTTGATATCAGGCTTGGCTTTGAAATAAATTTCGTTCCACTCTCAGGTAAAGACCCTGTGGAAATTCTTAATGATAAATACTTAACTGTAACCTCCTTCCCACTTCAGCACAGGATCCCGGCATATGGCTTTCTCTTCAGGGAGAAGCCGGCATTAAGAAATATTATCAGGGAAAAAATTGAGGAATACCAGATACCCACAGTAAAGATACCTGCCATTAAGGAAGGTGAAGACTTTGTGTTACCTTCAGGAAAAGTTGTCCGGAACAGGGAACTGACAATTGATCCTCCTGCACCATTGTCATATGCATATTGCAGCGATACAAAATACTTCCGGAGGCTGTCTTCATTTGTAAAAGGAGTTACGGTACTGTATCATGAGGCTACATTTGATAAAACAAAGCAGGATCTTGCAACCACAACAGGTCATTCCACAACCATTGATGCAGCAAGGACCGCTCTCAGGGCAGGAGCAGGAAGTCTTATAATAGGACATTTCTCAGCAAGGTATAAAAATGTATCAATGCTCGTTGCTGAATCGAGGGAGGTCTTTCCCGGGTCGTATGCTGCTGTAGATGGTAAGAGCTATGATATAGGCAAAATTGCTGCACCTTAATAAAGAATACTTATCTTTGTCACTATTTTAAACGGAGAGCCTTGCAGGAGAAAATTATAATACTCGATTTCGGATCACAGTATACTCAGCTTATAGCCAGACGAATAAGGGAGATAAATGTTTACTGTGAAATATATCCATATAATCACTTCCCCAAACCCGATAACGGCGTAAGAGGAGTCATATTGTCAGGCAGTCCGGCATCGGTAAGGGACAATAATGCCCCGGTACCGGACCTGGAGAGTATTAAAGGCAAAGTGCCGCTCCTGGGAGTTTGCTACGGAGCCCAGCATCTTGTTCATAATTACGGAGGGGAAGTCCTGCCTTCAAAATATCGCGAGTATGGCAGAGCTAACCTTGTTTCCCTGGATGATAAAGATCCGTTGTTCAGGAATGTTACTCCCGGTACCCAGGTTTGGATGTCACATGCCGATACAATAGAAAGACTTCCCGAGGGTTATGAAATAACCGGATCGACCTCTGATGTTAAGGCAGGAGCTTATCATATAAAGGGAGAGAATACATGGGGTATCCAGTTTCATCCGGAGGTATACCATACTGTGGAGGGAAAACGTATGCTTGAGAATTTTGTCGTAAGCATATGTGGCTGCAAAAAGGACTGGACGCCCGATTCATTTGCCGGATCAACAATTGAGGCATTAAAGAAACAGCTGGGAGACGACAATGTAATACTCGGATTATCGGGAGGGGTTGACTCGACTGTAGCTGCATCCCTCTTAAACAGGGCAATAGGCAGTAACCTTACCTGTATTTTCGTTGACAACGGACTCCTGAGAAAAAATGAATTCCCCCAGGTGCTGGAATCCTACCTGGGAATGGGCCTGAATGTCGTAGGTGTGGATGCATCCTCAAGGTTTCTCGATCAGCTTGAAGGCGTAAGTGATCCAGAAACAAAACGTAAGATTATCGGACGTGTCTTTATTGAAGTATTCGACGAAGAAGCAAAAAAAGTAAAGGATGTGAAGTGGCTGGCTCAGGGAACAATTTACCCCGATGTTATAGAGTCTGTTTCCGTAAACGGTCCGTCTGCCACTATTAAATCACATCATAATGTGGGGGGACTGCCGGAGAAAATGCATCTCAAGGTAGTTGAACCTCTTCGTCTCCTCTTCAAGGATGAGGTAAGAAAAGTGGGAAGAACTCTTGATATTCCGGAAAATATACTCGGAAGACATCCCTTCCCGGGTCCGGGACTGGCAATCAGATTACTTGGAAAACTAACAAAAGATAAGCTTGAGATCCTTAAGGAAGCTGACAGCATTTTTATTGAAGGACTTAAGAAACACGGATTATATGATAAGGTATGGCAGGCCGGTGTTATTATGTTACCGGTGCAGTCAGTGGGAGTGATGGGTGATGAGCGTACCTATGAAAATGCAGTTGTGCTCAGGGCTGTGGGTTCTACTGACGGGATGACGGCCGACTGGTCACATCTTCCTTACGAGTTCCTGGGGATGGTGTCAAATGAGATTATTAACAGGGTAAAAGGAATAAACAGGGTGGTATATGATATTAGTTCCAAACCGCCGTCAACAATAGAATGGGAATAGTAACCAGGACAGGTGGAATGATTAGTATTTATGATATTCAGAACAATGATGTATACCAATTGTTAAACAATAAGCATATTTACATAATACAGGAAATAGAATTAGCTTATTGCTGGAAACAAAACTTCGAGAAATAAATACTATTAATAATAATAAGATCATGAAAAGAAAAATTGCTTATGTGGCGGGCCTTATACTGACCTTAACTCTCTTTTCAGTAAAGGCCTCATCACAGATGCTGAATGAGAGTGCTTTTAAGATTGACAGAACATTCAGTCTTATAGATGCATTTTATGTTGATACGGTAAATGACAGCATGCTGGCGGAAAAAGCCATCATCGAGATTCTCAGAAACCTTGATCCACATTCAACATATATATCGGCAAAGGATGTTAAGGAGATGAATGAACCTCTGAACGGTAACTTCGAAGGTATCGGGATTCAGTTTAACCTTCTTCGCGATACTATTATAGTTATAGAACCTATTGCTCATGGTCCGGCCGAAAAGGTAGGAATAAAAGCCGGAGACAGAATTGTAAGGATTGACAGTGAAAATGTGGCCGGGATAGGAATATCTACCAGTGGAGTGAGGAGCAGACTTATGGGACGTAAAGGTACCAAAGTTAATGTGTCTGTCGTAAGAAGGGGACAAAAGGGTCTCCTGGAATTCACCATAATAAGAGATAAAATTCCTATTTACAGTCTCGATGCTGCATATATGCTGGACGGTGAGACAGGCTATATCAAGCTTAATAAATTTGCTGCAACAACGGATAAAGAATTTACTGACGCTGTTGAGCGGCTTAAGAAGCAGAATATGAAGAACCTGGTGCTTGACCTTCGCGGTAATGGAGGTGGTTATATGCTGGCAGCTACTGCTGTGGCAGATAAGTTCTTTGCAGATCCCAGGCTGATAGTATATCTTGTCGGAC
This sequence comes from uncultured Rikenellaceae bacterium, assembly GCA_964472085.1. Lineage (GTDB taxonomy): Bacteria > Bacteroidota > Bacteroidia > Bacteroidales > VadinHA17 > LD21. The sequence goes on along the minus strand of CAYYIW010000012.1, from coordinate 77,279 downwards.
GTAAAACGCCACGCCAGGATTATAAATCGCAGGGATCGGGTATGCTGTCTTCAGACCGGCTGGTTGTCCTTACCGATGAAGGATCTGCCTCGGCAAGTGAGATACTTGCAGGAGCCATACAGGATTGGGACCGCGGTGTTATTATGGGCAGGAGAACATTTGGAAAGGGACTGGTCCAGAACGGATTTTATCTTAATGACGGTTCAATGATAAGACTGACCGTGGCAAGATATTATACTCCTACCGGAAGATGTATACAGAGACCATATAATGAGGGTTATGACAAGTATATGGAGAATTTCTACAAGAGATTTACAGATGGCGAATTACTGTCTGCCGACAGTGTACATTATAAAGACTCCCTGAAATATAAAACCCTTATCAATAAGCGACCCGTTTACGGAGGCGGAGGAATTATGCCAGATGTGTTTGTCTCGGTCGACACGACGTATAACTCTCCATATTTCAACAGGCTTTATGCACATAATGTACTTAATACTTTCACACTGGAATATTATGACAGGAACAGGAATGAGCTGAATGCTAAATATCCGACCTTTGAGGCTTTCAAAGATAATTTCCAGTTCAGCCCCGATGACATTAAAGCTTTTATTGCCAAGGGAGAGGCTGATGGTGTAAAATATAACGAGGAGCAGTTTAATAAGTCAAAAAAAGAAATGCTGCTTATACTGAAGGCACTTGTGGCTACTAATATATGGCAGACAAATGAGTATTTTCAGATTGTCAACCAGGATGATAAAGTTATAAAGAGAGCATTGAACGTTATCTCCGATAAAAAAGTCTATAACCATATACTGGGAAATGACTAGAATGGTGTTATTCTTTTCAGAATGAAGTTTATTGCAAAGACACTCTTCGGCCTTGAAAAAGTTCTGGCTGAAGAACTTGTGAACCTGGGTGCCTGGGATGTACGCCCGGGTAACAGGGCGGTGTTATTCAGCGGTAACAGGGAATTGCTTTACAGTGTTAATTACTGTTCACGTACTGCCCTCTCAGTCCTTTTATCAGTGTCTGAATTCAGGATACGATCAAAAGACGACCTGTACAGGCATTCACTTACGGTGGACTGGAGGAGGTTAATGGATCCGGATGATACATTTTCAGTTACCCCTGTGGTTAATTCACCTCTGTTCAGCCATACAGGTTATCCAGGGCTAATACTGAAAGATGCAATAGCTGATTATTTCCGGACACGGACGGGAAGGAGACCATCAGTTGATGTAGCTGATCCATCATTGGTTGTCAACCTGCATATTAGCAATGACCTTGTCACCATATCCATCGATTCTTCAGTAATTCCGCTCTTTAAACGAGGATACAGGAAGACTGCCTCTGTTGCACCTCTTAATGAATCACTGGCTGCAGGTATTATTATGCTGTCGCGCTGGGATGCATCCGCTACGCTGACAGACCCAATGTGCGGATCAGGAACAATACCTATTGAGGCCGGTATGATAGCCTGCAAGATACCTCCCGGAAAATTCAGGAAGAGCTATGGATTTGAAAAATGGAGAGATTTTGACAGGGACCTGTTTGAATCGGTTAAGGAAAAGAATGATAAAAAGATAACTGATTCACAGGTGAAGATCATTGCTAACGATATTTCATCAGCCGCAGCTGAACAGACCCGGTCTAATTTGTTAAACGCAGGATTAACAGATGTTGTGAAGGTCACTGTTTCTGATTTCAGGGATATGAGCACTACCGGGACCGGAGGTTTTGTCTTCTTTAATCCTCCGTACGGGCAGCGGATCAAACCGGAAGAAATAGATGAACTTTACAGTATGATTGGGACAACTCTTAAACATAAGTTTCATGGTAATACAGCATGGCTTATATCCTCCAACCGTGAATCACTTAAAAACATCGGACTGAGACCAGCAAAGAAGTACACACTGTTCAACGGCCCACTTGAATGCCTTCTTCTTAAATATGAATTGTATGAAGGATCCAGAAAATCACATATTTCTGACGTCACCTGAAATCCTTCATTGATCACTTTATAATAACACTTTGATCAAAAACTGCCGCGATATTTTTATTTCCCAAAAGCGGAGATGTTAAAATTTGCTAACTTCATATTTTTATTATATTTGTTACTATTAAACTTTACCATTTCTTAATTAAGCTTAGATGAGCTTTAATGTAGAGAATTATTTTTCGGATCTGTCTGATAGGGATATTATTCTTTTTTACAAGGGTAATGTTGATTCGGATGTAATCAACCATATCCTTGACACGGTTGAGGATAAAATGGTATCCATCAGTGAACAACCCAAGCTGCGGAAAAAGGTATATAATGTGCTTGTTGAGAGTCTTCAGAACCTTTATCATCATGTTGACAGAGTTCCTGATGAATTCGAGGACCAGACATCTGAAAAATTTGGTTTGCTTGTGGTTAAGAAAGTAAATGGCGGGTATAAAATCACGACCGGAAACTTTATTAATACAGCTAATATTGAGAAACTGGAGGAGAAGATCAAGCGTATTAACAGGTCAAGTCATGAGGAGATAAAGGAATTGTATAAGTTCATCCTCAACCATCAGAGAATTTCCGCAAAGGGAGGAGGAGGCCTTGGACTGGTAGACATTGTAAGAAAGACCGGGAATAAGCTTGTTTATGAGTTCAAGAAGTATAATGAGAAATACTCATTCTTCTACCTCAATATTTTAGTAACTGAAGAGGTATAATTCAATTTAAATCTGATAAATATGGAACCGATCATTATTGAAGGAACACCGAAGACTCCGACTGTTAGATTTGATGCTGGTGATGGTGTGTTTGAAATTAAGGGCCGTTCTATTCCGGAAAATTCTGTGGAATTTTATAAGCCGCTGGTAGACTGGCTTGATACATATAAAGACGCTCCGTTACCAAAAACTGTTGTTAACATACGACTCGAATATTTCAATACAAGTTCATCCAAATGTATACTTGATGTCTTCAAAAAACTGGAGGCCATACACAAGGCTAAAAACGAGGTGGAGGTGAACTGGTATTATGAAGAAGATGATGAAGATATGCTGGAAGCGGGAGAAGATTATGAATCCATAATCCGGGTTCCGTTTAAAATGGTTGAAATAGAGGAATGATCTGTCTGAACACTTCATTGTTTATCAGATTGATTATTTAAAAATAAAAAGAGGCTGTCTCCCGGGGCAGCCTCTTTTCTTTTTTGTGGTTATATATCAGTCCTGGACCCTGCGTTTTTTGCCCAGGTATCTTTCTCCCGACTCTAGAGCTTTCTTGAGTAACCTGAAATACAGGATGAAATACAGGACAAGAGTCATAAACCATATTACAGTTACATTTATAACATATGTATCAATATAATTTCCAAAGATCTTTTTTGTAGGTGAGTAAAACTGTGCCCTGATGAAACTGAACTGGGGATCCATATAAATAGGTTCCAGTTTTTGTATTATTTCTCCCTTGTAATCGATAGTCTTTATGGATTCATTCTTGTTCGTTACAAACTCTTCAAGCGACTCATTTGCGTAGTCATCCCTTAATTTGAGGAAACCCTTGCTATCCTCAGCCTGGAGTCTGGTTATTATGGCATCCTTACGGTCTTTGGCATTGTTATAATATGCAACATAATACCTTCTTACCTTATCAACATATTTGATAGCGTCTTCCACTACACCGGTTGTTATCTTATCCGGTGTCAACTGTTCCACATAATCAAATGTCATTTTAGGTGTGGCAATATTTTGCTTTTTAAGTTCATTATGGACAATAAGAAGCTTCTCGTTAAAGTCATCACTTCTGGTACCTCGTTCAAGATCGTTCTGGATGTTTTCGAGGTTTCCCCTTATTTCAACATTCCAGAAATCCTTCTTAAATCTTGCCTTGCTCATTGCCTTGTCATACGGGTAGAACATTATTTCATACCTGTTATCAATGAATTGTTCCACTGCAAGTGCTTCATATCCCCATCTGGCTGTTATCAGATCTCCATAAAAAGGGATGGCGACAGGAGAGGATATCCTGGGATTCAGCTTCTCAAACTTGACGATCACACCGCTGAGGATTATCTGGGGGATTACAAGGAAAGGTATAAGGATATATATCGTTACAACAGTCTTGAAGCTGTCGGATATTACCAGACCAAGCATATTGGCACTGGCCCAGCAGCTGAAGAGCACAAGCCAGTACTGGAACATCATTCCTTTTATTTCTGTTATGCCATTGCCTACAAGTACGAAGGTAAAAGCCTGGATCGCAGAAATGGCGAATTGAACAAAAACCTTTGACATCAAATAACTGTTCCAGCTTAGGTTGAGGAACGATTCCCTCTTAAGTATTTTCCTGTCTTTTATTATCTCTTCAGCACTTACGGTCAGACCCATGAAAATTGCCACTATTACTGACATGAAGATGTAAACAGGAAGATTACTGTTATTATATAAGGTGTAATGAGCGTTTTTTACACTCTCATCATAATATCTTATAAGGAATGAAAGAAAGAATGCAAGAACCGGAGCTTCGAGCAACGTAATGAGCAGATATTGTTTGTCAGATATCTTGGTAAGTATGTCTCTTTTTGCAAAGACAATGAGCTGCTTCAGCTTATTCGGCGTTTTGAAATTTATTTCCGGTATAGCTACGCCTGGTTCTCTTTTGTCTTCTTTCGATTCAGACAGGTACAGGTTGCGCCAGTCTGCCGGCGAAATCCTTCGTGTCTCTGTAGGCTTTCCGCTTTCGGTGAATACCTTTGTTTCAACAATGTTGAATATCTGCTCCGGGTTAACATTACCGCATACATAACATTCACTCTCGTTGTAGTTGGCCTGCTCAATCTTTCTTTTAAAATACTCTATGGAATCGACAGGATTCCCGTTGTAAATCAGGTATCCTCCCTTATCAAGGATGATAAGCTTGTCAAACATCTTGAAGATGTCGGACGATGGCTGATGAATGACAACAAACAGAAGCTTGCCTTTGCGGGCAAGTTCCTTTAGGAGGTCAAGGATGTTTTCTGAATCTCTTGAAGAAAGACCGGAAGTAGGTTCATCAAGGAACATTATAGCCGGTTCACGAATAAGTTCAAGCGATATGTTCAGCCTCTTTCTCTGTCCTCCGCTAATCTTTTTGTTAAGAGGGGAACCTACCTGTATATCCCTTATCTCGTATAATCCAAGATTCTTCAGTACACTGTCTACCTTTGCCACTATCTCTTCCTCATCCAGGTTGTCGAAGCAGAGCCTGGCATTAAAATAGAGGTTCTGAAAGACAGTAAGCTCTTCAATAAGAAGATCATCCTGTGAAACATAGCCTATCAATCCCTTGAGCTTTTCCTTCTCCATGTGTATGCTTATGCCATTTATCAGGACTTCTCCGTCAGAAGGTTCATTGGTCCCGTTAAGCACACCCAGCAGAGTCGATTTGCCGGCACCGCTGGCTCCCATAATACCTACCATCCTTCCCGATTCTTCCTTAAAACTCATATGGTGTATGCCTATATTGCCGCTCCTGAACCTGTATTCCACATTGTTTACCTCGTAAACAACCCTCGATGCCTTATATTCTTCACCAAGAAACTGCATCGATATATCCCAGTGATAAATCGGGGAGATCTTATAGCCTTTAATGGATGTTCCCTGGCTCAGTGGATATACTTTATCCTCGTGCAATAACTGGCCATTCATAGACAATTCACCTGCCCCTTCATACCTGAGGAAATATTTGTCTATGGAGGATACAAAAAGGACCCATATCTGCCCTTTCAGAAGATCTTTGAAAAGATGCCTGGCACCTTCCGTTTTAAAGTCTTTTTTGCCATTTATGACCAGGAGGTTGGAAATTGAAGGGATATCGTTGAAAGAGTTAAGGACAAAACGTTCAATCTCATCATATTCTGTGACTGTTATATTTAAACCTTCGGCCAGCGTACTTATGAATCCCAGTTCAAGGTTACTTATTCCCTGGTCCCCTGATTTGCAGAATTCAAGGGCCTGTATAACGACCACGAATCTTTGTTCCTGGTCAAGCTGTCCCTGTTCGTTTATATCCTGGCATAATTTTCTAATCCTGATTGCGATGGCACCTTCCCGCCTTTCAGCGCTGCTCTTTTCCAGCTTCTTCCTGGCTTCTTCGTATGCCCTGTCGTATGTTGCCAGGTATGCTTTAACAAGTTCCTGATTAAGAAGTCTTTTGAGAAAAGCCTCAACAATTCCCCGTCTTTCACTATCATCACTCTGAGGTCTGGCAATTATTGCAAACAATTGCATCAGGGTTTCCAGGATTTTCTCACTCATATCCGGCCAGGTTTTTTATCAGACTTTTAAGTTATGAAAATAATAATTAGGTTCTAATATTCCTAATAAATGATATAAGTACGCAGGTACCGGATAATACTTAAATGGTCTCTCTTATAAGACTCTGTTACTGCACAATCTGGATTACCCGATGATGATATAGTGTCACTTTCTTTTCTTTCTTTTCTTTTCTACGGAATACCCGAACTTTCCAATAAACCTGCCAGTCTCATAGTATTTCCCGTGTGAATAACATATTGGAACAGAGTCTTGCAGCCTGAACAACCCGCTTTCAGGGTCAATATATTTTTCATCAGCGTTTATTGCCACTACTTCGGATAAGAACATATGATGCGTTCCGAGTTCCTTTATCTCCTTTACCACACACTCAATGTTAACCGGCGACTCTGCTATCATCGGGGCTTTTACTTTTGTCGCCGGTATTGGGGTCAGCCCGGTTTCCCTGAACTTATTAACCATTTTCCCTGATTTTACCCCGCACCAGTCTGTTGCATATGCCAGGTCCTTTGTTGTAAGGTTTATCACATATTCACCGTATTTCCTGATAATACCGTAGGAATGACGTGAAGGTCTTACCGATATATAACACATTGCAGGATCAGTACATACAGTTCCCGTCCACGACAAGGTTATTATATTGTATTCTTCAGGATCGGCACCACAGCTTACCATCACAGCGGGCAGCGGGTAGATCATTGTCCCTGGTTTCCATTGAATTCTGCTCATCAGATACTTTTTTGACACCAAATATACTTCTAATCTGGTAATCATTGAGGCTGTTCCAGAAGTTGTTTTTAACCGCAAGGTACGCTAAGAAAACGCAAAGCCCGCAAGACTGAACATTATTCGGGCGGACCCTGTGGTTAGCGGATCTTATTTTTTGAGATTGTATTATCATTCGTTCAGAGAGTCTAATCCTGAATGTCTTGCCAGTTTGACATGTTGCGGATGTCCCTGAGTGTCAAAAAGACACGCTTTCCTGTTTGGCAGAAGTTTTGTTAAGTATGATGAAAAATTAAACATTATGAATATTGACAATTTTACAATTAAGGCACAGGAATCAGTGCAGCAGGCTTTTGATATCGCATCATCAAAAGGACAGCAGTCTGTGGAGTGTGCTCATATTTTAAAAGGCCTGATCAGTCAGGCTGAAAGCATAACAGGTTTTATTTTTGGTAAGATGGGGGTAAGCGTCGCTAATCTTGAAAAAGAGATTGACAATCTTATTGATACATTTCCCAAGGTTTCCGGTGGCGATGCTTATATTTCCAAAAATGTCTCCGATGCATTCAGGAAAGCAAACGACCATGCTTCAAGGATGAAGGATAAATTTGTGTCGACAGAACACCTGTTGATGGGTATTCTCGATACTTCTGACAGGTCTTCCCAGATACTCAAAGACAACGGAGTTACCATGAAGGAGCTTAAAGCTGCGGTTGCTGAGCTGAGAAAAGGAGCAACAGTGGAGAGCCAGACTTCAGAGGACACATTCAATTCACTTAACAGGTTTGCCATCAATCTTAATGAAAGGGCGAGATCAGGTAAACTGGATCCGGTAATAGGCAGGGATGAAGAAATAAGGCGTATTCTCCAGATACTTACACGAAGAACCAAAAATAACCCATTGCTTATTGGTGAACCGGGAGTTGGTAAGACCGCAATTGCAGAAGGCCTTGCACACAGGATCATACGCGGGGATGTCCCGGAAGATATTAAATCAAGGGTGATTTTTTCACTCGATATGGGAGCCCTAATAGCCGGTGCCAAGTACAAGGGGGAATTCGAGGAGCGGCTTAAATCGGTAGTAAACGAGGTTATAAGTTCGGATGGGAATATTGTTCTCTTTATCGATGAGATACATACCCTGGTGGGTGCCGGGAAATCTGAAGGGGCAATGGACGCGGCAAATATTCTTAAACCGGCCCTTGCAAGGGGCGATCTGCGTGCCATAGGTGCAACCACCCTGGGTGAGTACCAGAAGTATTTTGAGAAGGACAAAGCACTTGAGAGACGTTTCCAGGTAGTTATGGTAGATGAACCCGACAGGGCCGATTCTATCTCTATCCTACGTGGCATCAGGGAGAAATATGAAACCCATCATAAGGTTATTATCAGGGATGAAGCAATAATAGCCGCTGTTGACCTGTCTACCAGGTATATTACTGACAGGTTCCTTCCGGATAAGGCTATTGACCTTATTGATGAGGCAGCTTCGAAACTGCGGCTTGAAATGAATTCTGTACCGGAAGAGATCGATGAGGCTGAGCGTACAATAGCCAGGTTGGAGATAGAAAAGGAGGCTGTAAGAAGGGATGGTGATACTATTAAATCGGATAAGATATCGAGGGAACTGGCAGACATGCAGGCTAAAAGAGATGCTCTCAAAGCAGACTGGAAATCTGAAAAAGAAATAATAGAGAAAGTTCAGACCAGGAAGGAAGAAGTTGAATCTCTTCGTTTTGAAGCGGAGCAGGCCGAGAGAAGCGGCGATTACGGAAAGGTTGCCGAGATCCGATATGGAAGGATAGTTGACCTGGAAAAGGAAATAGCAGAACTTAAGGACAGTATAGAAAAGAAGAGAAGCAAAGGCTCTCTGATACAGGAAGAAGTGCGATCGGAGGATGTTGCTGCTGTAGTGTCCAAATGGACGGGAATTCCCGTCTCAAGGATGCTTGAGAGTGAAAAGGAAAAGCTTTTACGGCTTGAGGATGAGTTGCATAAAAGAGTGGTCGGCCAGGATGAGGCCATTGTTGCGGTATCGGATGCTGTAAGAAGATCAAGAGCCGGACTGCAGGATCAGAAGAGACCCGTAGGATCATTTATCTTCCTGGGAACAACCGGTGTGGGTAAAACTGAACTTGCCAGAGCACTGGCAGAGTTTCTTTTTAATGATGAAAACCTTATGACAAGGATAGATATGTCTGAATACCAGGAGAGACACTCTGTATCAAGACTGATAGGCGCTCCTCCCGGGTATGTCGGTTATGATGAGGGCGGTCAGCTTACAGAAGCAGTAAGACATAAACCCTATTCCGTTGTACTGCTTGATGAGATTGAGAAGGCACATCCCGATGTGTTTAACCTTCTTCTGCAGGTGCTTGATGAGGGACGACTGACAGATAATAAAGGACGAACAATTAACTTCCGTAATGTAATAATTATCATGACCTCAAACCTGGGCTCCGAGATCATACGGGACAGGATGGAAAAATGGAATGATGAAATGCCACAGGATGAGGAAGAAAGCCTCAGAAAAGAAATAATGCTGCTACTACGGAGATCATTGAGACCCGAATTCCTTAACAGGGTTGATGAAATAGTCATGTTCACGCCGCTGTCATGGAACCAGGTAAGGGAGATAGTATTGATGCAGCTCAGAGGAATTGAGGTTATGCTGCATGACTATAACCTAACTCTTACTGTTTCTGATAAAGCTGTAGACTGGCTCACTAACCGCGGTTATGATCCCCAGCTTGGCGCTCGTCCTGTTAAACGCCTTATTCAGAAAGAGGTGGTTAATGAATTATCCAGGGAGATAATAGGCGGCAGCGTATCCAAAGAGGACAATATTTTGGTAGATACAGAAGGAGACAGGCTTGTATTTGAGAAACATTAGGTATCTTTATTCACCCGAACGATTCAATGCACGACTCAATGTCATTGTAAATCTGGAATACAGTCTGAAGGTGCAGTGTCCTGAATGTTTCCATGATACGCGGCTCGGGATTTGCAAATTTAAGAGTACCATAGTTGTTTCGTGCTCCTTTCATTATCGACAGGAAACAACCAAACCCCGAACTGTCAATATATTGTACACCCTTAAGGTCAATAATGACTTTTGCCTGGGGGTTATCAAATGACTTCATGATACTCTCCCTGATCTCTTCGCTTATTAGTGCGTCTATTTTGTTAACATTGAATGTTACCGTATCAATACTGCCTGTCTTCTTTATGGTGATCATTTATCACTTTCGGTTACTGATTCAGATAATCCTCAAGTTCACGGATAGCAGCATCAGTATCTGACTTGAACTTTGTAATATACGACTCATATTTTTCAGGCTTTTGAGATTCTTTTGCCTGGAGTTCAAATGTTTTCAGCATAAATGCAAGATCCTCCATACCCATTATGGCTACTGACGATTTGGCCTTATGAGCAAGCTGGCCAAGTATCGGGTAATTCTTTTCAGACAGTTTCGTTATTAATTCATTATATATCTCCACTGATTGTTCCCGGAACATTGTTACAAGTTCCATCTCCATTTCATGATCTCCCCCTGAGACGGACTGGAGATATTCAGGATTTATAAATTTATAATCCATTTGGTGGATCTTATAGGTTTGATATACTAATAAACAAATATAATAATATTTTATTGCTATATATTTAAATACTTCTCAGTTGACAGATAAGAAGTTTTTTATGTTATTTTTATGCTGATAAAAAAGGAATAATATGCAGTACTATTCAAAATTAACAGTAATCTTATTTCTTCTTTTTTCACTTGTTGCTGAAGCGCAGACAGATGTAAAGATAGGGAAGAAAGAGTTTGATACGGGGAAATCCGGGTTTGCTGAAGCATGGAAGCATGTAAGGGAAGGAGATAAATATTATGGCCAGGGAGGAGCATCATACAGCAAAGCTTTCGATGAATACCTGCAGGCTATTGTTTATAATAACTCAAATCCTGAACTGAATTATAAAACAGGTATTTCAGCCCTTTTATCCGATCACAAGGAAGAGGCATCAGGTTTCCTGATGAATGCTCTTGAATTTAATCATAATGTGACAGATGATATTCTTTTCTTCACAGGATGGGCTCTGCAGTATGATGGTAAGTTTGAAGATGCAATTGAGAAATTCAACGAGTTTAAAAACTCGGCCGATCCCAGGCATTCCGAAGATATGATTTCTCTTGCAGATAAACATATAGATGAATGTAATTCAGCAATGGTCGTAACCAGTGACACGTTAAGGATAGCGATCGTGAATGCCGGACCTGCTGTAAACTCCGGAAGTGACGATTACTCGGAGATACTGACATCCGACGGGGGAACAATGTATTTTGCATCAAGGAGAAAGACCGACAGGTCATTCGAACATTCCGACATGAAATATGATGAGAACATTTATGTAACGCATAAGGATAACGGAGTGTGGGGCACTGCTGCTCATGCAGGTAAAGATATAACAACAAAATACTGTGAAGCTCCATTGTATTTGGATAATGCAGGTGACAGGTTATATATCTATGAGGGCTCCGAAAGAGGAGGTGACATAAAAGTATCGGAAAAAAAGAATGGTATCTGGAGAACCCCCGTCAATTTGCCATTCCCTGTCAATTCAGCAGGTTCTGAGACATCATTCTGCATAAGTCCGTCAGGCAATGAGATTTATTTTGTTTCAGATAATGGGAAAGTGAATATCGGTGGGAAGGATATATACTTTATTAAGAAGCTTAACGGACATAAATGGTCAAAGCCAATAAACGCTGGCAGTATGATCAATACCAGGTATGACGAAGAGAGTGTCAGGCTGTCAGAGACCGGGGATACCTTATGGTTCAGTTCCAGGGGACATAACAGCATCGGTGGATATGATATCTTTTTCAGTATCAGGGGAGAGGATGGTGAATGGGGTGCTGTCAGGGGCTGCGGATACCCAGTCAATACTGTATGGGACGACATATTTTATTTCCCTTCTCCTCAGAATGACAGTGTGTTCTACCTCTCATCCAACCGTAGCGGAGGTGCCGGGGGACTTGATATTTATGAAGGAAGGTTGCTTCCGCAATTGCGGGACACCGGACGCCCGCCGGAAGTCCGTCCCGACACTGTAATAATAAGGGATACTGTAGTTGTAAAAACACCTGAGCCTAAAAAAGATGTAGTTGTGCTTGAAGGAAAGATCCTCGATTCGGAAACAGGTCAGCCCGTGCTGGCCAGGCTGGATATTACCGATATGTTAACAGATTCTCTTATTGTGACCACAGCGAGTTCAGATATTGACGGATCATATAAAGCTGGCCTTCCGGCAAAAAAGGCATATAATGTAAGCATTAAGGCTGCAGGTTACCTCTCAGACATGAAACAGGTTATAATACCTCCGGATTATGCCGCAGATACATTTGAATTTAATACGACACTGATTAAAGTCAAGGTTGGTAAAAGGGTTGTCCTTAAAAATATTTTATTTGAAACAGGAAAATCAGTCCTTACAAAGAGTTCCTATGCTGAGCTTGAACACCTTCTGGGAATACTTAAAGATAATCCAAATATGAAGATTGAGATATCAGGACATACAGACAATACCGGTAGTGCTGCTTTAAATCTCAGGTTATCGGCTGCAAGGGCAAAAGCTGTTGTTGATTATCTTTTGGGAAAGGGTATTGACATATCGCGGCTGACCTCAAAGGGATATGGTTCCACTCAGCCTGTGGCAGACAACTCAACAGCACAGGGACGTACCAAAAACAGAAGAGTGGAATTTAAAATATTGGAATTCTGATAATAGTCAGATTTTATTTCGAATCTTCTTCTTTCCTTTAAGCAGCCTCTCAGGCATGGTATTTCTTTAGGGTGAATTTAAAGCTAATTGAATGAAAAACACTGCATTTACCAAATTTCATAAGGAAGCCGGTGCAAAGATGGTACCTTTTGCCGGATTCAATATGCCGGTGGAATACACCGGGATTAATGATGAACATATTACCGTACGTGAAAAGGTAGGGGTCTTTGATGTGTCACATATGGGGGAGTTTATGGTTACCGGTCCGCATGCACTTGATTTTCTTCAGTTTATCACATCTAATGATGTTTCACTCCTTTTTGACGGTAAAGTACAGTATTCCTGCTTTCCAAACGGGAAAGGCGGAATAGTTGATGATCTCCTTGTTTACAGGTATGACTATGAGAAATATTTACTTGTTGTAAATGCAGCCAATATCGATAAAGACTGGAATTGGTGTGTCAGCAAAGCTGCTGCGTTCGGCATTGAAACGGGGAAAGATCTTGTAAATATTTCCGATCATATAGCTCAGCTGGCTGTTCAGGGTCCTCTGGCATTGAAAGCAATGCAGAAGCTTACTGCTGAAAAGGTGGAGGATATGGAATACTATACTTTCAGGATAATTGAGTTTGCAGGTATAAGGGATGTGATTTTTTCCACCACAGGATATACCGGAGCTGGCGGTTGCGAGTTATATGTTAAAAACGAAGACGGACCAAAGCTGTGGAAGGCTGTTTTTGAGGCAGGAAAAGAGTTTGGTATCAAGCCCGTGGGACTCGGAGCCAGGGATACACTGCGTCTCGAGATGGGTTTTTGTCTTTACGGGAACGATATCAATGATAATACGTCACCTATAGAAGCAGGACTGGGTTGGATAACAAAGTTTACAGGGGGAAAGGATTTTATCGATAAATCATTTCTCTTTGAGCAAAAACAAAATGGAGTTGAGAAGAGACTCAAAGGATTTGTAATGAAAGAAAGGGGGATTCCGCGTCAGCATTATGAAGTATTTAACGGGGAACAGGAGATAATTGGAGAGGTTACATCGGGGACTATGTCTCCGATGATGAAGCAGGGTATAGGTATGGCATACCTGGCTAAGGGATACTGGAAAAAGGGAACTGAGATATTTATCAGGATAAGGAATAAGGATGTGAGGGCAGAGATCGTTGACCTTCCTATCTACAAAAATGTGTGACAAGTTATTATGGTAAAAAAAAGACTGGAGACATGCTTTTCACCGGCTTTATTTATGCCTGATGAAAACCGGGATTCCATAATTGTTATAATAGATATCCTGCGCGCATCCTCTGCTATATGCACAGCTTTTGCCAACGGGGCTTCAGCATTAATCCCGGTAGCCAGGGTAGAAGAGGCAAGGGAGTACAAGAAGAAAGGCTACATGGTAGCTGCTGAAAGAGACGGATTTGTTCTTGATTTTGCTGATTTTGGCAATTCACCTTTTAATTTCACCAGGAAAAAGGTGGAAGGAAAAACGATAGTCTACAGTACTACCAACGGTACAGGCATAATTAACCTGTCATCATCATCGTATATGACAGTTGTAGGATCTTTCCTTAATCTTAGTGCTGTTATTGATTTCCTGAAGAAAACCGACAGGGATGTATTGCTTTTCTGTGCAGGATGGAAAAATAAATTCAACATAGAAGACAGCATTTGTGCCGGTGCAATGGCGGAAATGCTTCTGGACAGTGGTCTCTATTCAACAATATGTGACTCCACGCTGGCAGCTATCGATATGTGGTCGCTGGCAAAAGACGATCTTCCGGCTTATATAGAAAAAGTTGCACAGCGGACACGTTTAAGGGATAAAGGTCTCGACGATTGCATTGATTTTTGTATTTCAACCGATTTCACGGATAAGGTTCCCTACATAAAAGACGGTGTCCTGGTGAGCGGGAATTTATAGGGTGCGATGCAATTCATCATTGTACGCTGTAATCTATTTATATAAATTTGTATTAGTATATATTTTGAATTACTGTTCAATATAAATAAAAAGGCATTATGAAGAAACACAACTTTTATGCAGGACCTTCCATACTTCCACAGTATACTTTAGACAGGACAATTGAAGGAATCAGAGATTTTTCAGGGACAGGGTTATCCGTTCTGGAAATATCACATCGCAGCAAGGAGTTTGTTGCCTGTATGAATGATACAATTCAGCTTTTTAAAGAGCTGCTTGATATCCCTTCAGGATATCATGTGCTGTTCCTGGGAGGCGGTGCCAGTATGCAATTTGCAATGGTGCCGATGAACATGATGGAAAAAAAGTCTGCTTACCTTAATACCGGATCCTGGGCAAGTAAGGCTATTAAAGAGGCAAAACTGTTTGGAGAGGTAGTGGAGGTTGCCTCCTCTAAGGATAAGCTTTTCAACTTTATCCCGAAAAATTATTCTGTGCCGGAGGATTCCGATTATTTTCATATTACCACAAATAATACAATATACGGGACGGAGATTAAGAAAGTTCCCGATGTGAAAGTACCTCTGGTGGCAGATATGTCATCTGATATTTTCAGTCGTCCAGTTGATGTTTCAAAATATTCCATCATATATGGTGGGGCTCAGAAAAATCTTGCCCCGGCAGGAGTCACCTTCATAATTGTAAAGGAAGAATCCCTGGGTAAGGTTACAAGACAGATACCCTCCATGCTTGATTACAGGACCCATATCAAGGGAGAGTCAATGTTCAATACTCCCCCAGTATTTGCTGTTTTCGCGGCTCAGCAGACTTTGCACTGGCTAAAATCATTGGGTGGTGTTCCTGCCATGCAGAAGAAGAATATAGAAAAAGCTGCCATCCTGTATGACGAGATTGAAAGGAATAAGCTTTTTGTTCCTACAGTATCTGATCCTGAGGACAGATCACTGATGAATATATGTTTCGTGATGGCTGAAGAATACAAAGAACTTGAACAGTCTTTCGCAGAATTTGCAAAAACCAGGGGACTTGTGGGTATTGGCGGGCACAGATCGGTTGGAGGATTCCGTGCCTCCACGTACAATGCCCTTCCAAAGGAAAGTGTTGAGGCGCTCGTAGCAGCCATGCAGGAATTTGAAAGAAAAAACTGAAAGGATATAGTATCGTTTATTCCGGCCGATACAGCCAGATATTAAATTATTGTTTCTTATGAAAATACTTGTTGCAACAGAAAAACCATTTGCCTCCGTGGCAATCAGGCATATGACTGAAGTAGCAGTGGCGGCAGGGTATCAGCTCGTTCTTCTCGAATGCTATAAAGAAACTGAGGATCTTCTTAAAGCAGTAGCTGATGCGGATGCACTGATAGTGAGAAGTGATAAGGTAACGGCACAGGTACTTGATGCTGCAAAAAATCTGAAGATAGTGGTAAGGGCTGGAGCGGGGTATGATAATCTCGACCTGGATGCATGTACCGCACATGATGTGATAGCCATGAATACTCCGGGTCAGAACGCCAATGCTGTAGCCGAACTGGTATTTGAGCTTATCCTTTACCAGATACGAAATGGATTCAGTGGCAGGGCAGGAACAGAGCTGAGAGGTAAAACACTGGGACTGCATGCATTTGGCAATGTGGGTAAATATGTGTCGGATATTGCCCGTGGCTTCGGCATGGATGTCTATGCCTACGACCCTTTCGTAAGCGAAAGGATCATGAAGAACAATAATGCAAAACAATGCATAAATGTAGGAGAGATGTATGCCAAATGCCAGTATGTTTCAGTGCATATGCCCTTTAATGATATTACAATGGCATCAATAGGATATGAACTTCTGAAAACTATGCCGCGCAATGCCGTTCTGGTAAATACTGCAAGAAAAGAACTTATTGATGAACCCGGATTACTTAAGATATTTGCGGAACGCGATGATTTCAGTTACCTGGCTGATGTAGCTCCCGACTGCAAGGATATCATTGCTGAAAAATATAAGGACAGGTTCATCTTTACTGCCAAAAAGATGGGAGCCCAGACAGCGGAGGCAAATATTAATGCCGGTGTGGCTGCTTCAAGACAGGTGGTGAGCTTTTTTAAAACAGGCAATCTAAAATATAAGGTAAATTAGATGGAAAATTAATTAGACAGATGGCAGTTGTCAAACCTTTCAGGGGACTTCGTCCCCCAGTTACAATAGCCAGCGAACTGGCTTGTCTCCCGTATGATGTAATGAATACAGAGGAAGCCAGAAAAATGGCAAAGGGAAAGGAATGTTCCCTTCTTCATATTACAAGGTCTGAAATAGATCTTCCTCCCGAAGCCGATATCCATTCAGAACAGGTATATAATAAATCTATTGAGAATTTCAGGAAATGGCAGGATAAAGGGTGGCTGGTACAGGATGAAAATCCCAGCTTCTATATCTATGCACAAACTATGAAGGGACGCACACAATACGGTATTGTAGGGTGTGCTTCTGTTGATGATTACCTGAACGGTGTTATTAAAAAACATGAACTTACACGACCTGATAAGGAACAGGACAGGATGGTTCATGTACGCATTAACAATGCCAATATTGAGCCTGTTTTCTTTGCATATCCTCCTGTAAAGGAACTGGATGATATCGTCAGTGAAATTGTTTCATCGAAGAAACCCGAATACGATTTTATTTCTGAAGATGGTTTTAAACATACTCTATGGGTTGTGAGCGATCCCGAGACAAACAGTATGATTGAATCACTATTCCTTAATAAGGTCCCTTTTACATATGTGGCCGACGGCCATCACCGGACGGCTGCAGCAGCTCTTGTAGGCAAGGAGAAGAGAGATAATAACCCTGGTCATACAGGGACAGAAGAATATAATTTCTTCCTGGCTGTACATTTTCCTTCGGACCAGTTGCGGATCATTGATTACAACAGGACAGTGAAGGATCTTAACGGCCTTACACCTGAGGAACTGCTTGAAAAACTGGAAACTGGATTCGTGGTAAAGGATAAGGGAACCAGGAATTATAAGCCACGTCAGCTTCATGAAATTTCCATGTACCTGGGAGAAAGATGGTACAGTCTTACAGCCAGGCCAGGCACATACGATAATAATGACCCTATCGGGGTCCTTGATGTGACAATACTGACAAACCAGATCCTTGTCCCTGTCCTGGATATACAGGACCTCAGGAGATCAAAGCGTATTGATTTTGTAGGAGGCATAAGAGGCCTTAAAGAGCTGAAAAAGAGAGTAGATAGTGGTGGGATGAAAGTGGCATTCGCCCTGTACCCGGTTTCCATGGATCAGCTGATAGCAATAGCCGATTCAGGAAATATCATGCCACCAAAGACAACATGGTTTGAACCCAAACTTCGTAGCGGTCTTGTTATACATCTCTTATCATAACCGGTAAAATCTTGGTTGATATTTCAGGAAATATAGCCCGTATCAAAAGTCAGATCCCCCATACTGTCAGACTTATAGCCGTGTCAAAGACGGTGGCGGTCAGGGACATAATGACCGCATATAACGCAGGACAAAGATTATTTGGTGAAAACAGGGTACAGGAACTACTTACAAAAAGGGAGCTGCTCCCCGGGGATATTGAATGGCACCTTATAGGTCATCTTCAGACGAATAAGGTGAAATATTTAGTACCGTTTATCAGCATGATCCATTCTGTAGATTCCTACAGGCTTCTGTCAGTAATAAATAAGGATGCTGCCAAAGCCGGTCGTACAATTGATTGCCTGCTGCAGATACATATTGCGGACGAGACCACCAAATTTGGTTTTCTGCCCGGGGAAGTATCGGAGATGATGGAGACCAATAACCTTTTGCAACTTAAAAATACACGTATCTGTGGTGTTATGGGAATGGCTACCTTCACTGATGACAGGGAAAAAGTCAGAAGGGAATTCTCCCGCCTTCACAGTTATTTCTCTGATATAAAAAGGAAATATTTTGCTGATGTTCCATCATTCAGGGAGATATCTATGGGCATGTCAGACGATTATGACCTGGCAGTGGAACAGGGCAGTACTATGGTAAGGATCGGAAGCCGTATCTTTGGAAAGAGAAATAAAAACATTTAAACAGATCATGGAAAAACTGAAAACAAATTATCTTGGATTATCACTGAAAAGCCCGCTTATTGTGGGCAGCAGCAGACTTACATCCACTCTGGGACATCTGAGGGAGGCTGAAGTTAACGGGGCCGGAGCAGTTGTCCTTAAATCTCTTTTTGAGGAACAGATACTGCATCATATAAGCACTATCCCCTCATCCATGGACTATCCTGAAGCTGATGAATATATATCATACTATACCAGGTCACACTCTGTTGAGGAATACCTGGACCTTATAAAATCGGCCAAAAAAGACCTGACAATACCCGTTATACCCAGCATTAATTGTTTCTCCCCGAAAGGATGGACTGATTTTGCCAGGAACATTGAAGATGCGGGAGCTGATGCTATTGAAATTAACATGTTCTTTCTCCCCGGCAACAGGAAGATGTCGTCGGAAGATTCAGAAAATGTATATTTTGAACTTATTGAAAACCTGAAAGCATCTGTATCCATCCCCGTGGCCATAAAGATAGGGTACAGGTTCTCCAATATACTTTACATGATCGATCAGTTTTATATGAGAGGTGTTGAGGGAGTTGTTATGTTTAACAGGTTCTATGAACCCGACATAGATGTCAACAGGATGGAGATAGTGCCTGCACCTGTTTTTAGCAATGAGGGTGACAGACGCTATGTCCTGAGATGGGTGGCCATGACAAGCGCCCAGGATATTGAAATTGATATTTCAGCATCAACAGGTGTTCACAGCGGTGATGATGCTATCAGATATCTCCTGGCCGGTGCAGATACCGTGCAGCTGTGTTCTGTTCTCTACAGGGGAGGCTTCGGAGTACTGAAACAAATAAACGAGCGTATCCTGCAATGGATGAAACAGAAAGGTTTCAGCAGCCTGGATGATTTCAGGGGTAAGTTGAACTGGGCTAATTACAATAAACCGACTGTTTTTGAACGTACTCAGTTTATGAAATACTTTTCAGCAATAGACTGAAAAATATTAATTTAAGTACATCTTAACCGTTAAGAACAGAGATCAGCTCCAATGTCAGTTCTCTTTTCTCGGCAGCAGCCTTAAAAGTCCCTCCCTGCAGCATGTTTATGATCTTTTTCCTTTGGTCGTGGCTGATATCATTTATAATTGCTTCTAAAGCAGTAAGGCACTCTATGGCAGTGACATAATCGCCCTGTATATAAGCTTTTGCTATGTCAACAGAATATGCTGAGTAATCAAGTCCAGACTGCCAGCACGATGATACCAGCATGCTAATTGTATGATCATTCCATTTCTTTCGGATTTCTCCGGCCACTTCAGGACATACTGAAGGGTCCTTCAGATCATTCATGAAATGTTCAATAGTCCTGCGAACGTCTTTGTCCTTAGATCTATCATAGTGTCCGGTCAGCAGACTGACTGCTCCTTCAAAAGGCTGTTCGTCTCTCAGAGATATTATTGACGCTGTGATAGTATTGCTGTTCTCCTTATTGAGAATGGCTTCCAGTTCCTTTAATTTTTTATCCGATTTTATCATATTTTGTGCAGTTTTTCACAAAGTTAGAAATAGCTCCAATTACTGATGCTGTTTTTGAAAAATAAAAATAAAATACTAATTTAGTCGTGAATTAGATATCTCACTTTAACCTTTTCATCATGAATAAAAAATATGGAATTAGTTCAGGGATATTGATTGTAATTATCCTTTGTGCAGGTCTTGTCTCCGGTTGTAGGTCGGGAGGGAAAAAAGCACCTGCAGAAGATCTGTCAGTCAGTGTTCCACAGGATAATTCTGCTGTTATAAGAGACGTAAAACAGGCGAAAAAGGTATTTGATGCACTGCCTTCACCTCTCGAGTCTGCAATGCTTATCAAATCTGCAGGAGCAAGGTTTGAGCAGACTCTTCTGAACCCTGTTTCAAATGTTAATAATTATGTCACCAATAAAAGCATGGCACTGAACCTGGGCATATATACATGTGACCTCAGTTACGCCAGCCTTTATGACCAGACACAACTTATTATTGATTATATGAATGCAGCCAAGAAGATGGCTGACGGACTCGGGATACTTAAAGCAGTTGATCAGGCTACCATTGATGAACTGGAGGAAAACATCAATAACAGGGATGTTATTATGAGAATAGTTAGTGAGACATTCATGAATTCAAACTCATATCTTGAAGATAACGGACAGCCTGCTATTGCTGCCATGGTACTTGTAGGGGGATGGTTCGAAGGCCTGTATATTTCGACTCAGCTTGTAGATATGAAGGATTTTAACGGGACTAAGCTGGTAGGAAGAATAATTGACCAGAAACTGTCAATTGATATACTTATAGACCTTCTTGATCAGAGTAAAGGTAATCCTGCCATTGATGAGCTGATGACACAGGTACAACAGCTAAAGACTGTCTTTGACAAAATAAAAATTAGCACCTCCCGCGTCCAGCCTGAATATGATAAAGAAACAAATACCACTATTTTAAAATCTCAGGTCAGTACCGATATGACTCCTGAAGTTTTCAAAGAACTTACTGCCCTTGTTGCAGATATCAGAAGTAGTTTCGTAAAATAACATAGCTATGAGAATATTAAAAATAACCCCGATCATTGCACTGTTTATACTGGGCATAACAGTAAATGTTAATGCTCAATGTAAGGCATTTGCCAAGAAGGTATGCCTGCCTGAATTGGGATCATATACTCATGATGGAAATTATCATGCTGCTGTTCTTGTTGAAGGAGAGGAGGCTGAACTATATAAAACGTTTTATTCTGATATGGACTATCGTATAGCCGTTTGCGGGGAGGATAATATTCCAAAGGTGGAGTTCAGGGTGCTTGATGCTGATAAAAATGTTCTCTATGACAATAAGGATAATGATTATTCACCAACCTGGGATTTCAAACTGGAATCAAGTCAGCAGCTAAAGATTGTTGTGAAGGTGCTGACATCCAGTCAGTCAGGAGAAACTCCGGAAAGCGGCTGTGTATCCATTATGTTTGGTTTTAAGATGAAGAAATAGGATTATTGTCCGACATATGTAATCCGGGGGGGACGTGTTTCAACACGTCCTTCTTTTTTCGGGGAAGCTTATGGGCAAGATATCTGCCGGTATATGATTCCCTGCAGTTTACAAGGTCCTCGGGTTTTCCTTCAAATACCAAAAAGCCACCCTTTTCTCCACCTTCAGGACCCAGGTCGATTACCCAGTCTGAACTTTTAATAACCTCCTGGTTATGCTCAATGAGTACTACAGAATGTCCATGTTCGACCAGGGCGTTAATCGATTTCAGGAGCTTGTTGATATCGTTAAAATGGAGGCCTGTAGTCGGTTCATCAAAGATAAAGAGAATATGACCGCTTCCTTTTTCCTGGCTGAGGAAATATGCCAGTTTTACACGCTGACTCTCTCCTCCTGAAAGTGTACTGGATGACTGCCCCATCTTAATATAACCCAGTCCTACATCCGCCAGAGGCTTCAGCTTATCGATAATTCGCTTTTCTGTTTTGCCGTTATAGGATCCAAAGAAATCAATTGCATCGTCAATGGTCATCTCAAGCATATCATAAATATTCTTGCCGTGATACCTGATATCGAGTATGTCCTTGCGGAATCTCATTCCCTTGCAGCTTTCACATGTCAGTTCAACATCGGCCATAAACTGCATTTCAACCCTGATCACGCCCTCTCCCTGACATTCTTCGCACCGTCCACCCTCAACATTAAATGAAAAATGAGATGGTTTGAAATTGTTCTGGACCGATGCCTGTTGCTCTGCATACAGCTTCCGTATTTCATCATACGCTTTCAGGTATGTTACAGGGTTGGATCTGCTAGATTTACCTATTGGGTTCTGATCGACCAGTTCAATCCCTGTCAGAACACCGGTGTCCCCTGAAAGGTCGGTAAATTGTCCCGGACGAAGATTATTGCCGTTGATCCTGTTTGATAATACCCTGTAAAATATATCCGAAACAAGACTCGATTTTCCGGAGCCGCTCACTCCGGTAACAGTAGTTATTGTATGCAGGGGAAATTTCACATTAATGTCCTTAAGGTTATTTTCCCTGGCTCCCCTGACCTCAATGTAACTGTTCCACTTTCTTCTTACCTTCGGCACCGGGACTGTCATTCTGCCGCTTAAATAGGCTGCAGTCAGCGATTTATTTTCTTCAGTAATAACAAGCCCTCCCTGGTATACTACCTCGCCTCCCAGTCTTCCGGCTTCCGGTCCAAGGTCTATGATTTCATCGGCTGCCCTTATTATTTCTTCCTCATGTTCCACAACAAGCACCGTATTACCCATATCGCGCAATTCCCTCAGTACCTTGATAAGCAGATTTGTATCGCGCGGGTGAAGGCCAATGCTTGGTTCATCGAGTATATACATGGATCCGACAAGATTACTGCCGAGCGACGTTGCCAGATTAATTCTCTGTGATTCCCCGCCTGACAGAGTGGATGAAAGCCTGTCGAGGGTAAGATAGGGAAGTCCGACATCTGCCAGGAACTTAAGACGTTGGGTTATCTCTTTTATCAGTCTGTCGGCTATCTTTGAGTCGGACTCGTCCAGCTTAATGCCTGTTATTTTTTTATAAAGCTCCGAAACAGGCAGAGCAACGAGATCCTGTATGGCCATACCCCCAACCTTTACATACCCGGCTTCTTTTCTCAAACGCGAACCCCTGCATTCCGGGCAGGTGGTCTTTCCCCGGTAACGGCTTAGCAGTACCCTGTACTGTATCTTGTATTTCTTTTCTTCCAGATGAGCAAAGAACCTGTCAAGCCCGTAGAAATACCGGTTGCCTTTCCACAGGAGGGCCTTTTGTTCCGCAGTAAGCTGATATACAGGTTTATGTATAGGAAAATCAAAAAGACCTGCATTTGCAATGAGCCTGTCCTTCCATCTGCGCATTGATTCACCTTTCCAGCATACGATGGCATCATCATATACTGAGAGATTCTGATTCGGAATAACCAGTTTTTCATCTATCCCTATTATTTTACCATAACCTTCACATAAAGGACAGGCTCCGATGGGATTGTTAAAGCTGAAAAGGTATTCGGAAGGCTCTTCAAAAGTGATCCCGTCCTCCTCAAACCTGGTTGAGAAACTCTCTCGCTTTATGGTACCACCATTGAGTACGATAACCTGGCAGTATCCCTTCCCGGTCTGAAACGCGGTCTGCGCCGAATCTGCCGCCCTGCTGAAGCTGTCGGATGAATGACTTATTACAAGCCTGTCTATTACTATATTAATATTTTGACCGGACCTGTATTTTACGGAATTGCGTATCTCATCGGTCCTGATGATTTCTCCTTCAGACTCTATCCTGTCAAATCCCTGCTTGCTCAGAAAGGAGAAATATTCCGAGGCAGTTATGTTTTCGGGAATTTCTCCTGATGAAGTTATTATTACTTTAGATCCTTCGGGTAGTGATGCAAGAAAACATGTTATATCATCAACACTGTGTTTTTTTACCTCCCGGCCTGATACAGGTGAAAAAGTCTTTCCTATCCGGGCATACAATAGCCGCAAATAGTCGTATATTTCCGTGGAAGTACCCACAGTAGACCTGGGATTCCGTGAATTAACCTTCTGTTCAATAGCGATGGCCGGGGGGATACCGTTAATGAAATCAACCTCAGGTTTATTCATTCTTCCGAGGAACTGCCTTGCGTAAGCAGACAGGCTCTCTACGTACCTTCTCTGGCCTTCTGCATAAATCGTATCAAATGCAAGCGATGATTTTCCGGACCCTGAGACTCCTGTGATGACAACTAACTGATCTCTGGGGATATCCAGGCTGACATTCTTTAGATTATGTACCCTGGCTCCCCTGATTTCTATGCTTCCCTGCATGTCTGTACCCCGGATTAATTTGTTAAAATTCTAATAATCCACAAAAATAGTACTTTCAAATTAAAAAAATTGTTTTCTTTGTATTACGATACTGATAATTATTAACTAAAAGACGACTGCCTATAGAATATCTCTACTCTGTGAAACTAAAAGAGTGAGCTATGAATAAATCGATTTCCGATTATGAACTTATATCAAGGTTCATAAAAGGTGAGCAGTCGTGTTTTGAAGTATTAATCCATCGACATAAGAACAAGGTTTTCGCGTATATAAGTCTTTATATACGTGATCAGGCGCTGGCTGAGGATATCTTCCAGGATACCTTCCTGAAAGTGATTCAATCTGTTAAAGCAGGGAAATATTCCGATAATGGTAAATTCATTTCCTGGGTGATGCGCATCGCTCATAACCTCATTATTGATCACTTCAGGAGGATAAGGCAGATGAACATGATATCAAACGATAACTATGAATCAGACATCTTTAACTCGAAGAAGTTTTCTGAAGAGACTATCGAAGACGGGATGATAAAAAAACAGATACAGAAGGATATCAGGAAGATGATAAGCAGCCTGCCTGACGATCAGCGGGAGGTGGTTATTCTGCGGCACTATGCCGGGCTTAGTTTTAAGGAAATTGCAGATATTACGGAAGTCAGCATCAATACAGCCCTCGGCAGAATGCGGTATGCTCTTATTAATATGAGGAAAATAATGGAGGAAAAAAATATTTCTCTAACTCTTAACTGATTATTTCCTGTTAAAGGACAATAAATTTTAACCCGGGTCCGTTTTCAGATAAAATTGAAAACATGAAGCCTATGGGTTCTAATTCTACTCCTTTTATTTCATATAATGATATCAGAACGGACGAAATTGACATCATTGAAGATGCTTTCGGCCTTAATTCTGAATTCTATGATGTGATTACTCTTCTGAAACTTATTAAGTCTGCACCGAGAAAGAGTCTGACAGCAACCCTGATAAACAGGATCAGGAAGCAGGCCTGAATAATTTCCCTGGAAATATGTTCTCTCTGCCGTGCTGGTTGCCGCGCATGCAGGACCCTTACTGCATATCAAATGGTATACCTATGCCAGAGACGGATAATCCATTCTATGTATCATGGAAGCGCTCCGCAGTTCATGGTTATGCGTTTACCTGATATGCAGTTACTATATTCTTTTTGATTTTAATGTTTAAATCGGCGGTTGCAAATAGGCAAAAACTCTAACCAGTCTGAATGGGGAAGAATTTATTTGCATATATTAAATTAAAATAATATCTTAGTGATATTAAAATAATATCATAAGCTATGAAAAAAGAATTTACAGTTAAACCTTTATCAGGTTATGTAGCACTCCTGATAGTGATCTTATTTGCAGGAGGAGCAATTGCCGGATTTATTTATGAGATAGTCTGGCTTGGAGTTGTGTTAATGCTGTTGTTTGGTTTTACGAGTATCGGGTTTACGGTGGTTAATCCGAACGAATCATGTGTCATGGTTCTTTTTGGAGCATATAATGGAACGATACGGGAAAACGGATTCTTCTGGGTGAATCCATTTTATGTCAAAAGGCGTATATCATTACGCGCAAGAAACTTTAACAGCGAACCCATTAAAGTAAATGACAAGATCGGGAATCCGATCAAAATAGGGCTGGTCCTGGTATGGAGAGTTAAGGAGACTTATTGCGCGGTGTTTGAGGTTGATGATTATCAGCATTTTGTCCTGGTTCAGAGTGATGCGGCTCTTCGCAAGCTGGCAGGACTGTATCCTTATGATAATTTTGAGGATCATGACGCTGTTATTGCTCTTAGAAGCGGCGGTGAGGAAGTAAACAATGAACTTGAAAATGAGATCAGGGAAAGACTAAATATTGCAGGTATAGAGGTCATTGAGGCCAGGATAAACTATATTGCCTATGCAGAAGAGATTGCTAATGCTATGTTGAGACGTCAGCAGGCTTCAGCAGTCGTGTCTGCCCGATTCAAGATTGTGGAAGGAGCCGTATCTATGGTACAGATGGCTCTTGGCCAGCTGTCGGATAAGAATATAGTTGACCTGGATGAGGAGAAAAGAGCCTCCATGGTGAGCAACCTTATGGTTGTCCTTTGTGGTGACAAGGATGCCACACCGGTAGTCAATGCAGGTACACTGCATTCATAGACAGTAATTATGAGTCAAAAGAAACCATTTGTTCTCAGGATTGATCCGGAGAAGTTAAAGGCATTGGAGAAATGGGCTGCAGATGAATTCCGCAGCACAAACGGGCAGATTGAATACATTATCGACCAGGCTCTTCGTAAATCAGGCAGATGGAAAACAAAAAATAAAACACAGGAAAATGAAAATGACAAAGCCAATTAAATATGCATGTCCCAAATGTGGTTCACGGTTATGTGAGGTAGGAGAGATAAGAACAGCCAGTTCATTCCTTACCAAGATATTCAACGTCCAGAACAGACGATTCTCTTCGGTTACCTGTACCCAATGCAGCTACACGGAATTTTATAACATACCTTCCAAAAGACTTGGAGATGTGCTCGATTTCCTTATAGGAACCTGATAATGTCACTGGTTAATAAGGTAAATGGAGAAGCAGGCAGCTAAACCTGCTGTCTCACTTCTGAGCCGGCTTTTACCAAGGTGGATTGAAACAAATCCGCTTCTGACAGCATCATCTATTTCTCTTTCACTGAAGTCTCCTTCCGGTCCGATCATTATCGCTGTATCTGTTCCGGGGGGACAGACTTCTGTTATTTTTTTCCTGCTCATCGAAACATTGCAATGAGCAATAATCTTTACGGGAGAATTTACTGAGGCTATAAACTCGCCGAAAGATACGGGCTGATTCAGTACCGGTCTCCTGGTCTTAAGGGATTGCTTCATGGCAGAGACTATAATGTTGTTAAGTCTTTCTTCCCGTATACCCTTTTTTTCGGTGTGCTGGCTGATGACAGGTGTTATTTCATCGATGCCTATCTCAACACTTTTTTCTATCAGCCATTCGAACCTGTCTGCATTTTTAAGGGGAGAAACCGCAAGGTGTAGCCTGTAGCTCTTCTCTTCAAACTTTTCAGTTACCGCAGTAACAGAGATTGTGCATCTTTTTTGATCGGGATCCGATATTACTCCCTCGTAAAGATTTCCTAAACCGTCGATCAACATCACAGGAGCCCCTTTTGGCATTCTCATGACACGTACTATATGCCTTGATTCTTTTTCATCAAGGATATAAGTATCACCTTTTATATCCGGGGCATAAAATACCTGCATAGTTACCTTGTATTACAAAAGTAGAGAAATTGTTATAAGATTGAGCCTATGTTTAAAAAGGTTTATGTTAATTAGTATTTATAAACCGGAAATATTATTTGCTAATGAAAATCGGCATTGTTTCAGACACACATGGCTGGATTCATCCCTCATTATATAAATTTTTTGCAGATGTTGATGAGATATGGCATGCCGGCGACATAGGTAATATTGAAACAGCAGATAAGCTGGCCGGATTCAAACCATTGCGTGCCGTATACGGCAACATTGATGATGCCAGGCTACGTATTGTATATAAGGAGCATTTGCGATTCATTCTGGAGGAAATAAATGTATGGATTACCCACATAGGAGGGTACCCCGGTCACTATGACCGCAGGGTAAAACAGGTGATCTATGATGATCCGCCCGATCTTTTTATTTGTGGTCATTCACATGTTGCAAAGGTACAGTATGATAAAAAGGGAGGATTCCTGTTTATTAATCCCGGCGCTGCAGGGAAAAACGGTTTTCATAAATTTATTACGGCAATCCGTTTACAGATTGACGGAAAAAATATCCATGACCTTGAACTTATTGAACTTGATAAAAGAGGATGAGGATTATCTTTCTTCCTGTTCTTCATCCGGGTTATCACTTGACATCCTTCTCAGGAAGCGGCTAAGTCGGCCTTCCACCGCTATCATATATGTGTATGGTGTACGGGTGGTGGATTCAGAATGTTTACGCGCATTGAGTTTTGTGTTGACTATAATGGAATTGTATTCGGTATTGCTTGATTGTGTCATCAACACTCCCCTGAAATACGAGAAGTAATACCAGGTTGACCTGTCGGCTTTAAGATAGATATCCATCATATCTCCGGACCTTCTGTGCTGTATCTCAATATAACCGTCGACGTAAACATTCATCGGCTGTGTTCCAATAAAACCTATTCCTATTTTACCTTTTGATCTGAATGAACCTGTAGCCTCATTCCAGTACAGATTCACATCATTTAAAAGAAGTTCATAATTGTATTCTTTGGGCATGTTCCTGGATGAGCCGAAAAGGTCCATTTCTTCTTTGATCTGGTTGGCAGCATTTACACCAAGAAGGTCCTTCATGCCTTTCTTGTTAAGATCTGTATTAAGATTCACCGGTTTAAGGGAAGGTATCATCCTGATCTCATCCGACATGACTTTCAGAGCTTCTTCGGAGAAATAAAAATCGACGGCCATTATAGCATGAATGTTTACCTTTCCGGAATCAATCACATGTCTTACTGTTCCTGCACTCTTCATTTTTACCAGGTCGAACTGTACACCAAGGTTAAGGTTTCCTTCCCCGTTAAGGATGCAATAATTCTTGTCAAAACCTATAATATTCCCGGGAAGAGATTCATCAGCCAGTTTTTCGAGCGATGCGATAAGGTATGTCCCTTTTGCTTTGTCAAAGTACAGGTAACCGTAGGAGTTTACAATGGGAATATCGGACCATGATTTCTCCGGTGACAGGAAAGCAGGATATATGTGGATCGAATCAGTATTAATGAACGAACCTGAGAATACCAGATTGTCATTTATGTCTCTGGGTTTTTCACTTATGGGTATCATAACATTTTTAGGGTCGATCATCGATTTGAACTTGACATTGTAACTTTTAATGTCATTGCACTTATGAACAATACCCGCAGCACCGGTAAAGGTCAGGAAATCCTTTCTCGCATTAAGCATGACATCACCGGTGAATGAAAACTGCGGACTCAGCATGAATTTCTGAGAAGCAGGGATGTAGCCTCTTGCGCTTGTTGTAAGGGTATCAACCTCAAGTTGCGGGAAACTGACAGGCTGTAAATTACTATCTTCATCGACATAATCATATACAGCACTGCCGCTATATCTTTTTGTCGATTCAATATCAATCTTTCCGCTATGAAGTATATAGCGGTTATTGACAGCCAGTACAGCATTCTGTAGTTGTTGTATCCTGGCTCTTCTGTTTATTACGATCTTCCCGTTTTCAGGCTGAATAAGGGCATCGGCAATATGGATATAATTGATATCTTCTGCTTCAATAAATTCCTGGTCGAGGTGATAGCTGCCTTTCCAGGATGAAAAAGCAATAGTATCTTCAACAATATTGGTAGCAAAGAAAGTTGGTTTGTCCAGCCTGTTGAAATCAAGTCTGAGAAGCTTGTCCGGTGTAAGAAGTGGAGTGTCTGATTTTCCCTTCTGCTCCATATTAAGGATCCTTGTATCCATATTATATTCAAAGTCTGTCATTGTACAGATATACTGGATCTCAGGGAATTTTACCACTGAGGAATCGGTGTTCAGGTGAAATACAGATTTCCTCCGGTCAAAACTGATATTGGAGTTTACATTTTCCGCTATAAATGAATAGCCGTTGGTGGTTTTTGATTTAAGATTGTAATCGGAAGTATCGGCCATAATGGAGGAGGATGAGAACCTGAACTGGTTTGATGTTACTCTTGAATCGGTCGTATTAACGACACCATCACCTTTAAGCATCGAAGGTGTCAGGTTAACTGTCCCATCCATGGTGGTCCCGTTATTAAACATGCTAAAATACTTTCCTGTAGCATTGGTAGCCATCCACTGGTTATTATCTGTCAGCCACTTAATATCGACATTGTCGCTTTGCAATACCGGGAATTTTCCTGTAGTGTCATTATTCATAACGAATGTGGAAGCATGGGTCAGCATTGAATCAGGAAAAAATCTGTATTCATCCGATTTTGTTACTGAC
Source organism: uncultured Rikenellaceae bacterium (assembly GCA_964472085.1). GTDB lineage: Bacteria > Bacteroidota > Bacteroidia > Bacteroidales > VadinHA17 > LD21. The sequence continues at coordinate 46,547 of CAYYIW010000012.1, read as the reverse complement.
GAAAGATGAGTAAGGGTTCCGCTGCCAACAAGCCCCTTGTTACTCATGTTAATGGCATCATATAACCTGCCTTTCCCATCATATACTTCAATACCCTCCTCAGGTATCACCATGTTAAATCCCAGTGAGTTGTTTTCCTGGATAGTAAGGTATTGACGCATGGGTTTCAGGATCTTGCCGCCTACAAACTCACCGGTAAGATTCATATCGGTATTGGTATAGTGATCAATATTGTCATATGTGAAAGGATCTATTTTAAAATAGAAATCATCTTTTTTATAGACTCCCTCTAGTCCGGGTATTCTGTCGTAAAAGATATATGAGTAAGTTGTTGCATCGATGATCGGGTATTGTTTATAACTTAAGAGTCCGGATTTATTGCCGGGATCATCTATATACAGATGGGCCGATCCCAACTGTATCAGGTTATCGACCTGTTTTATGATTGGATTGCCCAGCATGTCTTTTTTATCTGTTTCCACAGCGATCTTGATCGAATCAATCTTATGCAGATCAACTTTAAAAGTATCATACCTGAAGGTAAACTGGTGACCATAAACGGTGAATAATCCTGCATTTACAATGCCGTCAAAGGAAATATCCCGGTTTTTGCCAATTATAAGCTGTTGTTTATAAGGGTAAATGGCTACTTTTTGTGAATCGCTCAGCAATACCCCCCTGACCCCGTTAACAGTAAGTTTGAAGTTTCTCATGTCAAGTGATGCATTATCTGTCGGAGCCTTTGTCTCGCTTATAATGTTAAGGACATCATAATCCTTCTTCCTGGCATAGGCAGCTATAAAATCTTTTGTTTTTTGCTTGATGGTAACCTCGTTATTTGTCCTGTCATAATAAAGAAAACCCTGGTTTGCAAGGTCGATACATAATCCTGTTACAGATTCCTGGGGCCTGTGAAGCCATTTTGCAAATTCAGGTACAGGAAAAGTCTCCGAGTAGTAATACTCGGCAAATCTTATTAACTGGTATAAAGGATGATAATCATCTATTCCCATCAGCCTCATGAAATAATCTGAGTTGAAATATGAAGATGATTCAAACTCTGCCTGCCCGAGGGACGCACCCCTGGCCCTTGACATTATTACTTTTGGCTCATTCATATTCCACGACAGGTATTCAAAATACATGTCCATGCTGTGATATGAATCGAAATACGGACTTTTTGATACGGGGTTGTTGGTTCGGAAAAGATTAACCTGCCTGGTGCCGGAGAAATAAGAAAATCCAAGATTGGTATGATATATCGAGTCTTTTCCAAGATAGAGGGACATGGCTGCTTCCTGGCTGTTAAGGCCTTCTTTTGTGAAAGTAAATGCTTTTGATCTCAATTTAAGGTAAAGGGAATCATTCCTGTAAAGCGAAACAACAGCCGGTTTGTAGTTTTCTCCGGTACCCATCACTTTTGCACCTTCAAACGCAAGCCCTCCTTCATAATCGACACCTTTGTAAAGATCCTTAATACGAAATTCCTTTACGTACGTTATGAAGCGCGGATAATCGGCTCTCTCTTTATTGCTAAATGTAACGGCCCTGTCAGTTAGGGTACCGGATACCGGGTTCCTGAAATAAGCTTTGGCCGTCAGGCTTGCTGAATCTGCAGAGAATGAATTCTTGAAGGTATTGATGCTGTAATCGTGGATCTCCGCATAGAGATCATTTGCAGGATAGCCGGCCTTTTCCCATGTCACTTTTCCCGTTTCCCCTTTAAAAAGTTGCAACTCAGGGTAATATTTGCCGGTCACATTGTAGATTTCTGTACTGTCTTTCTGTGAATAGCAAGTCAGTGTGCCCCTGTCAACGCCTATGTAAAACAGGGTATCATATTTTATTGTCAGTATCGTGTTTTTGACTTTCCATTTAACCACGCCCGATTCATAAAGGATATTGTCACTGATGACAGATGAAATAGTCCTGAAAAACATGTCGAGTTGGTTATTTGTAAAGTCGGGATTAAATGCCAGTTCGCTGACACCGGAGAGCCAGTTTTTGAAAGATGCCGCATCTTGCCTGTAGCCTATGAACTTATTGATGCTAAGAAGAAAATCAAGAAAATGAGGTACAGGTCTCATATTTCTTGTTGAAAACTGATTTGAGATATCTATAATTAGGTTTTTGCTTTCCTGATTAAAGGCCAGACTATCCCATTCAGCAAAAAACGTATTTAACACGGCCAGTTGTTCATCCTTCAGGTTGGGGCCCATATAATCCCTGAGTTCTGAAATATATTTTGCAGGATCGCCGGAGAATACTGATCTGGTCTGGCACAACAGGGAAGTGGAGCACAACTCTGCCGCAACAATAAACAAAATCAGTTTTCGCAACATAGGATAGATTAAATTATAATATTTCCACTGCTTTACAGCATTCTGCTTTATACCACTAACGCAACAGTACCGGTAAATATTTCTTTTTTAAGAACAGGGACTGTCGTACGGATCATTCGTTATCTGATCCTGCCTGGAAAAATCCATTATCAGACGGACACCATGGAGGTCTAAAATGCCTCTGTTATTGCAGCAAAATCATCTTTTTTCAGCGAAGCCCCTCCGATCAGACCACCGTCAACATCTGGCTTTGAGAATATCTCAGCAGCATTTGAAGGCTTACAACTTCCTCCGTATAGAATTGTCAGATTATCGGCACATTTATCGCTGTACTTCGCTTTTACCCGGTCCCTGATGTATTTATGCATTTCCTGTGCCTGTTCGGGGGTGGCTGTAAGACCCGTACCGATAGCCCAGACAGGTTCGTATGCAATCACTATATTTTTCATCTGTTCTTCTGAAAGACTGAAAAGTCCGTCTTCCAGTTGCTTTTTAACAACCTTGAAATGTATTTCTTCCTCTCTTTCACTTTTTACCTCACCGCAGCAGAAAATAACTTTCAGTCCCGTATCCAGGGCAAGCATAGTCTTTTTATTAAGCAGGCTGTCATCTTCGTGATAGTAAGATCTTCTTTCAGAATGGCCGAGAATGACATATTCAGCTCCTGTGCTTTTTACCATACCGGGAGAAACCTCACCGGTATAGGCACCTGATGCCTCCGGGGCACAGTTTTGTGCACCGAGGGCCACCTTGCCGCTTTTCAGTATGTCAGCTATGCCTGCGAGGTGAATGAATGGTGTACAGATGATAACTTCAGCTACAGCCGGAGTATTATCTTTGAAATAGTCTTCGAGTGATGCTGCAAATGTCAGCCCCTCTTGCAGATCCATGTTCATTTTCCAGTTACCGGCTACAATTTTCTTTCTCATATGAAATAGTTTAAATAAATGTTATAGTGGGTTTAAATGCATCTTCTTCTTTCATTTTTCATGTTCACCTGCTTCTTCACCGGCCTTTTTTATGAACCATTCATCTCCGGGAACGTTTGCCCATGACCATTTCCCTTCTATTACTCCGTCGCGGAGCAGCATATATCCGGGATTTGCTCTTACCATTGTTTTAAGTGTTGTTTCGTCAACAGAACAAAAAGTCAGGCCATTCTTGTAATAATTCACCACTCCCGATACGGATGATGTAAGTATATAAAATTTCATCCCGGAATCAAGACAGGCCCTTCCCAGGCTGAATCCTTTTTCCAGGCGATCTTTATCGGCTTCCTGCAGTTTCTTTGATATCATCAGGAGTGTATAACCCGGATAGTCCAGTATTTTCTGTGTCAGATCAGTCCCACCGGGAGATGTGATTAAGAAATCATGGATGGGAGGCTGGTAACCTTTCTGCACCAGGATAGATTTCTGATCAATGAATTTCCAGGTGCTGTCACCTGCAGGGTAATTCTCAAGATCGAATTCCTTTCTTACCCCATTCTTTTCATAAATAAATGTTGTCTTGTACTGGTCAGGAGCAGCGCCTTCAGGAATGATCATCTCATCTGCTATCCTGACCCCCTTTTTATAAGGCAGGAAATCGATGACAGGAAGATACTTCAGATTATAAAGTGAGAACAGGACAAATATTATTACTACACCTGCTGATATCAGCCATTCTGTTAACGGTTTGAAGACTTTTGAGATATTACGCCTGCCTGTAAACAGTATAATAGCCATGGTAATCAGGATGACATTCTTAAGGAAGGTCTCCCAGTTGGTCAGGTGAATGGCGTCTCCGAAGCAACCGCAATCTGTTACTGGATTTGAAATTGCCAGGACGAGGGTTACAGGTGTAAAGATTATCATCAGGATGAGAACCAACCATACCCCTGTTTTTTGCCTGATACCTGTAAGTACTGAAAATCCGGCAATAAATTCTGACGTACAAAGGATTATAGCCAGAGCCAGTGTGAAATTATCCAGAAATCCAAGGTTGAAAGCCTGGAAATAATCATGGAATTTATATGACGATCCAAGAGGATCAATAGCTTTAACCACTCCTGAGAAAATGAAAACAAGTCCTGTTATTATCCTGCTTAACAACCTTATAATCTTCATCCTATATTAGCTTTTTGTCTGTTAGTAGTTTAATAATAATGGAGAATATCTCCTCCGGGCTTAATATGGATCCTTCAGAGCTGCTGCAATTGACCATGGCCAGCCGGTTGTCAACCTGGGACACATTGAAATATATATCTCTTACTGTTTTCTGGAATGTAAGGTTTTCTTCGTGAATGTCGCGGTTACCGTTGAGGTAGATCCTGTCGTTACCCGTCCGTGCATCTGATAATTTTTTTTCTGTAAACGAGAATGGTACATCGAGGAAAATATTAAGATCGGGTTTTGGTATGGCAAAATGATCAAATTCCAGGGCAAGTATCCACTTCATTAATTCATCACGGGATTCTTTGCTGTCGAGTTTGGCACATTGGTAAGCTATGTTTGAATAGGTATACCTGTCAAGAAGAACGACTTTCCCTTCATTGAGCCAGCTGTTAATGGTTACTGCCGCATCTTTCCTGTCGCCTGCATACAGCATGGCAACCAGGTAGGGATTGACTTCATTCAGAGTACCAAATTCTCCCCTGAGAAACCGCGCTATGAGCTCGCCAAAATAAGGGGTGCTGGTCCTGGGAAAGTGAAGGTATTCGCAGTTAAATCCTTTCTCTGTGAAGAAGTCGTTTAGCATCCTTATTTGTGTCGATTTACCAGCCCCGTCGACTCCCTCAATGACAAAAAGCTTCATATTTATTTCTGGTTTCTTTCACTACAAATGTAATAACCGCATATGAAAGTTGAAAATGTAAACCTTGTTTAGTTGAAAAGTCGGGATGTTTTTAATAATTTCTTAATTTCGGCATGTAAGAACAAAGATATGAAAGGAAAAAGCCGGTATATTAATGCAGGTGGTAATCTGCTTGATCTGAAGATACCCCGTATAATGGGAATCCTTAATGTGACACCTGATTCATTTTACAGCGGGAGCAGGTTTATGAGTGAGGCGGATATCATAGGGGCAGCTGTCAGGATGAAGGAGGAAGGAGCGGATATTCTTGATATTGGCGGCTATTCTTCACGCCCCGGTGCTCATGCTGTTTCCGAAGCAGAGGAGGGGAATAGGGTTTTAAATGCAGTCAGGCTGGTTTCAAGAAAATTGCCGGAAATGATTATTTCAGTCGATACCTTCAGGGCCGCGATAGCTTTGGAGGCTGTTGAAAAATATGGTGCCGGGATGGTGAATGACATATCAGGCGGTGAGGCCGATCCGAGGATGTATGATGCTATCGAAAAGCTTAACGTTCCGTATATCCTAATGCATATGAAAGGTACTCCGAAGACAATGCAGAATGATCCTGTTTATGATGACGTTGTGGCAGATATCCTGAAATGGTTCGGTAAAAGAATTGTAAGGTTGCATTCAGCCGGCGTTAAAGATATTATTATTGATCCTGGTTTCGGATTTGGCAAGACTGTTGCACATAACTTCGAGATATTGAGAAGGTTTGAAGAGTTTTCGATTGCAGGTCTGCCGGTTCTTGCTGGTCTGTCAAGGAAATCGATGATATGGAAAGCCCTTGGAATATCTGCCGAAGACGCCCTTAACGGTACCTCAGCACTGAATATGGCAGTACTGATGCGGGGAGCTGATATCTTACGTGTTCATGACGTAAAACAAGCCGTAGAGGTTGTGAAATTATTCAGAAACCTCCAGGATTAAAAATGTTTCCGTATTTTTAGAAAAAATATATTCAGGACATGCTTTTTCATATTACAGTACTCGATATCCTTGATATTTTTCTGGTAGCACTGATCCTTTTTCAATTATACAGGATAATACGTGGTACAGCTGCTTTCAGCATCGTCATGGCTATCTTCTTCATTTATGTATTCTGGTTACTTGTCAGAGCACTTAAGATGGAACTTATAAGCGCATTGCTCGGACAGGTGATAGGAGTAGGTGTGCTGGCACTCATTATTGTCTTCCAGCAGGAGGTAAGGCGATTTTTACTTGTTCTTGGCACCAGGTACCTTTCGAGTAACAGGTTTTCTTTCCTGAGGTTCTTTTCTTCGGTACAAAAGGAGGTGGTAAGTCACAGGGAAGCCGAAGAGATAGTACGTGCCTGTGAATCAATGTCTTCTAACAGGACGGGGGCCCTGATTGTGATAGGGCGCAAGAGCAGCCTGGCACTTTTCACTGAAGGTGGCGAAATTCTTAAAGCGAAGATAAGTGCAGCACTTCTGGAAACAATCTTCTTCAAGAATTCTCCCCTGCATGACGGAGCAGTATTGATTGAAGGTAATCTTGTGCTGGCAGCAAGATGTCCGTTGCCTGTTACAGAGATGGTGGATCTTCCTACAAGGTATGGTATGAGACACAGGGCAGCTATTGGAATGTCGGAACATTCCGATGCTATAATTATTATCATATCTGAAGAGACCGGTTATATCTCAGTCGTCGAGACAGGAGACATAAGGGAGAACATAAGTTCCCGGGAATTAAGGAACATAATGCTTATGGAAAAAGTGTGGTGATTAATTCGGCTTTCCCGGCTGAGGAGAAGTATTATCCGGCTTTTTATTTAATGACTGAAAATGAAATTTAACCATTTGTAGAACTTATAAAAATGAAGAGATTTATCTATTTAATTGTTGTTATCCAGTTATTTGTGATTTCTGGTTGTAATACGGGTAGCAAGAAAGGTGATAATGTGTTCCTTGTACCGTTCATAAAAAAACTGGATGTTAATCCCGTTCTGCAACCAAGGATCTCAACAAGGTTCTGGGACCCTGTAAGGAAGGATTCCGTTGCCTGGGAAGCCAAGGATGTTTTCAATCCTGCCGCTGTAGTAAGGCATGATACTCTTTTTCTTCTGTACAGAGCCGAAGACTCAATTGGTAGATATAATGGCACCTCACGTATTGGACTTGCCTACAGTCTTGATGGGTATCATTTTGTAAGGAGGGATAAACCCGTTCTTTATCCTGCTGAGGATGATTTCCTGAAATATGAGTGGGAAGGAGGTTGCGAAGATCCGCGCGTAGTACAGGATGACTCAGGTACATATTATATGACCTATACTGCCTATGATGGTGATAAGGCCCGTTTATTTGTTGCAACATCAGGAGACCTTGTTAACTGGACCAAGCATGGATCCGTTTTTCAAAAAGCAGGAGAGGAATATGTTAACATGTGGTCGAAATCAGGTTCAATTATCTCCAGAGAACAAAAAGGCAGCATGGTTGCGACAAAAGTTAACGGGCTATACTGGATGTACTGGGGAGAATCGAATATCTATATGGCCACATCTGATAATCTTATCGACTGGACTCCTGTGCTTGAGAAAGATCCTTCAAAAATGTACATAGATACAATGCGTCATTATACAAAACCCTTTAAGATCCTGTTTTCCACACGTAAAGGAATGTTTGACAGTGAACTTGTTGAACCAGGTCCGCCGGCAATGATTACTGATAACGGTATACTGTTTATTTATAACAGTAAGAACAGTCCGTTTTTTGGTGATAAGAACCTGTCTCCCGGGACATATGCCGCAGGACAGATACTGACTGATCTGAAGGATCCTGAAAAAGTTATTGACAGGATGGACAAATGGTTTATCACTCCTGATCAGCCTTATGAAATAACTGGTCAGGTAAATAATGTATGCTTTGTTGAGGGACTGGCTTTCTTCAGGAACAGGTGGTTGTTGTATTATGGAACAGCTGACTCGAAAATAGCAGTGGCGGAGTCGGATGCAAATATTGGTTACAGATGAGAAAAATAAGTATACTTTTTATGTTGTTAATCAGTATAATAGGATTCAATGGCTGTAAAAGCACTTCGGATCCTTCAGGCTGGAGCGGGAAAAAGGTTGATAAATGGTTCAGTTCGGGTGAATGGCTCGGAGGATGTACTTTAATTCCGGATTCTTCAATAAACAGGCGTGAACTTGCAGAATCATACTTTGGGAACAGTGAGAGATGGAAAGAAGCTTTCAGGTTTTTAAGTGAAAAGGACCTGGCACATCTCGAACCGGGAAGATATGATATTGATGGTGATAATCTTTATGCGACTATAAGTAATTATATGACTAAAGAACCGGATTCTGCATATTTTGAGGCACACAGAAGATACATTGATATCCAGTATGTTATAAGTGGAAAAGAAATTATAGGTATTGCAAAACCGGATGCTGCTAAGGATGTAATCAAGCCGTACGATGCAACCAGGGACATAGAATTTCTGACTGTTGAAAATGCCTTATATAAGCTGGCTACACCACATGACTTTTTTATCTTTTTCCCGGATGATCTTCATAAGCCGGGACTTAAGGACAGCATTTCCTCACCCGTAACAAAGCTGGTAATTAAGCTAAGAAAGGACTAGGCCTGGTTTTGTATGATATTAAACAGGATATTGGATTATGAGGTATGATGACTATATAAGGATTACCGGGGCGGGTCCTTTGAACAATGGATTTTATTTAAGGTTATCCTTATGAATTGATATTTTTCGATGACAACATTATATGATCTGGTTGAGGGAGAAGAGGGGATAATTCTGAAGATTAAGGGAAGAGGCCAGTTCCGGCAACGTCTTTTAGAGATGGGATTTGTTGTCGGCAAGAAAGTTTCCGTTATCAGGAAAGCTCCATTGAAAGACCCTGTTGAATACAAGGTGATGGGTTATCATGTTTCCCTGAGAAACAGTGAAGCCCAGCTGATCATAGTCGACAGTGATAACAACAGGGAAGAAAAATCTGCCTCAAAAAGTGTACTGATCAGCGAAGACACAAATAGTTCGTGGATTGAAAAATCGAGAAATATACAGGTTGCACTTGTCGGGAATCCAAATTCAGGAAAAACAACTCTTTTCAATTTTGCTTCAGGCTCAAGGGAAAAGGTAGGTAATTATGCCGGGGTTACAGTTGATTCAAAGGAAGCTAGATACAGGCAGTCAGGTTATACATTTTCCATTGTAGACCTTCCCGGAACATACTCAATTAAAAGTTATTCTCCTGAAGAGCTATACCTTAGAAATTATATCTTCGAAAGTAAACCTGATGTTATTGTCAATATTGTAGATGCATCAAACCTTGAGAGAAATCTATACCTGACAACCCAGCTTATTGATATGGGCATACAGCTCATAATTGCCCTTAATATGTATGATGAACTGGAAAATAAAGGAGATGTCCTGGATTATATCTCCCTGGGTAAACTGCTTGGTGTACCTGTTGTTCCTACCGTCAGTTCAAAAGGCAAGGGCATCAGGGATCTTTTTGACAAGATAATAGAGGTATACGAAGACAGGGAGCCTGTTGTCAGACACATTCACGTCAACTACGGAATTGAAGTTGAGAACTCAATCTGTGCAATCCAGTCAAAAATAAAAATTGAGGAGAACAGGATCTTTACCAATATTATTTCTGCCCGGTATCTGGCTATTGAGCTACTGGAGAATGACAGGGAATATTCCAGGACAATAAAACGATGTGTCAATTCTTCCGAGATAATACAGACAGCAAAGGGAGAATATCACAGACTTGAGAAGTTGTTTTCGGATCCTGTGGAAACGGTGATAACCGATCTTCGTTATGGGTTTATATCCGGTGCGTTGCAGGAGACGCTGAAGGTCAGTAAAGTGGAAAGACTTGGAAAGACCAGGATTATCGATAATTATCTGACCAATAAGTACCTGGGGATTCCTATTTTCATTGTTTTTATGTGGCTGACCTTTTATACAACATTTAAGCTGGGCGATTATCCGAAGCAATGGATGGAAATGGGGATCAGCCGTCTTGGGGAAATTTCCACCGCTCTGCTTCCGGCCGGAATTGTCAGGGACTTTTTTGTGGAGGCAATAATCGGGGGTGTAGGTGGAGTTATAGTGTTCCTTCCGAATATTGTAATACTGTTCCTGTTTATTTCTTTCATGGAAGATACAGGATATATGGCAAGGGCGGTATTCATTATGGATAAGATAATGCATAAGATAGGTTTACATGGCAAATCATTTATTCCTTTGTTCATGGGATTCGGATGTAATGTTCCGGCCATTATGGCAACCAGGATAATAGAAAGTCGTCGCGACCGGCTTGTTACCATGCTGATAACACCTTTTATGTCGTGCAGCGCCAGGTTGCCGGTTTATATTCTGTTTATCAGTGCATTTTTTGCAAAAAACCAGGGAACCGTGCTATTCCTGCTTTATATCCTGGGAATGATATTCGCCATCCTTTCGGCTTTGCTTCTTAAACATGCTTTCTTTAAAACACCAGAAATACCATTCGTAATGGAACTGCCTCCTTACAGGGTGCCTACCGTAAGGAGTGTTGTGAAGCATGTGTCATTCAGAACAGGCCTGTATTTCAGAAAGATAGGCGGTGTTATACTTGTGGCATCAATAGTTGTGTGGTTCCTGAGCAATTATCCCAGGAATAATCAAACCATAGCCAATATACAGGGAGAGATTACCCAGGTTGAAAGCTCAGGTTTGCCTGCCACGCAAAAGGCAGGTTTAATAGATCACCTTCAGTCGAAACAGAGGATTGAAAGACAGAAAGACTCATTTATGGGGGTGATCGGTCGCGCAATAGAACCGGTAATGAGACCCCTGGGATTCGACTGGAGACTGACTGTCAGCATTCTTTCAGGGGTAGCAGCCAAAGAGGTTGTGGTAAGCACACTTGGAGTACTTTTCCAGTCAGACAGCGGTGATGAAAATACCTCACTTGTTCAAAAGATACAATCCCAAACAGATGAATCCGGGAAAAAGCTGTTTTCACCACTGATGGCCTTTTCCTTCATGTTGTTTATCCTTACCTATTTCCCATGTATAGGCGTGATCTCAGCAATAAAGAGAGAATCAGGCAGCTGGAAATGGGCGGCATTTATTGTTATATATACCACAGCTGTTGCATGGCTGCTCTCATTTTCTGTTTACCAGATAGGAAGCCTTTTCATTTGATCTTACCTCCTGTAAAATAAGTATCCCGCCGGAAACAACTGACTCATAATATAACTTCAGCAACTACCAGCTGGAGACCGTAATTAATTGACAATAAATAAGATAATTTTTCCTGGTTGATTACCTGGTATTGTAATAGATATTGATGGCAACGTAGTTAACCACTTTTTCAGCAAAATACATATCATGCAGAGATGTTACAAGTGTCCTGAGCTCTGTAAGGGCAGGACCTATAAGATCGCTCAGCTTTGCTGTTGTTCCGTCGTCAAATGTAAGCAGGATATCTCTTTTATTGCAAATACTGCCGGTTGTATCGGAAGAATCTGTGATCTTGGCTCCCGCAGTCTTCTGTAAAACACCATCGAGATAGACCTGTATTGAGTCAATTCCATAACCTCTCTTTATATCAACATTCCCTATAGAAAGAGTATATTGCTTTTCATGCCTGTGGAAGCCTGTTCCGATGAAAGAAGTTGTTTCTTTCAGCAGGGTATCGCTGGCATTAGTCAGGGCAAATGTTGAAGTCGTAGTATCCCCGCTCTGCCATGCTGTGGATATGGTATAACCATCGGAAAAAGTAAATGCTGAACTGTACGACTGATCCCTGTAAGAACTGGATACGGCAGATACATCCATGCTTCCAAGACTTTCTGAATCAAGTGACAGATCTGCAGTAAGCTTGTAATCAAGATTGTTCCACCAGTTGTAATAAAGATGATAGTCGGATGCATCAATTGAAAAATCATTTTTCAGTAAAGTATCCTCCGGATTGTAAACATGAAGATAATCACAATGGAAGGCCATCTTCCGGGGGAAATTTACTATAAGATGATCACTGTCACCTGTCCTGGTGAAAAGCCTGAACGGGTACATATCATGATGTTCATACCTGAGGGTGTCAGGTTTAAAATCGTATACACCTGCTACCATCGGCAATGTGATACTATCACTGAATACTGTTCCCGACTTTGAAACAGGGCCGGCATTAGCGGTAAGAATCTCATAACCTTTGGTGGAGGATATGTCACTGAATGCATTATTTACATTGGCAGAAGCCTGTTCAATAGAGTTTTTGAGCCCCTGTGGAGGATTATTAATTTTCTGACATCCCCACCCGATAATACCAAAAACAACCCCAATAATCACAATACTCTTTTTCATGTGTCTCTGATTTTAATTTATACTATTTTATGAAACCCGCTTCCCTGTTTCAGTCTTACTATTTTTCACTCCCTTAGGGAATTGAGGTATCATAGTTTTTTAATATTAATTTTTATTTACCAATTACAAGTTTTAAAGATCCCCGAATTATTGTCAGACATACGGAAGAACAAAAAAAACTATTGTATGTTCATTTCATTCCACTCATTTTATAGAACGTTTTTTAATCCTGTTTTGTTGTCTGCAGGCAGGTACCTGAAACGATAAGATAATAGGAGGCTGTCAGCAATTTATGAAGGTCTGGATTTCATGATGAGCTGTAGCAATGAATGTGTCAGTGAAGGAAGGTCACATCGCCTGTTTTTACGAAATATTCACCATCGGCATATTGTCCTGTCACCTTATAAACGTATACACCCTCGCCCGCCAGGTTACCGTCCCTGAAATATCCATCCCATCCTTTATTCAGATCATGACTTTCATATATAAGAACTCCCCACCGGTTAAATATCTGCAACCTGTAATCAATGATATTTTTAAAAAATGGCCTGAATACTGTGTCATCGATATAGTCATCGTTCCAGTATCCCCCTGTTGGCCCCGACTGGTTCCACCTGAATGCATTAGGGAATTCAATGTCACCATTCTTGAAATCAACCCTTATCGGAGAATCAAATCTCAGTGAGTCCGTGCAACCATCATCTGATGTTACTTTGAGGGTTACCCTGTAAACGCCGATAGTATCGTATTTATGCCATGGGCTTACTTCCGATGAATAGATACCATCTCCAAAATTCCACAGGTAAGAAGCACCATAATGTGACATATTGGTGAATACGACAACCTGGGTATTACTGAACACATCGGTCGGATATACATTGAAAAGAGCTGTGGGATTCTGATAAACAGTTATGAGCCTGTTACGGGACGACTGCCCTGAATTGTTAGTTACAGTCAGTTTAACAATATATTCCCCTGGTATATTATATGTATGATTCGGTTCAAAATCAGTAGAATAGGTCTTGTCGCCAAAATCCCAGAGATACGTTACACCTTCCAGGCTGCTGTTCCTGAAATTTACTGTCAGAGGGGTACATCCCGTTGTATCCGGAACAAAATCCGAAACCGGCGCCGGTTGGATCATAACATTTATATTAAGTGATGCAGTATCGGTACATCCCTGCTCTGTAATGGTTTTGAGTACTACCTTATACACTCCGGTTGTGTCATATGTATGACCCGGATTCTCCAGAGTAGAGAAAGCGCCATCGCCAAAATCCCAGGAATACTCCGTGGCATTGTTTGAAAGATTAGTGAAAAGTACTTCCTGATCATTCATAGTAACATTTTCAGGATAAGCTGTAAAAACTGCTGTCGGGCTCTGGTAAACTGTAATAGTCTGACTGGCTGTTGATTGCCCGGCAATATTGGATACGGTAAGCTTAACCAGGTTTTGTCCGGGCATGTAATATGTATGATCCGGTTCTTCCTCTGTGGAGTAAGTATTGTCTCCAAAATCCCATAAGTACGATCCCCCCGGGTTACTTATGTTCCTGAACCTGATATATAACGGGGAACAACCGGCAGTATCGGGTTCGAATCCGGCAACAGGGACAGAAGGAAGAATTACATTCACATGGATTGTATCGGATCCCGAACACCCAAACATGTCCGGCAATGAATGATATGTTATCGTGTGTATGCCGGTGCCTGCCGAATCGGGATAGAATTTACCGTTAAAAACACCATCACCCAACCATGTTCCTCCGGGAGGATTTGCCGACAATGTCAGGGGAGGATCGTCAATATACATGGTCCCTGCTGGGTCTATTGTCACAACAGGTTCAGGCATCACTGTTATTGTAGTCTGGTCAGCATCGCTGCAACCATTGCCATCTGTGATAACATAGCTGATAATATGATCTCCCGTACCGGCATATAAAGGATAAAATTTATTTCCACTGACTCCGTCACCCGACCATATTCCTCCTTTATCGTGAGCGGTCAGTGTTACCGGGTCGCTGTCGACACAGAGTGTGTCAACAGGATTTATTGTAGCATCGGGATAAGGTACAATAAGTATTTTAGCCGTTGTTCTTACAGGGGGATGATCACCGTTGACCGGGTCAGCAGGAGGTCCCGGTATATTTGGATCATCATAAGGATTGCAGTAATTCCAGTTAAGGAGTGTAACTTCGAAATACTGGCCGATATTCTTGTCATTGGCGACATTAATGATATCAGAATATACTCCCGAACCTGTTACAGGTCCTGAAAGAGTGATTACCAGGCCATAATATGGGAATGCCTGTGGAGAACCATCTATGGTTACCGGGGTTCCTGTCATGGTATTGTCTGTCCCGTATATCCACCGGATCCACCTTGTGTATAGGTTGGGCACATCTTCTTCCTGTGGCGGAACGCAGTTAAACTGGGTAAGATCCTGAAACCTCACGTCTGCTCCGTTTCCGAAACAGATAGGAAATACTTCAGGCGAAATATGCATGTGTCCTCCATTATGATTATCATCGTCCCATACGGTCACAATCTGCTCCTGTGTGGAGGAAGAACAGACCACTCCGTTTACAACCAGTGTGGCTTTAGGCCTGTAATTACATTGATCACCGGTTGAGACATATGTGTGATTTGCAGTGTAACTGAATATACCAGGACCAGTGGAATTCGCTGTTTCCAAATCAACTGTCCCGTCATCCCAGTCATATCGAATCTGAACGATAGTACCTGCATTGTTTACCCCGGTATACTCTGCCTGCCAGTTTACGGAAAGTGGTGAACAAAGCCTGTCGGGAAGTATATTATTTGCTTTTGACAGGATGCTGCAATCCTGCCCGTCAAGGAGCATTACATTGAGCGACAGGAATATTGAAAGAAATAATGTTTTCATTTTTCTTACCCGGCAGAATGATAAAAACTGATGTGACTGACTTTTTTCTAGTATTATACGTTATCGGGGGGGTAATGTTGCACATCAGGTGATATAATATAACTGTCAATTTTATAAATTGCATTGAATTTTAAATATTATATGATATGTTATACAGACTTTTTTTCACTGCCATTTTTTTTACAACCTGTTTTTCAATAAGTGCCCAGGAATATAAGATCCCATTATATGATGGTGTTATACCTAATTCAAAACCTTCATCCCGGGCAGAGAAGGTAGAACAGCGCGATATTACCTGGATAACCAATGTTCAGGTACCTGATATTGCGGTATATCTGCCTGTAAAGAAATTTGCCACCGGACAGGCTGTGGTAATATGTCCGGGAGGGGGTTATGCAGGGCTGGCCTATGACCTGGAGGGCACAGAGATAGCAAAATATCTGAACTCTGTTGGAGTGGCAGGTATTGTACTTAAATACCGGTTACCTTCACCTGAAAGTAACACAGTACCATATAAATCACCTCTTATGGATGCTCAAAGAGCCGTCCGTCTTGTCCGGCATAACGCTGAAAGGTGGAATATAGATGCCGGGAAGATCGGAATAATGGGCTTCTCAGCAGGGGGACACCTGGCATCTACGCTCGGAACTCATTTCGATTATGGTGACCAGTCTTCTTCCGATCCTGTTGAAAAGCTGAGTTGCCGGCCGGATTTCATGATACTCATGTATCCTGTGATCACTTTTACGGAACCATGCATGCACAGGGGATCAAGGGAGGCCTTGCTCGGGAAGGATCCTCCTGAAGAGCTGGTAAGGCTGTTCTCAAATGAATTACAGGTTAAGGATGATACTCCGCCAGCGTTTTTTGTACATGCTGATAATGATACCACAGTACCGGTTGAGAATACTCTTCTTATGTACAAAGCTCTCAGAGCAAGGAATATATCAGCTGAGTTGCATATACTGACGGAGGGAGAGCATGGTTTCGGACTGGGAATAGATAACCCGCATATTGCATCCTGGCCCAACAGTCTCAGGCTCTGGTTGCATTGGCTCAACGAAAAATAAGGAACGACTGAGGGATGCAGGGACCAGGGACGGTAATCTGTGTCCCCTGTGTCTGCTCTGAGCCCTCTGTGTAATATAGCCAAAATAATTATATCTTACAGATTTGGGGATTGTTCATATTTAATATCCATATGGTAATCCCATTGGTCGAAATAAATATTTCCACCTGACCATTCAACTTCACCTCTCTGAAAATCATATGGTTCGCTTCGCAGATACTTTTTGGAGGGATAAAGCGGACCGGCAATACCCTTGTTAATAATAAGCCTGTATGAATCGATTCCTGAAAGATAGAAGAACCTGATATGAGGATCATCATTGTCCTGCAGGGCATATGAAACATCTGCCGGCACCCAGCCTGCACCTTCGTAATATATTTCACACCAGTCATGAAGATTCTCCGCCCCGGGAGGTACCATCCATCCACTTTGCCATCTGACCGGGATGCCTTTATACCGGAGGACAGACATAAACAGCAGTGTTTGCATCCCGCAATCACCTCTTCTGTTCCTCAGGACATATTCAGGTATATTTGGTATTATCGAATATTCCTGTGCACCTGCCCATGGTATATTATTTTTGAACCAGCTATAAACCTTCCTGACCGTTTCATAAGGACTGTCACCCGGATCCGTTATGCTGTCGGCCAGCCTTTTTACATCACCGGTAAAACATATCTGAGGTAACTGTTCCGAAGTATATCTTAAATAATCAGGAGATGTTTTAACATAAGGTAATATCTCTCTTTTTGTGAGGTCTGTATAACTGCCAGCTGAAGTATATTTATATGATATGGAAAAGATCACAGGTTTCCCTTTTTCTGCTTTCTTTTCCATGAATATGGTACTGTGCGTTGCAGAATCAGGAGCCATGATATATTCTTTTTCCGATACATCAGTAAGTTCAATACCGTACTGACGGGAATGACCTTCAGCCGGAAACGGTAGCCAGCACATGACTGTCTCTCCGGTCGGTACCACATCGGGATGCACTTTGATAGTATAGGTGATATATATATGTACAGGCTCTGAGGGGTTATGCCCGTTTTCAGATTCCCTGTAGATTTTTTCTGTGTTTTTGAGCCTGTCCAGCATTACCGGACTTTCCCATCCATTTTGCTGCCATTTATCCCTGTTCTCGTGAAATGATTTAATCAGTATAAGGTTAGAGGCGGCCCTGTTGAAATACATTTTAACGCCATTTATCATCCTCCACTCAAGCCACCCGTTCTTTTCCCACCTCTTAAAAACCTCCTCTGAGAACGGACCGTTAAGTGATTCTATTTGCTTATTGACCATAGATTCCGTCACAGAGAAGTCCAGATCAATCCTTTCGGTTATCTGTTCAAGGGAATCAGCTGTCATCCATGTCCGGGAAAACTTTTCAGATATTGTTTTTAATGAGTCTGCCAGTTTCCGGGCTTTCTCCAGGTTCCCGTTCTCTATTGCAGTCTCCGCCTCTTTAATAATTAACCCCGGATTATCATGTTTAATGGTACAGCTGACAATAAAGAGCAGAGCTGCAAACAGGACAGATACAGGTTTATTCATGCTTCCATATATTCAATTGTACCAAAGATATATTATTCCTGGTTATTATGAAATACAGAATAGGAAGCGTGATATACTATTGCTGATAAAAGTTGCCGGGATTGTTAGTTTATTGCCTTGTATTTCTTCATGATCTCGGTTGTAGTCATCATGAAATCCATATACTGAGCTCTTTCATACGGGATCTTACTGTCTATATTTGCATGAGACAGTTTCCCCCTGAAACTTTCAAGATCCTTATAACCTTTTGATTTCATCCATTTCTCAATATCCTTTATCATGGATGCAATAATCTCTATCTGGTTCAGGTAAATGGTACTTACCACCTGTACGGCGTCAGCACCTGCAAGTATCATCTTAATGACATCAGCACCGGTAATTATTCCGGAACTGGCACATAATGAGCCTTTTGTGTTACCGTATAAAAGTCCTGAAAACCGCAGAGGAAGCCTGTGGTCTTCCCTGTTACTCAGGGTAAAAGGATAATAATGAGACTCGGAGTCGATATCAATATCAGGCTGGAATAACCTGTTGAACAGCACAAATGCATCAGAACCTGCTTTATCAAGATCTGAAATGAACTTGAGCGGGTTAGTGTAATAAGGACTTATTTTAACAGCTACCGGGACTTTTACCTTTGATTTTACTTCCTTAACTATCTCCACCTGGTCTTTTTCAATACCTTCAGCCAGCTTTCCTGATTTTTCAGGAGGCGTATACAGGTTCATCTCTATTCCGTCGACACCTGTTCCCTCTATTTTCTTTGCATAATCTACCCACGTATCAGGATTTACTGCATTTATGCTGGCAAATACCGGAATATCAACAGTTTTTTTTGCTTCTTTTAAGGCAGCCAGGTGTTCCTTTATCTCAGAAGGGTCTGCACCAGCATCGGGAAAAAGTGTGACCATTTCCGCATTTCTTTCGTTGTATTCCTCCTTTCTTTCGGATAATTCCAGGTTTTCAAGCTGTACCTGCTCTTCAAAAACTGACTTGTAAACAATAGCACCGGCACCGGACTGTTCCATCCGTTTAAGATTCTCTGTATTGGTTACCATGTTATTAGCTCCTATAATTATAGGGCTTTTCAGTTTTATTCCCATGTAGGTTGTTTTCAAGTTTGCCATAGCAATTTTATTTGGATTAATTCATTTTTTCAGGATAACTGTTAATATCATTTTTATTTTATGCTGTTAACCTTACCGTTTGTTTAACAAAAAATATCGAAAAAGGTTTTTAATTGAAGGAACATGCATTTTATTTATTATTTTTTCCTGCTTATTCTTAATTTTAGCATTCTGAATTTATAATCTTTAAAGAGGCAAGATATGAAAAGAACAATTCTGGTAATAATACTTCTGGCCTTAATAGCCAAAGTGCAGGCTCAGGATCAGAAGATGGATAAGTTCATTGATGATCTTATGAATAAAATGACCCTGCAAGAAAAGATCGGTCAGCTCAATCTTATTACTGCAGGCGGTTTCGTCACAGGAGCAGCTGTGAATGAAAAGACACAGCAAAAAATTGAAGCCGGTCAGATAGGTGGTATGCTTAACGGATTTTCAGTGGCAGCAATGAAAGCTTCCCAGGAAATAGCCGTCAAGGATTCACCTCATCATATTCCTATATTGTTTGGAATGGATGTGATACACGGGTTTAGGACAGTTTTCCCTATTCCTCTGGCTATGAGTTGTATGTGGGATATGACGCTCGTTGAGAAGAGTGCACGCATAGCAGCCCAGGAAGCCACTTCAAGTGGTATTGCGTGGACATATTCTCCCATGGTTGATATAGCACGTGATCCGCGGTGGGGGAGGATTGCGGAGGGAGCAGGTGAGGATCCGTGGCTGGGATCACAGGTTGCCAGGGCTCTGGTAAAGGGCTACCAGGGTGATGATCTGACCAAAAACAATACCATGATGGCCTGTGTCAAGCACTTTGCTCTTTATGGAGCCGCTGAGGGCGGTCGCGATTACAATACGGTTGATATGAGCAAACTGACTATGTATAATTATTACCTTCCTCCCTATAAAGCAGCTGTCGATGCGGGGGCCGGAAGTGTAATGACTTCCTTCAATGTTGTGGATTATATACCGGCAACCGGTAATCACTGGCTGTTGACTGAATTATTACGAAACCAGTGGGGATTCAAGGGGTTTGTTGTTACAGACTATACAGCAATAAATGAGATGATAAATCATGGCATGGGAAATCTCCAGGAAGTTTCAGCCCTGGCACTAAAAGCAGGTACAGATATGGATATGGTGGGAGAGGGTTTCCTGACAACACTTAAGAAATCTCTTGATGAAGGGAAGATTACAATAAATGATATTAACCAGGCATGCAGGAGAGTGCTTGAAGCCAAATACAAGCTCGGTCTGTTTGATGATCCTTTCCTTTATCTGGATGAAAACAGAGCCAAAACAGATCTCATGACACCTGAAAACCTAAAGACTGCCAGGGAAATTGCTGAGAGATCAATGGTGCTTCTTAAAAATGCCGGTCATATCCTTCCTCTTAAAAAATCGGGTACAATAGCAGTTATCGGACCCCTGGGAGACAGTAAGGCGAATATGCTCGGTACATGGGCTATGGGAGGCGACAGAAACTCCATTTCTACCGTGGTGGAAGGATTAAAAAATATCGGGGGAGACAATATAAATGTTTTATACTCCAAAGGTTCTGAACTTTCAGATAATCCTATGCTTAAAAATGCATCCAGCCCGCTTGGTATGCAGGGTGGCAATAGCAATACAAAAAGTAACAGAACCGCTGAAGAGATGCTTGAAGATGCGGTGTCAACAGCTAATAAAGCTGATGTGGTGGTGGCGGTTCTCGGTGAACCATCATCATGGTCGGGAGAAGCTTCCAGTATGTCATATATTGGATTACAGAAGGTTCAGGAAAACCTTTTAAAAGAGTTATTGAAAACAGGGAAGCCCGTTGTACTGGTGCTGATAAACGGAAGACCGATGACGCTTACCTGGGAGAATGAACATGTAAGTTCAATCCTTGAAGCCTGGGCAGGTGGTACAGAAGCCGGCAATGCCATAGCTACAGTCTTGTTCGGCGATTATAATCCTGCAGGAAAACTCACAACGACATTCCCGATGAGTGTCGGCCAGATACCGCTCTACTATAATCACCTGAATACCGGAAGGCCAATGAATCCGAGAAACAAATTCACTTCCAAGTATCTTGACATACCCAATGATCCGGTTTACCCGTTTGGTTATGGCCTTAGCTATACTACATTCAAATACGGCGATATAAAACTCAGCAAGACGCAACTTAAAGGAGACGAAAAGCTTACGGCAACTATAAGCGTTACAAATACCGGTAAAGTTGCAGGTGAAGAGGTTGTCCAGCTGTATATAAGGGATCCTGTAGCCTCTATTTCACGACCAGTTAAGGAACTTAAGAATTTTAAAAAGATCATGCTACAGCCGGGAGAAAAGAAGGATGTAAGTATCAATATTACAACGGCAGACCTGATGTTCTACAACAGTGAGCTTAAGCATGTTTGGGAGCCGGGTAAATTTATCATTTACATGGGAACCAATTCCCGGGATGTTAAATCTGCTGAAATTATGTGGACAAAGTGATCCTGGTCACAGGTCGGCATTCTGCCCGGTCATATCGGGAGTACCTTTTAATTGCGACTGTTATGATAAAAACAAAGGATATTTATGACCCGGTATAAAGTATGATTCAAACAGAATAATTGAAATGAGGAAAAAAACTGAAAAACAGTTCATTGATAACATGAGAAAAAATGAGGCTTACTGGAAGGGTCCATTCTACTTCAACAGGAAGGATCCGCGCATAATGATACCAAAACGGCAGAGACCACTGGGTTGGACCTTAAATTTTGCCTCACCATACACATATATTTTCCTGATTGCCCTGGTTGCAATAATTGTTGCTTATTCCTTGGTTTTTAAATAGAACAAACAGGAAATAAGTGCGTAATGTAATCAGATGGAAGTCCTATTTTTTTGGCTTGGCGTCTTCCATTATTACCGGGTAAAAATACCCGTAACCAAAATCCTTGTCAAGTGCTATTGTGCCTTCAAACGTCATAACATCACCAACCTGTGCAGACTGGTCAGATGTTACTGTCAGATCATACACTCCCTGGTTATCGGTTCCGTCCTGGATATGGATCCAGTTCTTCCCCATGATCCCAGGGTTGTATTTTACTACCTGGCCTGTAACACTTATGACTTTCCCGTCGTAAGATTTCTTGTTGGCCAGCAGATCGCCTATCTGGATACATCCGTCGCAGGGTGTTACCGTGATATCAGCTTTGGCGGGTTGTGCCGGACCCGGTGATTTCTGTACTTCCGTGGATTGTGTCTGGTCTGATTTGTTAAAAGATTCATTTGCCAGAGGACCTGATTTAGGGCCTTTGCAATACGTCAATGATAATAGTAATGTCAGTAAAATAGCAAGTTTTTTCATTATTATATGTTTAGGCCTGCAATATAATAACATTAACCCATACAATACAAATTGTATTTGCAACTTTGGTCTTTTAAAGGTTCAAATCACCACCTGCGTCACCACCCGCGAATAAGAGCTACTGATATTTGGTAAGAGGGAAAACCTGTCCTTAAAAAATCAGGATCATTCTCTTATAGGAATATATTCACTTTTTGTTACTTTTGCGCCGCCTTTTAAAGTATGCAACAGTTTTTTAGACTGAGACCATAAACTTACTTTGAAAGAATTTCATTATAATGTTAATATGGATATAAGATCGGAAATATTCAGACGAAGGACTTTTGCCATTATCAGTCATCCGGATGCAGGCAAAACAACACTCACCGAGAAGCTGCTCCTTTTCGGAGGTGCTATCCAGACCGCAGGCGCTGTGCGCAGTAACAAGATCAGGAAGAGTACAACATCCGATTTTATGGAGATTGAGAAACAAAGAGGTATATCGGTATCTACCTCGGTTATGGCGTTTGATTATGATAATGTAAGGGTTAATATCCTTGATACCCCGGGGCACAGGGATTTTGCCGAAGACACATACCGGACTTTATCTGCTGTTGACAGTGTGATCATAGTTATCGACAGCGTGAAGGGCGTTGAGGAACAGACACGTAAACTAATGGATGTTTGCAGGATGAGGAATACCCCTGTTATAATATTCATTAATAAGATGGACCGTGAAGGCCTCAGTCCATTCGAACTGATTGACGATCTTGAGACGGAGTTGAAAATAGCAGTGTGCCCCTTTACCTGGCCTGTAGGAAATGGCAGGACATTAAAGGGAGTGTATAATATTCAAAAAAAGGAGATGAGACTTTTTGCAGCTGATAAGACTTCATTACCTGAAAGTCTCCTGTATACTAAGTATCCGGAAGATTCCAGGATCAGGGATTACCTGGGTAATGATAATATCGGCAAGCTGAACGAAGACAGGGAATTTATTGATCATATGTTTGAACCATTTGACCTGTCTTTATATCGCGATGGATTCCTGGCACCCTTATTCTTCGGGAGTGCCCTGAATAATTTTGGTGTACTTGAATTGCTGGAAACATTTCTTGAGATAGCTCCTCATCCCGGACAGATAAGTGCTGCTGAAAGAATAGTACAGCCATGGGAAGATCGACTTACTGGATTTATTTTTAAGATTCATGCAAACCTTGATCCCAAACACCACGACAGGATTGCCTTTATGCGGATCACTTCAGGACGGTTTGAAAGGAATAAATTCTATCTCAACACCCGTACCGGTAAGAAAATGCGTTTTTCTTCACCAACCAGCTTTATGGCAAATGCAAAAAACATTGTTGACCAAGCATTCCCGGGCGATGTTGTCGGACTCTATGACAGTGGTAACTTCAAGATAGGCGATACAATGACTGATGGTGAACAGCTTCATTTCAGGGGGGTACCAAGCTTCAGTCCCGAGATACTCCGGGAAGTTGTAAACCTCGATCCTATGAAGACGAAACAACTTGAAAAGGGAGTCAGGCAAATGACTGATGAGGGCGTGGCACAACTTTTCATACAGCAGCCAGGCAACAGGAAGATCATCGGAACAGTTGGTGAACTCCAGTATGAGGTTATTAAGTTCAGACTTGAGAATGAATACGGAGCAAAATGCAGTTTTAACAACCTGCCTTTCGTTAAAGCATGCTGGATAACTACAGAGAATAATAGGGATCTTGAGGAATTCATTAAAAGAAAACACCGGGCTGTGGCCTACGATAAGGAAGATAATCCTGTGTTCTTTGCTGAAAGTGAATGGATGCTCAAGCTTGCACGTGATAACTTTCCTTCAATAACGTTCCATGAGACTTCTGACTTTAAAATCGTGTCAGGCAGTATAAGCAGGTTGAGTGTTGCAATTTAGAAATGATCGTTCCATCATTTAAGCAATCAATTAATTTTTGAATTTATATCCCTGATTTTAAACAAATTTGTAAATTAGCTTAAGCTAGATAAATTTCTAAATAAGTAGCAGTTGCAGATATTGTATTACTATCGATAGGGTTACTGACTATCCGCCTAAACGGCAGATGGAGATTGTAATGTTGCAGCCATGCAGTATCTGAGTGCCTCGGTTTAATATACTGAGTTTCATAAAACACTTGCTATGGGTAGTGAATTGAAAATTACCAGCAAATGCCGGACTTCTGCTTCTATCAGTCTGCCCGGTATCCTGATTGCATTCCTGGTGATAATATTGACTCCGGCAGTTATTAGCGGACAATGTACAGATCATCCTACAGTCACGTTATCTGCACCATCAGGCGCTACCTGTACGATCTCACCATTTGTTCTTGACGGCAATACCTTCGGAGGTAATGCAACCGGTGTTACCATAAGGGAAGACGGAAGTGGTTCGGTCAGCCCGACAACAGCAAATACCTCTCCTTTCTCTTTTACATATACTCCAAGGAAAAAGGATGTTGGGAAAGTAATAACAATTACGGTAACATCTGATATTCCGGCTGGATCTCCGTGTGTTGAGGCTGTTGCAACATTCAGCCTGTCAGTTCTTGATTATCCGGGTCCCCCATCAGTTGATCTTGTAATACAGCCTACATGCGATGTTTCAACGGGAAGCATTGTTTTTAGTGGCCTGCCGTCAACAGGTGTGTGGACACTTACACGGTCCCCGGGAGATGTGACAACAACAGGTGTGGGTATTACGGCTCTTGTCTCAGGTATTCCAGGAGGTACATATACTTATACGGTTTCAAACTGGGGTGGATGCCAGTCTTTATCATCCGACACTATTATAATTGACCAGCCACCGGATAAACCTCCGGCCCCTGTCCAGATAATTGAGTGCGTCGTGGGAACTAATCATGCAGGTGTTACGGTAACAGGCCCTTCAGGCCCGAACCTGGAATACAGGCTTGATAATGGCTTTTACCAGACCGGTAATCTCTTTGAAAATGTACCGGACGGATATCATCATATTACTGTCAGGAACAGTAATGGTTGTGAAATTACCGGCAGTACTTTTCAGGTGTTATGCTCATGTGAGAATCCATCAATACTTACCCTGAGTGATACAAATGTATTTTCATGTTATAACTCACCAGTGACCATTACAGATAATACTTTCGGAGGATCTGCAACAGGAGTTATACTTACTTCTGACGGGAAAGGTATCCTGGTACCATCTGAATCAGGCAGTTCACCTTTTGATTTTACATATGAGCCCTCTGTTGAAGATGCCGGGAAGCAAATAACAGTATCAGTTAAAACAGTTAATACTTCGTATGTTTGTGAAGAATCAGCAACCTGCATAATTACCATAGAAGATGTTCCGGGTCCTCCTGCGATTGATTCAGTAATTCCACCTGACTGTATAAATGCGACAGGTAGTGTAATACTAAGTAACCTGCCATCTGTCGGCACATGGATGATTACCCGTTTGCCTGATAGAGTAAAAACTTATGGCACAGGACTGTCGACTGTGATTTCAGGAATTGTTGCCGGGACATATTCCTTTGAAGTCACTGATTCCTTGGGATGTACATCATTTATTTCAGATAATGCACTGATACCTGTTCAGCCGCCAATCCCTTCTGCACCAATTTCCAGAGTCATAGCTCAACCAACATGTGAGATACCATCCGGAAGTGTTGATCTGTCTGGTCTTCCTGGTTCAGGATTATGGATCATAACAAGTATACCTGCCGGAAACACAATGACCGGGATGGGTACAAGCATTGTAATACCAGGAATGGAACAGGGTATATACTCATTTACTGTAACAAATTCAGCAGGGTGTATTTCGGATCCTTCAGAAGACGTTGTAATTACTTCATCGCCTGATTTACTGCCAGCTCCCATAATCAGCACTGTGTCACAGCCCACATGCACAAAGTCGACGGGTAGTGTAACCCTTGAAGGATTGCCTTCATCAGGAGACTGGATTATTGAGCGTTTTCCTGATGAGGTGAAGATTAATGGCAGCGGTACAAGCATAACAATTGAAGGGATTCTTCCTGGTAACTATAGTTTTAATTTCACAAATGTAAATGGTTGTGCCTCTATTATTTCAGATACTGTCCTTATTAATGATCAGCTGATTATCCCAGGGGCCCCTTTGACTGATAATATTATTCCTCCCACTTGTATGGATTCTTTGGGTGCCATATTTCTTAGAAATCTTCCTGCTGAAGGACAATGGACTTTAATTAGATATCCCGGTACTGTAAATTACATGGGAACAGGAACAACTACGCAGGTAATGGGCTTATCTTCAGGTATTTATAATTTCACTGTCACTAATGATTATGGATGTGTCTCAGCATTGTCATCAAATGCTGAAGTTCCTTTACAACCTATGACCCCCTCGCCACCGGTTATTTCAGATGTTATTCTCCCCTCATACCCATCTGTTACCGGTACTATTGTAATTGACGGTTTACCTTCTTCCGGGAGCTGGTTACTTTTGCGTAAGCCGGATAATGTTATGCTTGCGGGAAACGGGACAAAGAAAATACTCTATGAAATTCCCTCGGGAGAATATTCTTATACAGTGCAGAATAGTTCGGGATGTGTATCAAATGAGTCCGAAATATTCGCAATACCTGTGGTTGACACCCCTTATGTCATGATTACGAATCCTGATCCAGTCTGTTATCCACAAACAGTTGATCTTACATCTCAGGATATAACAGCAGGATCTTCTATTGATCTTACATACACATACTGGAATGATAAAGATGCTTCAAGTCCTGCACTAAATCCACAGGAAGCATCAGCAGGTACATATTATATCAAAGGAACAAACAGTTTCCTGTTCTTTTCTGTTCAACCTGTGATAGTAATTGTAAGAAAAACTCCTGTTGCTGATGCAGGTCCGGATCAAAAACTTGATTACAACTTCCGGACCACCCTGGAGGCAGTTGCGGATAGTTACATTTCAGGTGTATGGTCAGTACTATCAGGTTCTGCATACATTGAAAGAAGTACTGATCCCCACACAGTTGTCATGAACCTTTCAAAGGGAGAAAATGTTCTGCTCTGGACCGTATCTGATGATGTGTGCCCAATGTCTTTTGATACGGTCTCTATTTTTGTCAATGACTTCAGGATTCCGTCTCTGATAACTCCTAATATGGATGGAATAAATGATTATTTTGTTATTTCCTGGGGGGAGAATGCAGGTGACAAAAGCCTCGTGATCTTTGACAGACGAGGAATTAAGGTGTATGAGAACAGTCATTATAATAATTCATGGAATGGTGTGGATAATAATGGTAAGGCGTTACCTTCAGATACTTATTTCTTTACCCTGAAAACAGTTACTGGTAAGCAGCTGAGTGGTTATATAGTTATACGACGTTGATTGAATATGTGTTGTATGGTAAGGTAATGAACAGCAGTGGAGTAGAAGACATTTATTAGACATTATTTAAATATTTCTTTGAACGATTTGCGGTTCTGTTTTGTTAAAAGTTTATCAGTATAAATCTAGTGTTGTAACATGTCTATTATACGTGACCAATTTTTAGGATTACAATAACATTAAAATAAAATTATTTAACACTTATCCGGAGTAAAACTTGTAAATTGTATTTGAAACTTATTGATTTTTTAAAGACAGCGGGTACTGTCTTAATACGAGATGGGAAATATGGTTAATTTTAAAAGAAAAGGTAAAATGTTATATAAAAATAAAATACAGGAAGTTATAAGACGTTGTCTGGTAGCAGATTGCGTACCGGATAATAAGGTTAGCAGAAGCATCGAGGACTGTGATAGTGAGATATCAACTCTGATTCATGATGTATTCGGAGGTGAAATACTGAAGACTTATAAGAACAAAAGGTGGCATTTCTATAACAGGATAGACGGGGAAAGAGTTGATATGGCTTTCCCGGAAGCAGGTAAAAGCGGGGAAAAGATATTATTCGAAGATATTCCCTCAAGCACAACTGAGACTTCAGTATATTTTGACAGGTATGACTATTCGACGTTCTATATGAAGTTCGTGAATACACTGGAGGAAACTATAGGCCTGGGCCAGTATAAGACCGGGATGTCAACCTGATTAAGCTTTATGCGGATGCTTACGGGGCTGAAAGGCAACTCCTTGATTATGAGTGGAAGGCTCCTGCATGGAACTGCATGACCATCACGGACAATTCCCTTATCGATAGTGTTTAAGTTCTGATTATGCTGACAACACGAAGACAGGCTTTTAACCGATGTGATGACTGTATGCATACAGTTATGAAAAGTTTTTTAATCAATTAAAATTCACGTTATGAAATACAGACAACTTGGAAAAACAGGAGTACTCGTCTCTGAACTATGTTTCGGAACAATGACTTTTGGGGGTAAGGGCTACTGGAAAGCAATTGGACAACTTACAGAAGAGGAAGCAACCAGGCTTGTAAAAAAAGCCGTGGAAGGCGGGATCAATTTTTTTGATACAGCCAATGCCTACTCGGAAGGACTGGCTGAAATATTACTTGGAAAGGCTCTTAAGACACTCGGGATATCTCACCAGGAAGTCTTTATAGCTACAAAAGTACGGATCAGGATGGGAGAGGGGGCAAACCAGGTTGGTTTATCGCGGCTGCATATACTTGATTCCGTTGAGGACAGCCTGAAACGTCTTGATCTCTCGCATATAGATCTTTTATATATCCATGGGGTGGATCCTGTCACACCTCTTGAAGAGACCATGAGAGCACTGGAAGATGTCGTAAGGTCTGGTAAGGTCAGGTATATAGGGGTAAGTAACCATCCTGCCTGGATGGTAACAAAGGCCAATGGAATATCAGAAAAATTCGGATGGTCCGGGTTTGTTGCATCCCAGAACTTCTACAGTATCGTAGCCCGTGATGTTGAAAGGGAAATTGTACCCATGGCTATGAGTGAAGGACTGGGTATTAT
This sequence comes from uncultured Rikenellaceae bacterium, assembly GCA_964472085.1. Taxonomy (GTDB): domain Bacteria; phylum Bacteroidota; class Bacteroidia; order Bacteroidales; family VadinHA17; genus LD21. The sequence continues at coordinate 17,107 of CAYYIW010000012.1, read as the reverse complement.
GCCCTGGAGTCCTCTGGCTGGAGGCTTCCTGTCAGGAAAATTCAAAAGGGATACTCAAACAGAAGGAAACAGCAGGAGGGTACTTTTTGATTTTCCACCGATAGATAAAGAAAAAGCATATGATATCGTTGAACTTATGACACGTATTGGTGAACATCATGATGCATCACCTGCAAGAGTTGCCCTTGCCTGGGTCAAAAACAGACCCGGTGTGGCAAGTGTTATTATAGGTGCCCGCACAGAAGAACAGCTGGAGGATAATATAGCGAGTACAAAACTTGAACTAACACCTGATGAAATACGGGAACTTGATGAGATCAGCCAGCTTGTAAAGGAATACCCTGGATGGATGGTGGAACGGCAACTTATGGGGAGGTTCCCTGAAGAGAAATAGAATCACTGCTCTATGAATAAATATATATTGTTTTTTTCAGGAATAGTACTGCTCTATGGCTGTATTGGAAACAACAGAAATTTGCAGCAGAAGCTGATTGATGATAAAATAAATGAAGGACTGAAATCAGGCGAACATTATGATACTGTATTTCTCGGACTTCGCCTGGGTGACCCGCTTAAGGTTGTTCATGATGATCTCCGGGTGCTTGTGGATAATAAGAAGCTGTTTATCAATTCATCGGGACAATATCAGTATAATTTTTTAATTCCCGGACCAGGCGATTCCATTGTCAGGGCACAGGCAACATTATCGGAAGGATACTACAGGGATAAGCTATACCAGTTGATACTCAGGGTTAGATCGAATGATCCTTCGATCTCTTTTCCTCCTGTGCTGGAGCTCAACCTCCTGGATATATATGCAAAAAAATACGGCAATGATTACATAAGCAGCAATACAAAGATGAAGGAGTATAATAATTATAAGGATTATTACTGGGTGAAGGGTAACAGGTTTATTGAACTGGGGTTGTCCCGCGATGGTGTTATCGTAACATATACCGATATGATAACCAGAAAACTCATCGATTCATCTGGTCAGGCTGAAAAAGCACTGGATCAGGATCCGGAATGATACGGGTAATTAATTAACTGTGAAAAGAAAACTGCAACTTTTGCCATCACTTTGACATGATCACGGATAAGATCGCCGGCAGCTTTTTTTGTTAAAGAAAATATGAACTATTGACAATATGTTTTGTTGAGATTTTATGAAAAGTAATTGAAATAAAATATTAACACAGATGGATTATATTGACATTGAGGAAGCAAAAAAAACAGGCAGAGATCTTCTATTCAAAAAACTTGATTCTTCACCTGAAGGACTTAGTCAGGATGAAGCTGATTCACGTTTAAAACAATTCGGGTACAACAAGTTACCCGATCATAAGAAAAGCAAGCTTCTGAGTCTTCTAACTTATTTCTGGGGACCAATTCCATGGATGATTGAAATAGCTGCAATATTGTCGCTGATAGTTAAGCACATGTCCGATTTTTATATAATTACAGCACTTCTTGTATTCAATGCGCTGATCGGTTTCTGGCAGGAAATGAAGGCAAGTAATGCTCTTGATGCACTTAAAGCCCAACTGGCTTTGAAAGCTATGGTCAAACGAAATGGTAAATGGAAGGAAAGCCCTGCTTCGGATATAGTACCCGGTGATATTATAAGGATAAAATTTGGTGACATAATACCTGCAGATATAAAGCTTATTGAAGGAGATTTCGTGAGTATTGACCAGTCTGCGATAACCGGTGAATCATTGCCTGTAAATAAATCGGCTGATGATATATGTTATTCTGGTACAATTGCTAAACAGGGTGAGATGAGCGGGATTGTTACTGCAACAGGTGATAAGTCGTACTTTGGAAAAACAGCAGGACTGGTTTCTGATGCAGGAGCAACTTCACATTTCCAGAAGGCAGTGATCAACATTGGAGATTACCTGATATACCTGAGTATCGGGCTTGTTGCTGTTATGTTCTTTGTACAACTGCTAAGGGGAGACAACTTAATTACGTTGGTTCAGTTCGCACTGATCCTGACAGTAGCCTCAATACCTGTAGCAATGCCAGCAGTATTATCGGTGACCATGGCTGTTGGTGCTTTGAAATTATCGAAAAATAAGGTTATTGTCTCACGTCTTGAGGTTATCGAGGAAGCTGCCGGTATGGATATTCTCTGTTCCGATAAAACAGGTACACTGACACAGAATAAAATAACACTCGGAGAATCGGTTTTATATGAGAGTAAGGATGAACAGGATCTGATCAAGTATGCAGCCCTGGCGTCGGAGATGGATTCGCATGATGCTATTGATGCAACCATTGTGTCAGGGTTAAAGGATACTGAAGCCCTGAAAGCCTATAAACTGAAGAAATATGTTCCTTTTGATCCGGTTAGGAAGCGTACGGAATCGATAGTTGAAAATAAAGGTATCGAATTCTCAGTGACCAAGGGAGCAACACAGGTTATCCAGAAACTTTGTAAACTGAAGGATGAGGAGCAAAAGGCCATTGAGGATAAGGTAAGTGAATATGCTGCAAGGGGATACAAAACACTTGCTGTTGCCAAAGGAAAAAAAGAAGGAGATTACGAGTTCCTGGGAATCCTTACTCTTTTTGATCCGCCGCGTGAGGATTCAGCCGAAACTGTAAAGGAAGCAAACCAATATGGTATTAAGGTAAAGATGGTTACAGGAGATAACGTGGCCATAGCGTCTGAGATATCCGGTAAATTAGGTATGGGGCGCAATATACACAGGGTTAACAATATATTTACAAGAGATGCGGATATAAAGCATCCGGGGAAGCAGCTTGAAAGACAGGTTGAGTCAGCAGATGGCTTCGCAGAAGTGTTCCCCGAACATAAATTCGGAATTGTTAAGGCCTTACAGGCAGCCAATCATATTACCGGGATGACCGGTGACGGGGTGAATGATGCCCCTGCCTTGAAACAGGCCGATATAGGTATTGCCGTGAGCGGTGCAACTGATGCCGCCCGTGCCGCAGCTGACCTGATACTGACAATGCCCGGATTATCGGTTATTATAAAGGCTATTGCCGAGGCAAGAAAGATCTTCGAAAGGATGAACAGTTATGCTATGTACAGGATCATTGAGACCATCCGTATAATGTTCTTCGTCGTCCTGGCGATGTCGATATATAACTTTTATCCGATAACCGCACTGATGATCATTTTGCTGGCATTCTTTAACGATTTGCCCATTATGGCGATCGCGTACGACAATACCTTCCTGAGTAAAAAACCCAATAAATGGGAGATGTCAAAAATATTAAGCATCTCTACTGTGCTTGGTTTGATAGGGGTAGCCGAAACTTTCGGTATACTGTTGATAGCCAGGGAATATATGAATATGGATATCCCGCATATCCAGACCCTTGTGTTCCTTAAACTGGCAGTAGCAGGCCATCTTACACTCTTTGTCACACGGACAAGAGGGCCATTTTATAAAAAGCCGTATCCTGCACCGATATTACTCTGGTCGGCCGTGGTGACAAAAGTTATCGCTACTTTATTTGTCTTATTTCCTTTTGGTCTTTTTGCACCGTTGCGTGTTACAGATGTTCTCTTCATCTGGGGTTATTGCCTGATGTGGATATTCATTGAGGACCTGGTCAAACAAATGATGTATCGTCATAGGCTCTACCTGGGAAACAAAGCTCACCGGCGGTTTATTTCAGTTATAAAGAAATCTGTAAATATTTAATTAATATAAGAAGTATAAAATCATGCAAGACGAGAAATCAGAAAAAGAAATTGAACAATTTATACAGAAGCTTGAAATAGTAAGCGGGATGGAAAGGGAGCGTCTGAGAAAAGAACTTGTACGAAGTGGTGAAAGGACCATTCCGCATTTTCTCAAATTATTGGAACATCCTAAATCCTTTTTAAGATGGGAGGCTATGAAAGGACTAAGTGAATTAAATTCTCATTCACTTATCCCGGTCTTTCTCGAGTACCTCGAGTCCGAGGAACGTGATCTCAGCTGGCTGGCTGAAGAAGGACTTATAAATATTGGTAGCCGTTCAGTAGTGCCTGTCCTTGAGCTGCTGATGGAAAAGGCAGATTCTGTTTTTGTACTTTCTTCCGCACATCATATTTTCTTTGAATTAATTAAGGAAAATCAGCTCCCGAAAGACACACCTGTTAAGAGTCTTTTGCCCCTTCTGAATAAAACAGGTAAAAAGGAAGTAATAGAAGTGGCCGTGTTCAAGGTTCTGAATGAATTGAAACAAAGCAAATAAAAAAGCTATCTCACAGGTATATGACAACGGGGTAAGGAAAAAGCTTATGGAATTTTTTTCGGAATTATTGATAAGCATTTGTAAAAATAGGTCAGCGTTGAAACATTTCAGGATGATCACTCCTTTCAAAACTCCAGGGACCAGATTGCTGAATCAATTATCCGCTTTATTAATGACAGGTAACGGGGATAACTGGAACCCTTAACCTTCGAACCCTCGAACCTCCTCCTGTCTTTCCCCTTTTTTAACAAATGAGCCTGCTTTATCAACAGTTCTTGAATATTATATCCCCTGTTATTACCTTTCCGGAAACTAAATATTTTGTATATGCGAAGAAGAATCTTTTCATCCGTTATCCTGTTCCTGCTGGTGTATGGAATATCGGCCGGACAGGATGCAAAGATCTATGCCAAAGCTGATTACGATCATGCTGCAGCTATGCTGGGATCAAATGTTACACGTCTTGTAGATAATGATATACGTCCGGAGTGGCTGCCCGACGGAAGATTATGGTACATGTGTCTTTCGGAGAACAGGGCCGAATATAAGCTGTTTGACCCGGTAAACGGAAAAAAGATTGCTGCATCAACGAAAAGGGAACTCTTTGAAAAGGCATCTGCCACGCAACCGGACAGAAGCAGACCTTCCCGTAATGAGGTTCTTTCACCTGACGGGAAATACAGTGCCTTTATCCGCGACTGGAATCTCTGGATAAAAGAGGTGGCAACGGGACAGGAAAAAGCCCTTACAACAGATGGAATAGAGAATTTCGGCTATGCCACGGATAATGCAGGATGGAAGAAGAGCGACAAACCTATTATCAGCTGGTCACCCGATTCAAAGAAGATAGCTACTTTTCGCCAGGACCAGAGGCATGTGAGTGATATGTACCTTGTTAAAACCAAAGTAGGAGCCCCTGAATTATCGGCATGGAAATATCCTTTGCCCGGTGACAGGGAGATCATAAGGATATACAGGATAATAATTGATGTTGCCAAAGATAGTGGTAAAGGTATAGTAAAGCTAAAGATGGGAAGTGACGCAAGGAGGGGTACCCTTTGTGATGACATATCCTGTGAAGGTGGTTTTGATGATGTCTGCTGGAGCGATGACAGTAAAAAGCTGGTGTTTGTCTCTACATCCCGCGACCATAAACTGGAGAATGTAAGGATGGCCGATTGTGAGACCGGCGATGTTAAAGACATTTTCAGTGAGACAGTACCTACTCAGTACGAATCAGGCCAGGGGAAGATTAACTGGACATACCTTTCTGCAACAAATGAAATAATATGGTATTCCGAAAGAAGCGACTGGGGACACCTGTACCTGTACGATGCCTTGACAGGTGAATTGAAAAATCCGATAACAAAAGGGGATTTTGTGGTAAGGCAGGTTCTCAGAATTGACCCGGTAAAAAGAGTGATTTATTTTATTGCCGGTGGAAAAGAGCCGGGTGTTAATCCTTATTTCAGGTATCTGTACAGGATTGATTTCAGCGGAAAAAATATGTCGCTATTAACTCCTGCCACAGGTGACCATTCTGTAAGCTTTTCACCCGACGGAAAATACTTTACCGATACTTACTCACAACCCGATGTGCCAGGGATAACTGAGGTCAGGACTTCAAAAGGGAAGTTTATTACAACTCTCGAAAAGACGGATCTGGCACGTCTTAAAGCCACCGGGTGGAAACCCCCTCAGCCTTTTACCGTCAGATCGGCCAACAATCGATGGGACCTGTATGGCCTGATGTACACCCCTACCGACATTGATACCAGCAGTAAGTATCCGGTGATAGTATATATTTACCCGGGTCCCCAGGGAGGAAGTGTGGGATCGTGGAGCTTCAATGCCGCCCGAGGAGATAACCAGGCCCTTGCCGAACTCGGGTTCGTTGTGGTCCTTCTTGAAGGAAGCTGTAATCCCGACAGATCAAAATCCTTCCATGATGCATGTTACGGTAATATGGCTGAAAATACCCTTCACGACCAGGTGTCGGGCCTTAAACAGCTGGCCGGAAGGCACAGATTTATCGATCTCGGCAGAGTAGGTATTTGGGGACATTCCGGCGGAGGCTTTGCGACTGCATCGGCGATGTTCAAATTCCCGGATTTCTTTAAGGTTGGGATCTCCGAATCGGGAAATCATGATAACAGGGATTACGAGGACGACTGGGGAGAGAGATATATTGGTCTGGAGACATACGATAAGGACGGGATATCTAACTATGAATCACAGGCAAATGAAGTATATGCAAAAAACCTGAAAGGTAAGCTGCTTCTTATTCATGGCAATATGGATGATAACGTGCCTCCATACAATACATACCTGGTAGTCGATTCGCTGATAAAGGCAAACAAGGATTTCGATATGATAATCCTGCCAAATGCCAGACACGGATATGGATCGGACAGGAATTATATAATGCGCCGGCGCTGGGATTACTTTATAAAGAACCTGATGAATGCCGTTCCGCCTGAGGAATACAAAATTGAGATCAAACCTGATCCCAGGATAGAACTTTAAATTATTGGTTCATAATACAATTCTGGAGATTTAACGCAATGATCTCATAGGAGGATTAACCTCCATGAGTCCCCCTGCATTTTATCCATGTCCAAGTTGTTCCAGAAGCTCGACAGTATTAATTGGCGATTCAATACTATACCTGGCAAAATCTGAATAGGAACCAACTTTTATGGTTATGGCATTTTCAGGCAATGAGTGAAACATATCCTCGTCAGTAACATCATCTCCAATGGCCAGGATAAAATCAAAGGAGTTTTTTTCTATAAGCCGCAGGACCTCAATACCTTTATTAACCCCCGCTGCTTTGATCTCAACAACTTTATTGCCTTTCATGATCTGAAGGTTCTCTCGTGAACAGGGCAACATAAGAGCATCGATCAGTTGTTTCTCACGCAGGTTGGCCAGCCAGGCATCACAATTCCTGTAATGCCATACAACAGATCTTTTTTTGTTCTCTATGACGGATCCGGGAGTTTTGTTTGCAATATAATTCAGGATATCAATTATTTCGGGGCTTATTACAGGTGGTTCATCAGAATTTTCATGCCAGACACCTTTCTCCTTGTAAAAAGCACCATGCTCCGCTGCAAGCAGGATATTCAGGTTTCCAAGCCATTTATCCAGGGTTTCCGGGTCGCGACCACTGTTAATTACTATCGTGTTTGATAAATCTGAGTTTAATGCCTGCAAAATATTAAGCAGCCTTTTACTCGGGAAAGCTGTAGCAGGATTTTTCTGTATTCGAACTAAAGTCCCGTCGTAATCCAATACCAATAAGCGCTTTTTTGATTTCAGATACTGGTCCTTTATATGTTGTATTTTTTCGTCGTTAAGTTTTTTATCCAGAAGCCTGAGGCTTTTTTCTTTAATATCATCCAGTTCCCTGACAAAATCAGTGGCCCATTTGGCAACCGTTTGTATGGAAACTGTTTTCAGCATTTTCTTCATTCTTTCTGCCTGTTCCTGCTCCGGCATTGTAAGTGCCTGTATTATAGCACCCTCAATTTCACCAATGTTATTTGGATTTATAATAATGGCATCAGTAAGTTCAATAGCAGCACCGGTCATTTCACTGAGGATCAGTATACCGGGAGAATCCCTTTTGACTGCCACATACTCTTTTGCCACCAGGTTCATGCCATCCCGTAACGGTGTAACAAGTGCTATATCGGCAATATAATAGAGGGCCATTAATTCTTCAAACGGGACTGCATGATAAAAATAGTAAACAGGTATCCAGTTCATGGATGAGTATTTGCCATTAATTCCCCCTATAGTTTCATCTGTTTTAATCTTTAAACTGGCATATTTTTCAACGGAATCCCTGGAAGGAACGACAACCATCACAAGTGAAACCTTTTCCCTGAATTCCGGGTGATGCTCAAGCAACTCTTCAAAACCGGTAAGACGGTGCAGTATCCCTTTGCTGTAATCTAGCCTGTCAACTGACAATATGAGTTTTTGGTTTCCAAACTGCTCCTTGAACAATTCAACCTTACTTCTGACATTGTCATTTTCAACTGCACTGTAGTGTAATGGAAAGTTTATTCCCATTGGAAAAGTGTCTACATGTACTACCCTGTTATTATAATTGATTTCGTCCAGGACACAGTCAAGACCAAGTACCCTGTATGCAGCACTGATGAAGTGACGCATATAGTCGTGTGTATGAAAACCGATAAGATCTGCTCCAAGTAAACCTTCCAGGATTTCAGCACGTTCGGCCAATACCCTGAAGAGTTCGTAAGATGGAAATGGAATATGATGAAAATATCCTATACTGATATCAGGTATTTCCTCACGAAGAAAACCAGGCAGAAGCATTAATTGGTAATCCTGAATCCATACTGTATCCCCGGGTTCAATGATCTTTAAAGCTTCCATACAAAACATCATATTAACTTCCTTATAGGCTTCCCAGTATTTATTTTCATATTCAATATAGGCATAGAAGTAATGGCATAACGGCCAGATAACACTATTACTGTATCCTTCATAGAAGTTCTCTATCTGATCGGGAGACAGGAATACAGGGTGAAAATCCTCCTGGGCGAGTGTTTGAACTATATGATCCTTCTCATTGTCATTTTCGGGATAAAGACCCGGCCATCCTATCCAGTGCTTCTCTGCTGATGTCTGCAGTGATCCCAGTCCCGTGGCCAGGCCTCCTTCACTGCGTGTGAATACCATTTTGTCACCCTCTTTTTCAGCTTTTACAGGTAACCGGTTAGAAATAATGATTAATCGCATTTTCGGCTATTTATGAATATTGGGTCGTATTCTACTAAAATACTAAAAATCGAGGAGTTCTGAAAGGATATGAACAATGATTCATGTTGAACATGAGTATGGTATCGTGCCTTCAGGTATATACATGAAGGTCCTAACAGATCAAATTTACGAACGATAAGACCAACGAACCTTAAACCCAATATTTTGATCTGGTAAACAAATTGATTATAAAAATAAATCAGAACAAAAAAGTAACCAGAAGTCAAATGAAGATTTTAAGAAAAAATTATATAACTTGCTGATAAAATGATAAATTAAACTATAAAATTACTGGAAAATGAAAACTGGAATTTTGACGTTTATCATGGCTGTTTTTACATTCAACGCGTTCGGACAAGATAATCCTGATAAAATTATTGCAGATTTTTTTAACACCTACAGTGAAGGTGAAGCGGATAAAGCTATTGATGATCTTTACATGCATTCACCATGGCTAAGTTCACAGGATGATGCAATTATAAAGCTGAAGACTCAGTTCAGAGACTTAAATAAACTAGTTGGAGAGTATAACGGCTATCAACTTTTAACAAAAAAGACTCTGGGAGATTGTTTTGAACTTTATGTTTATCTGGTAAAGTATGACAGGCAACCATTCAGATTTACATTTGAATTTTACAAACCGAAAAATAGTTGGATAACTTACAGTTTTGCATATGATTATAATCTGGATAACGATTTAGAAAATGCAGCAAAACGTGATTTGCAAAATAAAAATGAATAACTACTTAAAAAAATAACTGGTCACCGCATGAAAATTTATTATAAACCGATAGGTATAATTCACACTCCTTTTAAAAAAGTGAAAGGTATGCCTATTCAATCAAAGGGTGCAAAAGGAATAAAAGGTACTATTAAGCTTAAAAAAAAATATATTAACGGCTTGCTTGACCTGAAAAAGTTCTCTCATATATATCTTATCTATCATTTTCATAAATCAAAAGGTTTTAAGTTAAAGGTTATTCCATTTTTAGATAGCGAACAACATGGCATTTTTGCAACCAGAGCTCCTAAAAGGCCAAATTCAATCGGTATTTCAGTGGTTAAACTTAATAGAATAAGAGATAACATTATTGATATTGAGAATGTTGACATGTTAGATGGAACGCCTCTGTTGGACATAAAACCATATATTTCTTATTTTGATATTCATGATATTGAAAAAAATGGATGGATCAGCAATAATGCTGGCTATCCAAATGAAACAATTTCAGATGATAGATTTACGTAAGTAGCTTTTACCTAATCTTTCAATAGCGGTAAATCGTTTTTATATACCTGTCTGGATAAGTTAGTTAGACAGGCTCTTTAACCTCCTGGCCAAATGAGAATAATATCTGACCGGAGATGTTTTATGAGTTTGCCTCAGATTTTATTTAATATTTTAATTTCATAGAACAAATCTATTTTGAATTGCAGGACAATCATAGGAGAGCAAAAGATTGAACATGAAAAGGTTTGTCCTGGCTGGTGGAATCGGTCTCATAGTATATATAGTGGATACTGATGCCTGTTTTTTTACCGGTTGATGATGCATCTGTGTTTAAGTCATTAAAACGGTTCATAACCTGGACACTTATGGACTTTAAGAATAAAATCGTGAAATCGTTTGACCGGGCCTGTCCCGGATTAATTTCAAAAATTATCTTCATTTTATTCCTATTGCTAATAGGCTCAATGGAAATGAAAAATTCCGCGTCATAGGAGCTACCTATTGCAGGGAGAAAGAGACCGGTACTAATTATTCTCAGTTCATAAAAATTGATGATTATTTTAATGCACTTTTCTTCTTTAAGGACTGCAATCCAATAACTCAAATTGACCTCTGATTTCTCGGAATCCGGGATCTGCTATTTTAGATAAACAGAATTTAAGATGCGAACATCCGATTGATCCTAAAATGCCTGACAGACTGAACAGTCACTAAGTAAAATGCCTGAAATAAATTAGATAGACAGTGAATTCTAAAATAATGAAAGATTAAATTAAGAATTAATTTTGTGGGATGAATATAAAACTTGTTGATTTACAGGAGAAAGATTTTCATGTTGTCAAGGAAATTTATGATTACTATATTTTGAACTCGACGGCAACCTTTCACACCGATCTTATATCTGTTGAGGAACTCAAAAGTGTGATCCTGACCGGGCATCCAAAATACAGATCATTTCTGATCGACTACGAAGGTGAGACCTGTGGATATTGCTATATTTCCCAATATAAAAAGCGACAGGCATACGACAGGACCGCTGAGGTAACTATTTATCTGAAGCCAGAGTATTCAGGTAAAGGGATTGGGAGAGAAACATTGAACAGACTTGAAAAGATTGCAGAAAGCAATGATATATGTGTTTTAATTGGTCTTATCTCCGGGGACAACCAGACAAGCATACGACTTTTCGAAAAATGTGGATATGAGAAATGTGCTCATTTTAAAAAGGTCGGACAGAAATTTGACAAGGTCCTTGATGTTGTAGCATACCAGAAAATAATCAGTGAATAATCAAACTGCAATAACAACCTGAATTTGTTAGATCTGTTGCATTTTATTGCCCGACTGATTTAAGAATGGATATAGACAGTTGACATTGAGAACAATTCAGATGTGATAGATGTTTCTCTTAAATAAAAAGACTTACAATGAAAACTGTAAACCTGATGACCTTTCTTATGCTCTTTATATTAGGTTTTTACTCCTGCTCCACTATTCCAAAAGGAGTTGTTGCGGTTAAACCCTTTAATAAGGAAAAATATCTTGGGAAATGGTATGAAATTGCCCGTCTGGATTTCAAATACGAAAGGAATTTAAACAATACGACAGCAGAATATTCGCTGAACGACGATGGTAGTATAAAAGTCGATAACCGGGGATTTAATTTTAAAAAGGGCATAAATGAACAGGCTGTTGGAAAGGCCAGGTTTGTTGGTGATGAAAATATTGCTATGCTAAAAGTATCCTTTTTCGGACCTTTTTATGCCGGATACAACGTTATTGCACTTGATAAGGACTATAAATATGCCCTTGTATCAGGGGACCGTTTTAAATACTTATGGATACTTTCACGTGAGACCACAATACCTGATAAAATAAAGAATAAATACCTGGAAATTGCTGACAGCCTGGGGTATAATACATCGGACCTGATCTGGGTTAAACACGATATAAACGAATAATAACTGCACCTGCAGGTTTAAAAAGGGTTTCATGCCTTTCTGTAAACTGGCACTGAGTTCCACATTCAAATCCTGAACTGTATAATAGATTTGGTACAGATTTTGTATCATAATTTGTACCCTTTGGCTAAATTGACGTAAATGAAGATCAAAACCATTTCCTTTGTTGCAGCTATAATAACGATTACTTTGCTAAGCTGTGAAAAAATTGAAGCAGGGAAGCCTTTTACCTGTGTTGTTGGTGAAAATTACCGTATTAACTCGAAATTATCATTCTCGATTGACAGTGTCAGGGATTATACCTGTCCTAAAAATATGCTTTGCATCTGGAGTGGAGATGTTGACCTCTATTTTAATATTCAATATAAGTCATCTCATGTGGATACGCTGATCTATTATATGACAAGGAACAGAAATCCATTTGATCTTTACGATTATACCTGGCAAATACTGGATATTGATCCCCTTGGTAATTATATAGATAATCCTGTTGAACAAAAGGATTATAAGATTAAAATGATACTAAATAAAAATTAACGCTCAGGATATTTCCAGTAAAATATACCTTGTAAAAAACAGGATTAATTGATTAAGCATTAACTACCGGATTGGCAATATATAATTCATTAAATTTACTTATATATAATTTAAGATTATGAAAAAGAAAAGTCCTGGCTGGTTAAAAAAAAACAGTATCACTCTAATCGCAGTTATTTCTATTCTGGGATTATCAGCATTCAGTAACAGGCCTCCTCTTCTGTCAGGAGGACCGGATAATCTTCAACAACAATTAACGCCTTACGGATGGATGTTAAGCGGCAACCAGGCCGATCAATATTTTACCGGAATTGATAACCAGATAGCAGAGCATGGAAAACAAAGTGCTACTCTGGAATCAGCGATTGAAAATCCCTCCGGCTTTTGTACACTTATGCAGAGCTGTATACAAAAAGACTTCAGCGGCAGGAGAGTAAAAATGACCGGTTATATTAGAACACAAAACGCAAATATTGCTACAATGTGGGTCAGAGTCGATGATTATAATAAGAAAATCACTGCCGATTTTGATAACATGATGGACAGACCTCTTTCAGGAACCAATGACTGGACAAAATGTGAAATTGTATTTGATGCGACTTCAAAGTGTGATGTTTTCTATGGATTTATCTTAAATGGTCCGGGTAAAATATGGGTGGATAATGTTTCCTTTGAAGTTGTTGACAGCTCCGTAAATAAAACAGCTCATTCCCTGGATGCTGCCTTACCTGATGCATATCTGCAACAAATAGATAAATTACCACAGGAACTTCCGGAGAAACCTCCTGTCAATCTTGATTTTGAGGACAATGAATAATATCCTGCAGATAGTTAAATATCGCCAAATTAAATACACAGGCATGATTATTAAACTAATAGATACTCCCAAATGAAAAAGACATTTCTATCATTCTTTGCTATTCTCTTTTTAACTGTAACATTAAGTGCTCAATCAGAAAAAAGAGTTAATCCATTTGGTAATGTAATTTCAGATTCAGAATTTGCTATTCAACCCGACTCTGGCGGTTATTTACAAATTATCCGGCCCGGCACATCCGTCTTTCCGCAGCATAAAACAGAATTGGATCCGGATATACTTGTAGTTATTGATGATGATATTTTTACTACAGGACTGAAATGGATCAATCCCGGGATCATAAAATCTGTTTCAGTTCTGAAAGATGAAGAGGCAGAAAAGATATATGGTGATTTAGGTAAGAAAGGAGCGTTACTTATTACAACCAGGTAAGGGAGAGGGTCCTGCTGCCGGATAAATCCAAAAGTCGGGAATTATTTGGTTTTTAAGCTAACTATCTGTATATTAGCAAAGAGCAAAGTAAAATCAAGTAAGATTCTTAATGAAGGGTATACTGAATTTGATACGGGACCAGGGATGGCAGGGGCAAGTAGCGTCTGTCGATCATCTTAACGACCTTAGGTTTTCAATTCTGAACCGGCTGGAACAGGGCGAAATTGATCGCAGGTTATACAAGGAACAGCTAAGCTTCCTCTCATTTGATCCGCCTGCAGAACTACCGGAAGTACGTTCCATAATAATTGTTGCTGTACCTACCCCCCAGATACGTGTTTTTTTTCAATCGCATGGGAAACGTGTACGGGTTATCATACCTCCGACATATGTCAGCTATACTCCACGAACGAACAAAATCCAGGCGACCTTAAAAGAATTGCTGAAACAGGAAGGATTTCACATGGCCAAACCCAGGTTACCTCTTAAAACACTTGCCGTGCATAGTGGCCTGGCCAGGTATGGTCGAAACAATATTTGTTATGTGGATGGTATGGGAAGTTATTTACAGCTTGTAGGCGCCTTCTCTGACCGGCCCTGTGAATACGACAACTGGCATCAGCCTGAGATGCTGAAACGATGCGAGACATGCACTGTCTGTCTGCGAAATTGTCCGACTAAAGCTATAGATACAGATCGCTTTTTGCTTCATTCAGAGAAATGTCTTACATACCATAATGAAGCTACACGTGATTTCCCGGATTGGATAGATCCATCCTGGCACCATTGTCTGTTCGGATGTATGAAATGCCAGGCAATTTGCCCGGAAAACAAAACTGTCATCAGCTGGTACGAAGACCTGGTTGAGTTCTCTGAACCGGAAACAAGAAATTTTATTAATGCTGTGCCATATGCACAACTGCCTGAAGAGATGGTTTTCAAAATCGAAAGACTGGAGATTAGTGAAAGCTACCTTGCTCTTTGCAGAAATCTGAAAGTGCTTTTAACTGAAAACTAACTAAAAGACAGTCTGTTAGGTACGCTATCAGGCCAATGCAGGGCCCTATTGCTTCACTTTACAACGGTTTAATATAAAATTGCAGGATGATTAATATCAATTAAAAAAAATCGATATGAAAAATTCAAAAGAAATAAATGTAATTGTGAAAACTTAAATTTATTGTTTATTTCCGGATGAATACATTATTTTAATTTGAAAGCAATGGTACGACTATTAGTCCTGATTACTGTACTGGTTTCTATTATTCATCCTTCTGCTTACTGTCAGCAGTATGGTTATATAATCGGAAAAGTGATTGATTCCAAAACATCAGAACCTGTACCTTATGCAACTGTACGTCTTAAAAACGCGCAGGTAGGGATCATTACAAATGCTGAAGGAGATTTCAGAATATTAAATGAGGCCGAATTTCAATCCGACAGTCTTATTATTACCTGTATTGGATTCCATAAACTATCTGTGGCTTTTAACATGCTAAAAACATCAGTATTAAATAATCTGAAGCTTGAAACTTATGTTTATAAATTGCATGAGGTCACGGTAAATGCCAGAAGAACCAGACAAAGAAATAGTCTCACTTCTGTAATCATAGTAGACAGAGCTATCAGGAAAATTAAAGATAACAATCCGACTGGACCTTTCAGCTATGTGTCCTATTACCGGGATTATAAGAAGGACAGCAGTACTTATCTTAACCTGAACGAAGCGATTATCCAGACTTTGGATAAAGGCTTTTCCTATCCGTCAGACTCCAGCAGGTTCCGACTTCTTGATTTCAGGAAGAATACGGATTTTCCACAGGCAAATATAACTCCGTATTATGATCTTCCGGAAACAGATCATTCTGATGTATGGTTTAAAAAAATACCTCATGCATTTGTTGGAGATCAATACGGCAATGAATTTTTTATATTGTTGGTTCACGATCCAATCAGAAATTTCAATAAAAGGTCATTTTCGTTTGTTGATGTTTTTGAGAAGGATTTTATCAAAAATCACTGGTTTTCAGCCCCTGAAGTAGTTCATGATGGAAATACATTATTAAATAAAATCAATTTCATTGCAAAACCCAGGATCACAGAGGATAACTTCCAGGGTTCAATATTCATTCAGCCTGATGATTATTCGATACACAGATTTGAATATTCGGGTTCATATTTAGATTCAGAAAAAAATAAAATAGATATTTTCAATATTGAGATTGAATACGGGCGGGAACCTGCAGTTGATTCTATGATGTGTCTCAGGTACATTTCATTCAATAATACTTTCACCCTACCTGATGCAAGTGACAGTAGTTATTTCAAAGTTAAGAGATCAGAATGGAGGGCCTGGGGTGGCCCTTATTCTGAATGGCCTCCGGATATGACAATAATAGCCTTTTTCAACAGGAAAATTGATCCTGTTTCAGGAGGCAAAAAGGCGAACTATGAAATGACCCTTGGCAAAAGAAAAGCGAAGATCACCAAGGTATGGGTTAGCGGTCCCAACCTTTACGTAAGAGTGAGAGATGATAAATTCACATCCGGAGAAATTGACTCATGTCATTTAAGTGTAAAAGCCATTAAAGACATTGATGGCAATTTATTCAACAAACGAAGAGAGCTTGTATTTCGTCAGTTCAGGGAACTTTTTGTGCAGGATTATAACAGACCGTTGAACTTCCGGGATACGTGTTTTATAAGGTCCGTACCCCTTAAACAGAACTGCATTTCCATATCTGACAATTCTGGAAGATACTGGATGAACACACCACTAAGAAATGAAGAAACGAAACGGGATTCACAGAATAAATGAATATTACCCATGATTACTCGCTCACTTCGTTCGCTCGTGATCCTGAGTAGGGGTGAATCAAAAGAAAAAGCCTGCCATGCTTCGCATGATAGAAGTCTAATGTACTTAAGTCCCTTTCGTCGTTGTTCTCAGATTCCCTCAGGATTACTCGCTCACTTCGTTCGCTCGTGATCCTGTGAGGGAGTGACTAAAAGAAAAAGCCTGCCATGCTTAAGGAATTTACTTTTCTCTTCATCTCTTCGTCTTTCTCCAGGATTACTCGCTCACTTCGTTCGCTCGTGATCCTG
>CAYYIW010000011.1:82954-96910 GCA_964472085.1 uncultured Rikenellaceae bacterium | reverse complement strand
ACTGCTGCTTACTGCTTACTACTTACTACTTACTACTTACTACTTACTACTTACTACTTACTGCTTACTACTTACTACTTACTGCTTACTGCTTACTACTTACCATCCGATAGCGCAAGCCGGATCATCTCCTACTCGTTGATTATTAGTAATTTTGTATTACACCAAAAATCTGTGAGATGGATAATGCCTTTTTTAATAGCAGCTTCTTCAGTTACATAATGATCCCCTTCTTTATCTTTCTGGCCAGGATATGTGATGTATCTATTGGTACCATGAGAATTATATTTGTTTCAAAAGGTAAACGGAATATTGCTCCTTTCCTCGGATTCTTCGAGGTTCTCATATGGATCATAGCTATTAGTAAGATCATGCAAAACCTTGACAACTATGTGAACTATGTTGCCTATGCCGCCGGTTTTGCAACAGGTAACTTTGTTGGGATGATCATAGAAGAGAAGCTGGCTGTGGGAATACAGATGATAAGAGTCTTTTCAGCGGAAAAAGGAAAAGAACTCGTAGAAAAGCTTAACAGCAATGGCTATGGTGCCACAGTTGTTGACGCCCATGGGGCAAGAAAGGATGTTTGCCTGATATACACCATTGTCAAGAGAAATGATTTATTAAAAGTTATTGAACTGATAAAGGAGTTTAATCCAAAAGCCTTTTATACCATTGAAGACATTAGAAGTACTAATGAGGGAATATTCCTTCCAAGAAGAAAACACGGAGTACTACCGCTGAAATACTGGAGGAAAGGAAAATGAGGCGGCAGGCGGCAGGCATCAGGCTGTGTGAGGAATGATGTTAATAAAACAAATTATGTGAATAATAAATAAAAGCGTATTTTTCGGAAGTTTATTTATAGCTAATTCTTAAAAATTATCTCTTAAGATGAATCAGTTTACAGGACACCCTTTATACAGGAAACACAATCTCGACAGTGCCATGAGTTCCCTCTGGGAATTTTATAAAAAATATTTCGTATCCCTTTTCATTATATCATTTGTGATGTCGCTGGTGATCCAATATTCAAGCACTTTTATTGATCTCAAAGATATACAGACAACAACCGATCCGGCCATTATATTTGATAAACTGAGGCAGATGATCATCCCGATACTGTTGCTCTCGCTTATAAACCTGTTATTCACCAATATTCTTCAGTATTATATACTCTACAATCCGCTGGACAGGAGTAATAACATATTTGTGGCAGCAGCCAGGTCACTCAAGTATTTCATTCCCTATCTGATAATGATGATCCTTCTTGCGTTTGCAGGTGGTATAGCAGTTTTCCTGGGTCTGTTCCTTCTTGTTATAGGAGCTTTTTTTGCCATGTTATATGTGATGACAATCTACCTCTTTATACTTCCTGTTCTAATGGTTGAAGGAACCAATATAGCCAACGCCATAACGAGGACGATAAAACTTGCACACAGAAAATTCTGGCATAACATAGGCTGGGTTGCCGTCTTTCTCATCCTGATAATAGTGATCTCCATTATCCTTTCAGGTATAATTCTGCTACCATTCACGGGTGACTTCATAAAAGCCATAGTCAATCCACAGAATGCCGGAGCAGATATTCTCAACCAAGCCACCAGTCCTCTTTTTATTGTACTTTCAGCCCTTGTCAGTGCCATAACATTCCCTCTTATGCCTATATTTTCGGCGATACTCTACTTCAACGGGAAAGCTTCGGAAGACGAAGCAGTAATTGTTGAACAGCCGCCCGTAGAACCTTCTCTGAGAGTCGAAGATCTTTATGCAAAACCTTATGCTGATGATCATCCGGACAATCCAGAGGAAAAAGGACCGGAGGAGGAGGAAGATAAGGAAGATGAAGAATGATAAAAAGAGGAGGTCATATATCATTTTCCCCTTTTACATATCCGAAATTGGCCAGGATACCTCCATCAACATAAAGTATATGTCCATTAACATAATCGCTTGCATGTGACGCCAGAAACAGTGCTGCATTAGCCACTTCATCAGGTGTTCCCCACCTGCCGGCCGGTGTACGTGTCATCACCAGATCATTGAAGGGATGGCCTTTTTCCCTGAGCGGAGCTGTCAGGTCAGTAGCAATGTAACCGGGACCAATACCATTTACCTGTATATTATATTTTGCCCATTCACATGTCATGTTTTTCGTCAGGAGCTTAAGTCCTCCCTTTGCAGATGCATATGCGGCCACACTGTTCCTTCCATATTCACTCATCATAGAGCAAATATTGATTATTTTTCCGCTTCTCTTCTCAATCATACTGCCTGACACCCGTTTTGAGACAATAAACGGGGCAATAAGGTCAGTATCAATAGTTTTTTTAAAATCACCCAAATCCATTTCCTGCAACAGGACACGTTTTATTATGCCGGCATTATTGACAAGTATATCAACATATCCCACTTCCTTTTCCAGTACTGTTATGCCACGGTCAACATCCTTTTCATCCGCGACATCAAACCTGATTGTAAAGACATCAATTCCTGCATCGAGGAACTTCTGGCGGCATCCTGTAAGCTTTTCTTCATTCCGCCCATTTACACAGATCCTGGCACCCGCTTTTCCGAGTAAGAGTGCTATTGCCAGACCAATTCCCTGTGATCCGCCGGTTACCAGAGCTACCTTCCCATCAAGATTGAACAAGTCAGTCATATCTTTCATTTTTGTTATTATTTCAGAGTATCAGGCTGCCTGACATCCATATCTCCATAATCGAGGTTTTCCCCTGCCATGCCCCAGATAAAAGTATAATTTGAAGTACCGGCTGCACTGTGAATACTCCAGGAAGGAGAAAAAACAGCCTGGTTATTCTTCATCCAGATATGGCGTGTTTCATCCGGTTCTCCCAAAAAATGACAGATAGCCTGGTTTTCAGGTACCTCAAAATAAAAATATGCCTCCATCCTTCTGTTGTGGGTATGAACAGGCATGGTATTCCAGACACTACCCTTCTTCAGTTCTGTCATGCCCATCTGCAGCTGACATGTCCTTACAACACTGTTTACAAGAAGCTTGTTAACGGTCCGATGATTTGAAGCTTCGGGACTTCCCAGGACATTACCCTCAGCCTCTTTCAATGTTACTTTCCCCGAGGGATATTCGTGATGTGCCGGTGCCGAATTAAGATACAGCCTGGCAGGATCCTCCAACGATATTGATCTGAAAACAACATTTTTTGTACCCATGCCAAGATAGAGAGCTTCCTTGAAACCTAGTTCATAACTTTTATCCCCGGCTTCGACAACTGCGCCACCTCCGGTGTTTATGATCCCCAATTCCCTTCGTTCCAGGAAAAATAATGATTTCAGTTCCTCTGTTGTCTCCAGAGCCAGTGGTTTTTTGACAGGCATCGCTCCGCCGGCTATAAAACGATCGTACATCGAATATACCATGGAAATCTCATCAGGAAGAAAGATGTTTTGCACCAGAAACTCTTTACGCAACCTTTCTGTATCGTATTTCCTGAAATCCTGCGGATGCACAGCGTATCTTATTTCCATTTTCATAACAAACAGCTTATAAATTAAAAACTAATTCATTTTCGACTCTCATGCAATTTAAATAATTACAGTATCCCTTTATTGATCAGCCTCATAATTTCTGTCCCGGCCATGAGAAAACCTCCCACACCATAGACTTCGGTCATATCCCTGGTAACACTCTTTGGATCAGCTCCTATTGGTTGAATATAGCCAACCTTGCCGTTTGGCCATACCGAGGCAACCATTGACTTCCATCCCCTGGTAATAACAGGTAAATAATCATCCCTGTCAAGATATCCGTTGGCTACTCCCCATGCCATACCAAAAACAATGAATGCAGTTGCGCTCATTTCCGGATTAGGATAGGTTGCCGGATCAAGAAGGCTTGCATGCCATGAACCATCCCGGACCTGAAGCGACTTTAGCCTGACGGCCATCTCCCTGAAAATTTTAACAAAATAATCTTTATGTATATAACCTTCAGGCAATTCCCTTATTATTATTGGAAGTCCTGCAAATACCCATCCGTTACCCCTGCCCCAGAAAACCTTCTCACCATTGGCTTCTTTTTTATTGAAATAATTTGAATCCCTGTAATAAAGGTGCTCTTCCTTATCATACAGGTAATCTGTAGTTGCTTTATATTCAGTATACATAAAATCCAGATACTTTTGCTTACCTGTTACGGCAGCCATTTTTGCCCAGACTGTCGGACCCATGAACAAAGCGTCACACCACGACCATCTTTCTGTGGACCAGTGCTTGTCAGTATTAACAAATTCAAGATCCCCTTTTGGCGGATCCCTGAGTATCGAGTTCAGGTAAGTCTTGATGGGCTTAAGCATATAAACCTTCCCGTATTTACGGTAAAGTTCAATATATACCTGGCCCACACAATAATCATCGGCATGATATCGCCTCAATGGGTCGTCATGCCTGAAATAATTCCAGGAACATCTATCAGCCAGTGTCTTAAGCCATTCATAATACCTGTCGGTACCCGCAATTGAAGCCCATTCGGCCATTCCTGCATATAATGCCGCATTGGTCCAGTCAGCAGGTTCATGCACAAGGGGCTGACTTATCTGCCAGTCTGCAACAGCTTTTAATACAGCTGTAACATCTTTCCTGTCTATATTATTACTGAAAGTTGATGATGGATGATCCTGAGCAAAAAGCGGTCCGGTGACAAGGAGCATCAGCAACATAATTAATGCATTTTTTGCTTTCATAGTGGCCTTCATTTCTGTTGTGACTGAAGTTATAAAAAAAATATTGTGAAACCCTGTAATTACTATTCTTTGTTCGTTTTACCCGAATATTTATAAGTGTTAACGTCATCCCTCCTCTTTGAAATTAGCCATTAAATTCATATTTTCGTGATCGTTAACGATACAATATTATAAAAAAAAGTCATATTCTCAATCCTTCAGGACCTATGAAGCAGTTCATAAATGATAATTTTCTGTTACAGAACAAGACTGCCGAAAAACTCTACCACAGGTATGCATCAGGTAAACCCGTGATTGATTTTCACAGTCATCTTTCACCGGAAATGATAGCGGAAGACAGGAAATTTAGCAACCTGACCCAGGCATGGCTTGAGGGAGACCACTACAAATGGCGGGCTATGAGGGCAAACGGCATTGATGAGCGCTTCATTACAGGTAATGCCGATGATGATGAAAAGTTTAGGAAATGGGCAGAAACGGTCCCATCCGCCATTGGTAATCCACTGTATCACTGGACACACCTTGAACTAACCAGGTATTTCGGGATTACAAAGCTGCTCTCTCCATCAACGGCAGAAAGGATTTACAGGTTTACTTCTGAAAAACTCTCATCAACGGGATACAGTACACGCTCTCTTCTCAAAAAGATGAATACGGAGATTGTATGTACCACTGATGATCCGGCTGACAGCCTGGAACATCACAGGAAATTAAAAGGCACTTTTGAAATAAAAGTGCTGCCTACTTTTCGACCTGACAACATCATAAAGACTGACGATCCCGGTAGGTTCAGAACATATATAAAAAGAATGGAAGAGGCAACAAACAGTGAAATAAAGGATCTCCAAAGCCTTGTTACAGCGCTCGACAACAGGCACAGTTACTTCCATGACAACGGCTGCAGAATATCCGATCATGGTATTGACAGATTTTATTTCACGGGTTTCACTATAAAGGATATTGACCATATAGTGAAGAAGCTTCTCAAGGGTGACAGTATTTCCACGGAAGAAAAGGAAAAGTATATAACTGCTGTCATGCTCGAGCTGTGCAGGATGAATCATAAGAGAGGATGGACCCAGCAGTTTCATGCAGGCGCGCTACGTAATAATAATGAAAGGATGTATGATTTAATGGGACCTGATACCGGCTGGGACTCTATTGGTATAAGCCTTGATCCTCTCAAAGTTTCGGGCTTTCTCAATGCCCTTGACAGGGAAAACAGGTTAGCCAGGACTATACTCTACAACCTCAATCCTGCCGATAATGAGATACTGATAACCATGACAGGAAATTTCAATGATGGTACTATGAAAGGAAAGGTTCAGTATGGAGCAGCATGGTGGTTCCTGGATCAGAAGAACGGGATCGAGAAGCACCTCAGGGACCTTGCCTCACTCGGATCACTGAGGTGGTTCGTAGGAATGGTAACAGATTCCAGAAGCTTCCTTTCCTATCCACGCCACGAGTACTTCAGGAGGATCTTATGTAACTGGCTTGGTGAAGAAGTCGAGAAAAGGCTTATTCCTGATGATGAAGAGCTCCTGGGTAAAATGGTTGAAGACATATCTTACGGGAATGCGAGGGATTATTTCGGCTTTTACAACTGATACTGCACTACGATATGAATGATATGAATCTTAATGGCAAGGTGGCTGTTATAACAGGAGGAGCCGGAACTATATGTTCTGTTATGGGCAGGGCACTTGCCGAACAGGGAGTCAAAACTGTAATCCTCGATCATAATAATGACAGAGCCAGCCAGGTAGCATCAGATATTGAAAATGAGTTCAGAACGGAATCAATCGGCATACGAGCGGATGTACTTGACAGGAAGTCGCTTGAGTCGGCACTCAAGGAAATACTCCGAAGATTCGGACAGATCAATATTCTTGTTAACGGAGCCGGAGGAAATTCACCAGAAGCAACAACACAGGTTGAAAAAATGACCTCTTCGGACAACCCGGAAGATACTTTTTTCGGATTATCTGCATCGGGCTTCGACAGGGTCCTTGATCTTAATTTTAAAGGCACACTGGTACCGACTTTTGTCTTTTCAGAACAAATGGTAAAAAATGGTTCAGGTGTCATCGTCAACATCTCCTCCATGAACTCTTTCAGGCCTCTTACCAAAATACCTGCCTATTCTGCAGCCAAGGCAGCAATCAATAATTTCACACAATGGCTGGCAGTACATTTTGCAATGACAGGTATCAGAGTCAATGCCATTGCCCCGGGATTCCTGCTGACAAAACAGAACAGGTTTCTACTTACCGATGAAAAGACCGGAGAACCGACACCAAGGGCAAAAAAAATCCTTGGCAGCACTCCTATGGAACGCTACGGGACTCCGGAAGAAATGACAGGAACGCTCCTGTACCTGGTCTCTGATTTGTCTGCATTCGTTACAGGAGTGGTAATTCCTGTTGACGGGGGGTTCAGTGCTTATTCAGGGGTGTAGAGAAGGCGGAAGACCCAGGACACAGGATGTAAGACGTAAGACATAGGACGTAAGACGTTAGGACGTAAGACATAGGGCGTAAGACATAGGACGTAAGACGTAAGACTTAAGACATAAGATGTTAGGAGGTTGATGCAGGTTCTGCTTTTGAAGAAGGAAATACGAAGATGAAAACCAGATCTCTTAAGCCTGTTGTTAAATAAAGTAATTACGAAAATATATTTTATATCATAGATGAAAAGTATTATAAAGTCGACCGGGCGAATGTTAATGATTACTTTGCCTGTTTGTGTTACTTTTGATCATTGCATCACCAGTGAAAAGGCTCCTGTCAAAAAGCCCAATGTGGTAATTATTCTTGCTGATGACCAGGCATGGGGTGATTTAAGTTTAAATGGAAATAATAATATCCGAACACCCAATATTGACAGGATGGCTTCCGAAGGGGTGAGTTTCACAAACTTTTATGTCTGCGCGGTTAGTTCACCTACCCGGGCTCAGTTGCTTACCGGGAGATACGCTGTCAGAGGAGGAGTGTACAGTACATCTTCCGGAGGAGAAAGATTGGACCTCGATGAAACGACTATTGCCGATATTTTCAAGAAAGCTGGTTATGCCACTGCGGCCTATGGCAAATGGCACAACGGGATGCAATATCCCTATCATCCAAATGGACGGGGATTCAATGATTTTTATGGCTTTTGTTCCGGTCACTGGGGCGAATATTTTAATCCGATGCTAGAACATAATGGCGCACTTGTAAAAGGGAACGGTTATGTAACGGATGACTTTACCAACCATGGTTTAACTTTTATGAAAGAGAATAAAGACAAACCATTTTTTCTGTACCTGCCATACAATACGCCTCATTCTCCTATGCAAGTACCCGACAGGTGGTGGAATAATTTTAAAGATAAAGATCTAAAAATGTTTGGCACAAGACCAGAGCAGGAGGATATTCAATATACCAAAGCAGCTCTGGCCATGAGCGAAAATATAGACTGGAATGTTGGACGAGTGCTTCAAATGATAAAAGATCTTGGTATCGAAAAAAATACCATTGTGGTGTATTTTAGTGACAACGGTCCCAACAATTGGCGTTGGAATGGAGGAATGAAAGGCAAGAAAGGATGGGTAGATGAAGGAGGTGTTCGTGTACCTCTGATTGTAAAATGGCCAGAGAAATTAATTGGAGGGAAAACGGTTGACCAGATCTCGGGTGCCATCGACCTGTTGCCGACATTGGCTGATTTGGCTGGAATCGATTACCATACCAATAAACCATTAGACGGAGTTAGCCTGAAACCTTTACTTGTTGAAAGAAATCCCAAATGGCAGGACCGGTATATTTACAGCTACTGGAGCCATAAACTAAGTGCACGGAGTCAAAAATACAGGCTTGATAATGATGGTAAACTTTTTGATATCGAGAAGGACAGAGGACAGACAAAGGATTTAAGTATGCAGCTTCCTGAAGTAGAAGAAAAATTAAATGCAGCAAAAGAGATATTTAGAACAGGTATTTTAAGTGAATTACCCTTAAAGGACAACCGCCCGTTTCTGATCGGGGATCCTGGTGCGGAATATACTCAGGTTCCTGCAAGAGACGGCCGGGCCCATGGAAATATCAAACGCTCAAACAGATGGCCTAATTGTTCCTTTTTCACCAACTGGGTCAGCCTTCAGGATGAAATAACCTGGGATGTTGATGTGGCTGCCGATGGAGATTTCCAGGTCGAACTCTATTACACATGTCCCAAAGCGGATTTAGGTTCTACTTTTGAGATGATCCTGGGCGACAGCGTGCTGACCGGCAAAATCATCGAGGCATTTGACCCCCCATTGCGAGGCATGGAAGATGATCGTGTTAAAAGAGAGGAATCGTATGTAAAGGATTGGAAACCGATAAACCTTGGAGTCATTCATGCCAGCAAAGGCCCCGCCCGCTTAACTTTAAAAGCGCTGAAAATACCCGGTCATTCAGTTATGGATTTCAGGTTGCTCATGTTTAAAAGAGTCAATTGATGGGCGTATAAGACGAAAGACGAAAGACGAAAGACAAAAGACGAAAGACGAAAGACGCAAGTATAAGGGAGCAGAGCACAAAGAAGAATTTATTTTTTAATGATAATAAAGAACAATAAAGATAATATGGCAAAAAACGTTATTGTAGCGCAATCCGGAGGTCCATCACCGGTCATCAACAGTTCTTTGCGCGGTATAATAGAAACATGCCGTATGTTCCCCGACAGGTTTGACAGGATATATGGCGGGTGGCATGGAATAGAGGGTGTGCTCAGGGAAGAATTACTTGACCTTTCCGTCCAGAAAGAAGAAGAGATAGCTCTTTTAAGGAACACTCCAGCTGCGGGTAGTATCGGGACCTGCAGGTATAAGCTGAAGGATAAGCAGGTAAACGATTTCAACCGTTTAATGGATGTGTTCAAAGTACATGACATTGGTTATTTATTTTATATAGGAGGAAATGATTCCCAGCACACAGCATTGAAAGTAAGCGAAATGGCCGCAACACAAGGCCTTGACCTGATTGCTGTTGGTGTACCAAAGACTATTGATAACGATGTGGGAGATAATGAATTCCGACTTATTGATCACACCCCTGGCTACGGTAGTGTGGCACGCTACTGGTCACATATAATACAGAATGCCAACGAGGAAAATATGGGTTCCTCTCCTTCCGATCCGGTACTGGTGATTCAGGCTATGGGTCGGAAAATAGGGTATATCCCTGCGGCATCGAGGCTGGCTGATCCGCAAAGGGAAATGCCACTCCAGATCTATATGGCTGAATCTGATGTACCCCTGGACTTACTGGCTGATAATGTTAATGATCAGTTGAAAAGGGACGGCAGGTGTATTGTGGTAATAAGTGAAGGATTTGATGCGGGCGGCATCGGTGAGGTTAAGGATGCATTCGGTCATACTTCTTTCGGTTCCAGCCGCAATTCGGTATTCCAGGTAGTTGTAAATTATCTGAATAAAAAAGGGCTGAAGGCCCGGGGGGCCGCCAGGGGCCAGGTGATGGGAACAGACCAGCGTCATACAACCGCATATGCATCGGTGACTGACCTTGATGAAGCATATAAAGTGGGACAAAAAGCTGTTGAAATAGCCCTGAATGATGGTAACGGATGGATGGCTACAATACTCAGGGAACAAGGTATCATATACAACGTCAGGTATGACAAAGTACCGCTGGAAAAGGTAGCTCTTTCAGAAAGATCATTCCCGGAAAAATGGATATCATCTTCACGCTATGATGTAACAGATGACTTCCTTGCTTACGTAAGACCATTGACAGGTGAAGACTGGCCTTCGGTACCAATGATCAACGGACGACAGAGATTTTCACAATTTGAGATGAAATTCGCTGATAAAAAACTGGATGATTATATACCCGAGGCATATAAATGAAATATTGTAGCATTACACCGAAGCTTTTTAAACATACTATGAAAATAATGATTTGATATATTAATTATGAATCCTCACGATCAACTACTTACACTGAAACCTGAAAAAGACTTTTTTATTGGCATTGATTCTGACGGGTGTGCATTCGATACGATGGAAATAAAACAGAAAGAATGCTTCTGTCCGAATTTCATCAGATTCTTCGGGATGCAGCCCGTATCAAAGTATGCACGGGAAACCTGGGAATTTGTTAACCTTTATTCAACTACAAGAGGCTGCAACCGTTTTCTGGCTGTAAATGAGACATTGAAATTGCTGGCTTTACGCCCCGAGATAAAAGCCAGGAATTTCCGGGTTCCCTCTCCCGTATCTTTAATTGAATGGACAGGGAAAGAAACGAAACTTGGCAATCCAGCATTGAAAAAATATGCTGCTCAGGTTAACGATCCCTTTATAAACAAGACCCTTGAGTGGTCGTTAAAAGTGAATGAGGATATTGCACAAATGGTCTTCGGGATTTCACCATTTCCCTTTGTCAGGGAATGCCTCGACAGGATAAAACCCGTAGCTGACGCAATGGTTGTATCACAGACCCCTTATGATGCACTTAAACGTGAATGGGAGGAAAACAGGATAGACAGTTATGTAAGAATGATTGCAGGACAGGAACATGGAACAAAGGCAGAACATCTTAAATATGCTGCCAAAGGGAAATATCCGGATGACAGGATACTGATGATAGGTGATGCCCCCGGAGATCTTAAAGCTGCAAGGTCTAACGGCGTCCTTTTCTTTCCGGTCAACCCGGGCAACGAGGAAGCCTCATGGGAAAGACTATATAGAGAAGGTCTTGACATGTTTTTTAACGGCAGTTATAAAGGTAAATATGAAGACAGCCTGATAAGGGAATTTGAAGAGTACCTGCCGGAACAACCGGATTGGAAACAGGTTAAATGAAATATTGAATATTATCAGCCTGGTAAATTTATTTTTATCAGGGTTTAATTCAGGGAGCGTCAGAAAAACGGATATTTAATAAGTAATAGGAAATGATCTATTTTAAGTCAGGTGCAGAAGATAATTTCATGAGCCCCGAAGAGATCAGCAACGGGTTAAATTTAGCTCTGGACAGGCTGGGGACAAAAAAGAAGGTACTTATAGTACCTCCTGATTTTACAAGGTTACACTCCGGCGCAGGTAATCTGGCAGGACTCATATATAAATATTACAGGAAGGCTGTGAAAGATATATTGCCCGCACTTGGAACCCATTCCCCGATGACCGAAAAGGAATTAACCGAAATGTATGCCGGAATCCCGCACGAGCTGTTCAGGGTACACAACTGGAGAAAAGATGTGGTAACAGCAGGTACTGTTCCCGGGAAGGTTATTTCTGATATAACAGGTGGTCTGCTCAATTATTCATGGCCGGCACAGCTTAACAGGCTTATACTTAACGGTGGACATGATCTTATTCTGTCAGTTGGACAGGTTGTACCCCACGAAGTAACAGGCATGGCAAATTATAACAAGAACCTTTTCATCGGGACAGGAGGTAGTGAAGGTATTAGCAAGAGTCATTTTATAGGAGCAGTATACGGTATTGAAAGTATCATGGGAAAGGCAGGCAATCCGGTCAGGGACCTTTTGAATTATGCATCAGAAAAGTATATCAGCCACCTGCCAGTGGTATATATCCTGACAGTAACAGGACAGGATGAGACGGGAAAACCACGGATGAAAGGTCTTTTCATCGGTGACGATGAAGAGGTTTTCAACATGGCATCAGATCTGTCACTGAAAGTAAATTTCACCATTGTACCGAACCCCTTACGGAAAGTTGTTGTTTACCTTAATCCGGCAGAGTACAAAAGCACCTGGCTTGGAAATAAAAGCATTTACAGGACCAGGATGGCTATGGCCGACGAAGGTGAGTTAATAGTAATGGCACCAGGTATAAAAGAGTTCGGAGAAGACGCTGAAATTGATATGCTGATAAGGAAATACGGTTACAGGGGAACTGAGGCAACTTTAAAATCACTTAAGGAGAACAAAGATCTTCGGAATAACCTGGGAGCTGCTGCACATCTTATACATGGCAGTCCTGAAGGAAGATTTTCAGTTACATATTGTCCCGGATATCTGTCAGCCGGTGAGATAAAGTCAGCCGGTTTCAAATACCATGATTGCGGTGAGATGATGACTGCCTATGATCCTGAAAAACTCAGGGAAGGATACAACAAAATGGAAAATAGCGATGAAATATTCTTTATCTCAAATCCTGCCCTTGGATTATGGTCTACGGAAGAGCGATTGAATACCAGATAACCAAAATTTTTCAAATATGATAAACTGGGGAATAATAGGATGTGGCAACGTAACAGAGGTGAAAAGCGGACCTGCATTCAACAAAGTAAAAGACTCAAGACTCCTTGCAGTAATGCGCCGGAACAGGGATCTGGCGGAAGATTATGCCCGTAGACACAAAGTACCAAGGGTATATTCTGACGCACTGGAACTTATAAATGACGATGAGATAGATGCCGTTTATGTGGCAACACCTCCTGGGAACCATGCTGAATATGCGATAGCATCCATAAAAGCAGGCAAACCTGTTTATATCGAAAAGCCCATGGCGCTGAATTATTCTGAATGTCAGAAGATCAATAATGCAGCTGAGAAACATAACGTGCCGGTTTTTGTTGCGTATTACCGGCGGGCACTCCCTGGTTTCCTGATGGTAAAAGAACTTATTGATGAAGGAAGTATAGGAAAGGTCAGGTTCGTTCAGTTGCAGCTCTTTAAATCACCTTCCAAAGATGAGATGGAAGGGAGGCTTCCATGGAGGGTAGATCCTGCACTGTCCGGAGGAGGTCATTTCTTCGATCTTGGCTGTCATACTCTCGACTGGCTCGACTATGTTTTCGGGCCCGTAAGAAATGTAAAATCGATAGTAATGAACCAGGGAGGGTTATATGAAGCTGAAGATTTTGTAACCACTGAATTCCGGATGGACAATGATGTAGTGGGAACAGGCACATGGTGTTTTAATGCATCTCACGACAGCAGTCGCGATTCCATTGAGATAATAGGTGAAAAAGGATCTATAAGTTTTTCCAGCTTCAGCTATATTCCTATTGTCATGAAGAATGCTGCAGGAACATCACAATTCATTAATGAACGCCCTGAACATGTCCAGCAGAACCTTATAAACAAGATAGTGGAATCATTACACGGAAAAGGAGAATCACCAAGTACAGGTATATCAGCTGCCAGAACCGCAAGGGTTATGGATGATATCGTGGCAGAATATTATAAAGGGCGTAAGGCATAAGGC
>CAYYIW010000011.1:0-82854 GCA_964472085.1 uncultured Rikenellaceae bacterium | reverse complement strand
GGCGTAGGGCGTAAGGCAGAGACGAATAGACGAAGAGACAAAGAAATATAAATCAAAATAAACCTGTAATTATGAAGAAATTATCTGATATAGGATTGATAGGACTCGCTGTTATGGGTGAGAACCTGGTGCTTAACATGGAGAGCAAAGGATTCCAGGTATCCGTATTTAACAGGCATACGCTTAAAGTCGACAATTTTCTGGCAGGAAGGGCAAAAGGAAAGAATATAATTGGCACTCACTCAATAGAAGAGCTCATTGGTTCTCTTGAAAGGCCCAGGAAAGTCATGATGATGATCAAAGCAGGAGAAGCGGTAGATGAAATGATTGAATCCCTTCTGCCCTATCTTGAGCGCGGTGATGTTATAATCGACGGTGGCAACACCCACTATCCTGATACCAACAGGAGAACAAAATATATTGAAAGCAAGGGCTTGCTCTATATTGGAACAGGAGTGTCGGGAGGAGAAGAGGGAGCATTGCTTGGTCCTTCTATAATGCCCGGTGGTTCGAAGGCTGCCTGGCCGCTTGTAAAACCGGTTCTCCAGGCAATTGCCGCAAAAGTTGAAGATGGTACGCCATGTTGTGACTGGGTTGGTGAAAACGGGGCCGGCCACTTTGTCAAGATGGTTCATAACGGAATTGAATATGGTGACATGCAGCTTATTACTGAAGCATACCAGATAATGCGGGACCTTCTTCAGATGGATGCTGATGAGATACATAGTGTTTTCAGTGAATGGAACAAGGGAGAACTCGACAGTTACCTGATAGAGATAACAAGTGATATAATGGCTTACAAAGATACAGACGGTAAGCCCCTGGTTGATAAGATACTGGACACAGCTGGTCAGAAGGGTACCGGGAAATGGACAGGTATAGCCGCGCTGGATCTTGGAATACCGCTTACCCTCATAGGCGAAGCTGTCTTCTCCAGGTGCCTGTCGGCAATAAAGGAAGAAAGAGTGGAAGCTTCAAAGATACTTAAGGGGCCTTCCACTGATTTTAAAGGTCGCCGGGAAAAATTTCTCAACGATCTGCATAATGCCGTATACGCAGCAAAAATTGTTTCCTATACACAGGGATATGCTCTGATGATGGCTGCTGCCCAGGAATACGGATGGAAACTAAACTATGGAGGGATAGCTCTTATGTGGAGGGGAGGGTGTATAATAAGATCAGCCTTCCTGAGTAAGATAAAAGCTGCCTTTGACAATAATCCTTCCCTGACAAACCTGCTTCTCGATCCCTTTTTCAAAGATAAAATTGAAAAAGCGCAGGAAGGATGGAGGATCATCGTTGCAACAGCCGCTATAAAGGGTATACCCGTTCCGGCAATATCGTCGGCACTTGGATACTTTGACGGTTACCGCTGTGAAAGACTGCCTGCGAACCTTCTGCAGGCTCAGCGTGATTATTTCGGAGCACACACCTATGAAAGGACAGATAAACCCAGGGGAGAATTTTTTCATACCAACTGGACAGGAAGAGGGGGAACAACAGCTTCGACAACATATAATGTTTAACCCTAAGCCAATTTATTGATATGACTTTAAAACAAAAGACAGGAGCATACAGATGGACAGTCTGCGCACTTATATTCTTTGCGACGACGGTAAACTACCTCGACAGGCAGGTAATAGGTATCTTAAAGCCTGTACTTGAAAGTGACCTTCACATCAATGAAGCTGATTACGGATACATAATAACAGCTTTCCAGTTGTTCTATGCCTTTGGCATGTTGCTGGCCGGAAGGCTGATAGACAAATTCGGAACAAAAATAGGCTACGGCATTTCAGTGCTCCTCTGGAGCATAGCAGCCATGGGACATGCCCTTGCGAAGGGAGGCTTCGGCTTTGGTTTCTGGAGAGGACTCCTTGGTTTAAGTGAATCGGGCAACTTTCCTGCAGCTATTAAGACGGTCGCCGAGTGGTTTCCTAAGAAGGAAAGGGCACTTGCAACCGGAATATTTAATTCCGGCACCAATGTCGGAGCTATAATAGCTCCGCTGGCCGTTCCGGCTATCCTTGTATCCTTTGGCTGGCAGGCTGCATTTATAATCACAGGTGCCTTTGGCTTCATCTGGATCATACTCTGGTTCCTTTTTTATGAGATCCCTGAAAAACAAAAGAGACTTTCCGAAACTGAATTGCAGTATATCAAGAGCGATGTCGAAAAAGCTGAAGAGGATACCAGTCCTGTTACCTGGCTCACTCTTTTTAAATTCAGGCAGACATGGATCTTTTTTATAGGGAAGGCTCTTACCGATCCCATCTGGTGGTTTTATCTTTTCTGGATACCTGGCTGGCTTGTTGATGTAAGAGGTACAGGTCTGAATATTGCTTCATTCGGACTGCCCCTTGTTGTTATATATACATCAACCACTGTGGGCAGCATAGCCGGAGGATGGCTATCCTCATTCATGATAAAAAAAGGTCTTACTCCATATAAAGCAAGGAAATATACCATGCTCATATTTGCGTTGCTTGTTATTCCCATATTCATGGCCCAATCGCAAGGCGTCAGTACCTGGGGTGCTATTGCGCTTATCAGTCTTGCTGCTTCATCACACCAGGCCTGGTCGGCAAACATCTTCACCACAGTGTCCGACAGCTTTCCGAAAAAGGCAGTAAGTTCTGTAACAGGTATTGGTGGAATGGCAGGAGCACTCGGCGGAGCTTTCATATCAATATTTGCAGGGAATGTCCTTGAGTTTTACAAGGAGGCCGGTCACATTGAAACGGGTTATACTATAATGTTTTCCGTAGCTGCATGTGCCTATGTTCTTGCCTGGATTATAATGTTCGTCATCGCTCCTACCGGGAGAAAGGTAATCCTCTAATAACTATATAACTGACCTGTAAAATCAAAAAGAGTGAAACATCCACCCGGAAAAATCAGACTCAAGGATATCGCTGAAATTGCCGGTGTTTCGATAGGCACGGTTGACAGGGTCATTCATAATCGTGGTGAGGTAGCTGAAAGCACCAAAAGAAAGATAGAGGCTATCCTCAGGGAGACTAATTATTCTCCAAACCTGATAGCACGGGTACTGAAATCAAAAAAACGGTTTCACCTGGTATCCCTTCTTCCTGAACCATCCGGAACAAATTCGTACTGGCTGAGACATCCTTCCGGTATAAGAAAGGCCATTGAAGAACTGGAGCCTTTCCATGTTACTCTCAGCGAGGTGAACTTCAACATGGAGAGCGAAAAAGACTTCCAGGACAGGGCTGCCGATGTGTTAAGTCTCGATCCCGATGGTGTTTTGCTTGCTCCAATATATAAATCAGAATCTATGCAATTCTGTAAGCATCTTGAAAATAAAAACATCCCGTTTGTATTCATTGACGGTTATATTGAAAATACCGGTTATCTTGCCTACATAGGGGAGGATGTATTCCACAGTGGCAGGGTAGCCGGTCAGCTCGCTGATATAATAACACCACCGGAAAAGGATATACTGGCTGTAAACCTCACAAAAAACATAAAGAATGTCCATCACCTGGAGATAAGAGCAAAAGGTTTTTTCGATTATCTGAACACCACAGGCAATAATCAGGGTAAAAAACTGTCAGTAAGCATACCTGATATTTCCTCAGCAACTATTGAAGCAGTGATGGATAAGGCTTTCGGTGAAAATCCCCAAATCGGTTCTGTTTTCGTATCCGGTTCCAGGTCTTATCTTATAGCCGGGTATCTTGAAAAAAAAGGTTTCAGTTCAGTTAGTATCACAGGGTATGACCTTCTTGAGCAAAATGTGAAATACCTTAAAACGGGAATTACAAAGTTTCTTATCGGACAGCGTCCGGAAGATCAGGCATACAGGGGGATAAAGAAACTCTTCGACTACCTCTCACTGGGCAGGATCCCCGACAGGATGGAATATCTTCCTGTGGATATAATTACTTCTGAGAATGTTGATTTTTTTATTAAAGGAACTGAAAAATGATCTGCAGATAATTCACTTATGACAGGATGATAAGTATTGGCAAATATTCTTTCGGCATAGGAGACAGGTTTGGTCACCAGGGGGAAGCACAGTTAAGGGCAATAGCACAGGCCTCCCGGTACGGTGTTGACATAACCCCTGTATGGAACAAATCAAACAGGGAACATATCATTACACAGACCGATCCTTCAGAAGTCAGACAGGAAGCTGACAGTGTAACAGCTGCCGCTGGCTTTAGCAAACCCTATTTTGTCGATGCGGATCATATTAATTATGAAAATGTCGGCAGGTTCATCGAGAGTTCCGATTATTTCACCATAGATGTTTCTTCTTATATCGGATGGAAAGCTGATGAAAAGGAAATCTCTGTTTTTATGAAAGATGCGACCGGATACAAAGGTTTTTTAAGGGATACAGGGTTTTCGTCCGGTTTTTCAGAGCAGGATATTCTGACGACGGCTGAAAAATATCTCTATGCTGCTATAAAGGCTTATGATATATACAGACTTATAGAAAAATCAAAAGGTAAAGGTAATTTTATAACGGAGATCTCTATGGATGAAGTGCCGGATGCACAATCTCCCGCCGAACTATTTTTCATCCTTGAAATGCTGGCAGCTGAAGATATTCCCCTGCAGACCATAGCTCCGAAATTTACAGGAAGGTTTAACAAGGGTGTGGATTATGAAGGGAATATTCATGATTTTGAAAAGGAATTTGAAGCTGATCTGTTAATAATAGACCAAGCTGTCAGGGAGTTCGGCCTGCCTGAGAACCTGAAGATAAGTGTTCATTCAGGATCGGATAAGTTCTCTCTTTATCCTGTCATTGGCGGCCTGATAAAGAAACATGACAAAGGAATACATATCAAAACAGCAGGGACCACATGGCTTGAAGAGGTTATCGGGCTTGCAGAATCGGGTGAAGAGGGACTTCAATTTGTCAGGGATATTTATACAGGGGCTCTCAACAGGATAGGAGAATTATCGGCTCCCTATGCAGATGTTACAGATATTAATGTAGCATCGCTGCCAGGTGCGCCTGAAGTGGCCGGATGGGACGGAGAACAGTTTGCAGGTGCTTTGAGACACATTCCGGGAAACAGATCATATAACCAGGGAATGAGACAGCTTATACATATAGCCTATAAGCTTGCCGCTGAGCAGAAGGACGATTTTTTCAGACTACTTGATACTGAAAAAGATGTTATAGAGAACAATGTCTTTACCAATATCTTTAACAGACATATCTGCAGACTTTTTGACATCATTCCATAGATTCCTTTCCCTGTATTGTCACAGGTTTCATGATATGCATATCAAAAACCATAATCTCGTTCATACCGCTTCTCAGCCACGATGCCGGACAATAAAGTCGTTTTTGCGGACCGATATTCCAGTAACGGCCAAGGTTATGCCCGTTAACCCATACTATCCCCTTTGAATAATTTGACATATCGAAGAAGGTGTCATTAGGACGAGGCAGAACAAAGTTACCCCTGAAGAATAGTCCGGGTTTATCCAGGGTCCTGCCGCTCGACCGCAGATCATAGATGAATTGCCTGTCCATTGGCATTTTATAGACTTCCCAGTTCATCAATGTCATTCCGTTCAGTGTAACCCTGTCGGTAATTCCCTTTCTGTCAATTAAATACGGACCATAATTAATGCGCCCCATCCCTTCAACAAATATTTCAAGCACAGGATTGCTTACATCCGACTCAGGGATATCAATAGAATTTACACCCTCTCTCCTGTCAAGCTTTCCTATGTACCTGTCATTAAGAAATACTGTTGCATAATCATGAAGATCCGTAACTGTCAGCCTACCGCTTTTTCTTCCGACCAGTTTTGTCCTGTAAAGCATAAATCCGTATGCCTGATCATATGCTTCGAACGGCTTTGGTTGAACCGATAAAACAGGCTCGGGAAGATTATCCCATACAGATGTAAGAACCTGAAGTTCAATGGGCATTGTTTCAATAGTCTTTATTTCATCCGGGATCGGCGGCAGTTTCTCTCCTTTTGGCAGATATGATTCTATCAGGTCACGCAAAAGTTTGTATTTGTCTGTAGCCCTGCCCTGTTCAGTTATCGGTGCATCATAATCATAGCTTGTAATATCAGGTTCATAACCCTTACCTCCTGAATTGGCTCCGGCCATATATCCGAAATTGGTACCGCCGTGGACAACATACAGGTTAAAAGACTTCTTATTATCCATAAGAAATTTCACCTCTTTAAGAAGCTCCTCAGTACCGGGTCGTGCCCAGGATTCGCCCCAGTGAGTAAGCCAGCCGGGATACGTCTCACTGCTGAAAACTGGCACGCCGGGATTAATCCGTCTGGCAAGGCTAAAATCGGCGGGCGATGTACCGGAATCCAGTCCAACAGCACAGCCTGGCAGAGTCCCGGCCTCGAGCATATATGGTGTCGGACCATCACCTGTGAAGGCAGGCACATCCACACCACAACTGTCCCAGATGAACTTTAGCCGCGAAAGATAATTCCTGTCATTGGCATAACTGCCATATTCATTTTCAATCTGAATCATTAGCAGAGGACCTCCTTTAGTTACCAGGAAAGGCTTGATAACCTCTGCCAGGTTTGCAATATACTTTTCTGCCGCAGCCATATAACGGGGATCCATACAGCGCAGTTTAATATCAGGATAACGAAGCAGGTATGAAGGGATACCTCCCAGGTCCCATTCAGCACAGACATAAGGACCGGGTCTGAGAATCAACCACATATCTTCATCTTTTACAATGTTGAAAAACTCAGCCAGATTACGGTTTCCGGTGGTAAAATCATATACTCCTTCTTCAGGCTCCTGGTAATTCCAGAATATATAGGCTGCTATTGTATTGCATCCCATAGCCTTTGCCATCTCGATACGCTGCCGCCAGTACTGCTCCGGTATCCTAGCAGGATGCATCTCACCACTTATTATCTGGAATGGCTTTTTGTCAAGTAAGAAAGTTGAATCACCAAGTTCAAATGTATGTTTTGCCTTCTGTGCCTGTCCCGTCAGAACGGGAACAAACAATATCAGAAAGAATACAGCTTTTATCCCTTTTCGCATGAATGTATAATTGTTTAATTAAAAGATATTACCTGACTCATCCATCAGTCTTTACATCGCTTAATTCCTGGCATTAACACGGATTACAAATCCGCACTAACAATCAAGTCCTGCCTGTCGCCTTCTGCCTGCCGCCCTTTATATTGTCTGGAAGCTGCGAAGTTTGCTGTAATGACCGTCTTTGATCTCCATCAGTTCCGAGTGGGTCCCTGCTTCCACTATCCTGCCTTCATCGAGAACCACAATAAGATCGGCATTCTGTATGGTAGACAAACGATGAGCTATCACCAGAGATGTCCTGTTCTGCATTAACTTTAGAATAGCATCCTGAACGAGTCGTTCTGATTCTGTATCAAGAGCTGATGTAGCTTCATCAAGTATGAGTATTGGGGGATTAGCCATGATTGCCCTGGCAATGCTTATCCTTTGCCTTTGCCCTCCACTCAGTTTGGTGCCTGATTCCCCGACAAGTGTATCGTATCCCTGTTCTGTCTCCATAATAAAATTATGTGCATTGGCTATGCGTGCCGCACTTTCAACATCTT
The DNA here is from genome assembly GCA_964472085.1 of uncultured Rikenellaceae bacterium. Lineage (GTDB taxonomy): Bacteria > Bacteroidota > Bacteroidia > Bacteroidales > VadinHA17 > LD21. Next base: position 75,273 of record CAYYIW010000011.1, on the reverse strand, counting down.
CATGATAATATTTATCAACGCCAAAAGCAATATTTTCGCTGAAAGAAGTATTGAAAAGGATTGGCTGCTGACTTACTATACCCATCAGGTACCTCAGGTCTTTTAGCTTAAGGTCTCGAATATCAACACCATCTATCAGAATACTCCCTCTGTCACAATCCATAAACCGTGGCAGAAGATCAGCCATGGTTGATTTCCCGGCTCCGGATTTCCCTACAACAGCAACCGTTTGCCCCTTCATTATCTTAAGGTTAATATCTTTAAGTACAGATTCATGGTTATAGGCAAACCATACATTCCTGAATTCTATTGACTTGTTAAATGAAGGAAAGGAAACAGCATTTTCTTTTTCGACGATTTTTTCTTCTGCATCAATAACGTGATCAATACGATCAATAGATCCCATGCCCTTTTGAATATTGTAATATGCTGTGGTTATATTCTTGGCGGGCTGTATGATCTGGGAAAAAACAATCAGAAAGGTAATTAGTCTTTCCGGCGACATGCTTTCGGAACCCTGTAAAGCCAGGTTACCACCCGCATACATCAGCACCATCAAAACAATTGTTGACAGGAATTCACTGATAGGTGAAGCCAGGTATGCCTTTCGTGTCACCCTCTTGAATATCTTGGCATATTTTTCATTGGTCTCTTTAAACTGCCTCTTCATTTTTTCCTCAGCGTTAAAGCCCTTGACTATACGCAATCCAGTCAGGGTCTCCTCAACCACAGACAATAATCTTCCCAGGTTTTGCTGTCCCTGGAGTGACGAGGCCCGCAAAGTTCTGCTGGCACGGCCGATAAGCCATCCGCTGACGGGAAGAAGCAGGAGGGCAAAAAGAGTCAGTTTATAACTGGTAATGAAAAGATATACAACGAATATCATTATATACAATGGATCCCTGAAAAGCATGGTAAGAGATGACATTACCGATATTTCAACCTCCTGCACATCATTCGATATCCTTGTCATCACATCGCCCTTTCTTGCCTCAGTAAAGAAAGAAAGCGGAAGCCTCAGAATCTTATAATAGAGCTTTTTCCGCAGGTCTCTTACCGTACATGACCTTATATATGCCATGCTGTTATTTGCCATGAAGATAAATCCATTCTTGAACAGGCTTGCGATGATTACCACAAACACCACCATCATCAAAGCACCAGCCTGTCCATGCTTCTCAATGAGTGTCATGATAAAGAATTTCGAATAGGCACCCAGGTAACTTGCTGTAAATTTAAAGCTTCCGGGATCAGGTACTTTTGCCACCTTATCAAAGAGTATTGAAAGGAATGGTGCAACAAGGGTATATGAACCCAGGGCAAATAAACCGCTTAGAATATTATAAAGGATACTTTTAAAAGCAGACCACCGGTAAGGTAAAAAATATTTGAGCAATAACCTTGTATTCTTCATCTGGGATATTTTGAATTAAAACCCGGTATAGTTAAAGGGAGTGATTTTCCGCAGTTCATCCTTCACATTCTCGCCAAGCTCCAGGTTATCTATAAAATCATTTATGACTTCTGCTGTAATTTTCTTGTTTGTTCTGGTAAGATCAAGAAGCGTCTCATAAGGTTTAGGATAGTTCTCACGTCTCAGGATTGTCTGTATACCTTCGGCTACCACAACCCAGTTATTGTCAAGATCTTCGTTTATTTTCTCACTATTTACAATCAGTTTATCGAGGCCTTTAAGCAGGGAATTGAAAGCTATAACTGAATGTCCTACTGGTACACCAATGTTCCTGGATACAGTAGAATCGCTCAGATCGCGCTGAAGCCTAGAAACCGGCAGTTTGGATGAAAGATGTTCAAACACGGCATTGGCATAGCCAAGATTCCCTTCTGCATTCTCAAAATCTATAGGATTCACCTTATGAGGCATCGCAGAAGATCCGATTTCGCCCTTCTTTATCTTCTGCCCGAAATAGCCCATTGAGATATATAACCAGACATCGCGTGCAAGGTCTGTCAATATTGTATTGACCCTTTTCATATTATCAAAAAGTGCCGCGAGGTTATCATAATGCTCAATCTGCGTAGTGGGAAATGACCGCTGCAGTCCCAGTTCATCATTTACAAAGCTATCAGCAAATTCGGGCCAGTTAATGTCAGGATAGGCAACCTTATGTGCATTAAAATTGCCTGTGGCTCCTCCGAATTTGGCAGAAAAAGGGATCTGTCCGAAAAATTTCATCTGGCCGTCGAGTCTCGCGATGAAGACTTCGATCTCTTTTCCCAGTCTTGTAGGTGATGCCGGCTGGCCATGCGTCCGGGCAAGCATCGGTATATCCTTCCATTCATCAGCAAAATTTGCCAGTTTTTCCCTGAGCTCATAGAGCAGGGGAAAATAAACATTTAACATAGCATCCTTAACCGACAATGGAACAGCTGTATTATTTATATCCTGTGATGTAAGTCCGAAATGTATGAACTCACTCCATTTGCCCCAACCAGATTGAAAAAAACGCTCTTTGAGGTAATACTCAACAGCTTTGATATCGTGGTTTGTGATCTTTTCTTTTTCCTTAATCTTTTCAGCATCAAGGATATCAAAGTCTTCATAAATTGACCTGAGAGCTGTATACTTCTCCTTTTTAAAATCCGTAAGCTGTGGAAGCGGGATCTCACACAATGCAATAAAATATTCTACCTCCACCATAAGGCGGTACCTGATAAGACCAAATTCCGAGAAGTACAGATCCAATTCCTTCACTTTTTGCCTGTATCTTCCATCCAGCGGTGAAATAGCAGTCAAAGAATTTAAATCCATTTTTTTATCATATTGTGTTTTCAGTTGTTATTTGGATATGCACAAATGTAGTATTTTTAGACATTGTAAAAAATGGTATGGATAAAATAAGAATTTCAGCAGTTAAATATGCAAACACCTATCCGTTCATATACGGATTGATAAAAAGTGGATTTGACAAAAAAGTAATACTTGAGACTGACCATCCAGCAGACTGTGCAAAAAAACTTATAGACGGATGGGCTGACGTGGGTCTTATCCCGGTAGCTACAATCCCCCTGCTTTCCGAGTATCATATTGTAAGCGATTATTGCATTGGAGCCAACGGGGAAGTCAGGACTGTCATGCTTCTGAGTAATTGTCCCTTTGATGAAATAGAGACAATATTTCTCGATTACCGGTCACGTTCTTCAGTATATCTTACCAGGGTACTGGCTAAAAACAGCTGGAAAAAGGATTTCAAATGGGGTAATACCTCTAAAGGATTTGACTTCAGAAATATCGGTTTCAGGGAAGCTGTTGTACTTATTGGTGATCAGTGCTTTGAACTTGAGAAGAGTTACAGGTACAGGATTGACCTTGCAGCAGCGTGGAAGGAGTTTACGGGTATGCCATTTGTATTTGCCTGCTGGACGGCGAATAAACAACTGGATGATGATTTTATAAAAGCCTTTAATGATGCTCTGTATACAGGTGTCAGTAATATAGAAGCTGTGACAGATTATTTCGGAAATACCGGGACAATCACCGGTAAAGATCTTAAGGACTATCTCTCCTTCAACATTGATTTTAATTTTGATGATGAAAAGAAAAAGGCAATGGATCTTTTTCTTAGACTGTTAAAGGAACTCAAGGAAGGAACCAATAATCTTACAGGCGGAGAAAATGATCACTGAAAAAACACAGCATAAATTAAGGACCCGGCACTACAGGCATGGCGATTTCGATGAGATCATGAATATCTGGGTATTAACAGGGATGGGCGAACCTGAACGCGGTGATGATGAAACCATTATCGAAAACAGTATCCGCATGGGCGGTGCACTTATTGTGCTTGAAGACTCGTCCTCAGGAAAACTAATAGGCTCATCATGGATGACCTTTGACGGGAGAAGAATATTCCTGCATCATTTCGGTATTATTCCGGAGTACCAGGGAAAGGGTTTTTCTAAAATACTTCTGAAGGAATCCCTGTCCTTTGTAAAAGAAAAAGGATACCAGGTCAAACTGGAAGTACACAGCACAAACCATAAAGCTTCAAACCTGTATAAGAAATTCGGTTTCAAGCCTCTGGGAGATTATGACATATATATCATAAGGGATGTTTCAAAAATTATTCAATGATTTTCTTCTTATCAATTTTATGATTAACTTTGAGAGTTGACGAAGATTTTAACAAAGATATAAACAATAAAATTCTGTAAGAGATGGACAAAACAATCACATTTAATGAACTCCGCAAAATTAAAGACATGTTACCCTCCGGTAGTATGAAACTGATTGCAGAAAAACTTGATCTTAACGAAGAAACAGTTAGAAACTACTTTGGAGGGACAAACTTTGATAAGGGCCAGAGCGTAGGAATCCATTTTGAACAGGGACCTGACGGAGGTATTGTATCATTTGATGACACCACTATACTGGATATTGCCAGAAAAATGATCAATTATTAATTATTAACCTGCCGGCCTGTTCAAAAGCAAAAGGCTCGGTCTTTTGCTTTTTTTTTAATATATGAATCTCATAAGTCAAATAGAGTCTTCTGAAACCCTGATGGGACAGAGACTGGAAGATTACTTCGTTTCAGAATTCGACGAAAAAAGCCTGCCTTCACACGGCCTTGAACACCACAGGCGTGTATGGAACTATTGCAAAAAAATAGTCAGCATCCTAAATGAGAAAGGACATCCCTTCAGCGATCATTTTTTTGATGAACTGATCGTCGCAGCATACCTTCATGATATAGGTATGATTGTTGATTCAGGACCCAGGCACGGGAAACACAGCAGAGAAATGTGCACCCGTTTCCTTAAAATAAACAATTTTGAAGTTAAGGATTTCAGCAATGCTCTGGAGACTATAGAATATCACGACAGGAAGGACTATGATCCGGAAGAGGATAGAATAAGTCTTCTAACGATCTTATCAGTTGCCGATGACCTTGATGCCTTTGGTTATACGGGGATATTCAGATATGCAGAAATATATCTCAGGAGAAATGTTGGATTTGAAGACATCGGCTCTTTCATTATGGACAATGCTGCTGCACGCTTCAACCATTTTATAAGGGTCATAGGCTACCACGACAGGATATTTGAGAAGCATAAAAAAAGATATCTGATCCTTGATGATTTTTTTAAGGAATATAATATTCAGGTTCTGTCATATAAATTCGGGACAAAAGAGCCGTCAGGTTATTGCGGGGTAATCGAGATTATTAATATGCTTTCTGAAAACAGCATTTATATAAATGACTTTCTAAAGAACAAGGAACAGGAAAGATATGACCGGACCATAAGGTGGTATTTTAACGGATTAGCATCCGATTTTCATGAACAAAACAGAATCTGAAATTCCGGACCCTTTTGACCCTGCCAGATTCAGGGAAGAGGGCCACAAACTCGTTGATATTCTTTCGGACTATCTCCAGGCATCATTAACGGGTGAAGACATGCCGGTATTACCTGATAAGGATCCGGATGATCTTGCCGGCATTTTCTCCTTTGATTCAGAGGGTGGAGAACATGAGCCTTTTGAAGCTTACATAAAAAGGATCATTGCCAGTTCAATCCACATTCATCATCCTCATTATATTGGCCACCAGGTTACCTCTCCGTTGCCATTTACAGCACTCGTTCAGTTCTGCACCGCTCTACTGAACAACGGAGCTGCTGTTTATGAAATGGGACCGGTTAATATGGCTATGGAACGTAATGTCGTTCAGAGGTTCGGCCAGCTTTTAGGTTATCAGAAAGGATATGACGGAATCTTTACCCATGGCGGTACAGCCGGTAATCTCACAGCGATGCTTGCTGCCAGGCAAACAAAGACCAGCTATAATATCTGGGAAGATGGTGTTGATTCAGAGAACAAACCCGGATATATAATATCGGAACAATCACATTACAGTATAGCCAGGAATATAAAAATAATGGGCCTGGGGGAAGATTCAGCCATAAGGATCCCATATGACAATAAATTCAGGATACGGACTGACCTGCTTGAAGAATATATGCACCGGGCTGAAAAGAAAGGAATTAAGGTCATCGCCGTTATCGCCAATGCATGCTCAACAGCAACAGGCTCATATGACGATCTGGCCAGTATAGCCGATTTTTGCGAAAAACATGATTTATGGCTGCATGTAGACGGAGCACACGGTATGGGAGTACTGTTCTCGGATAAATACAGGGAAAGAGTAGCTGGGATTGAAAGAGCTGATTCGGTGGTTGTTGATTTCCATAAGATGTTTCTTGTCCCCGCGCTCAATACCCTTGTCATGTTCCGAAACGGAGACAGGTCGTATAATACATTTTCACAGAAAGCATCCTACCTTTTCCGCAAAAACCAGGATAACTTATGGTATAACAGCGCAACACGCACAATAGAATGCACTAAAAGTGCCCTTGGTATTGTTGCATATACTGCTCTTAAATATTATGGCAACGATTATTACAGGACCTATATCGAGAATATGTACGGTCTCGCCTCTGATTTTGCAGATATGATAAATGGAGATCCGCTTTTTAAACTGGCAGTTGAACCTATGAGCAATATAGTCTGCTTCAGGTATACCCCGGAAGGTTCAGATGACTTAACTGCCAACCGGCTGAATGAAAAAATCAGGGAAAAAATAGTCAGTGACGGGTCATTTTATATCGTACAGGCTGAAATAGGATCAAGGACCTGGCTCAGGACCACTATAATAAATCCCTGCACCACAATAACGACACTGAGAGATCTGCTGGAAAAGATTAAAGCAACGGTCAGGGCAATTATTTGATTACCTATTGGCTTGCCACCTTCCCTCCTTTCCACTCCAATAATATACTGTTACACGAATAACAGAAGGAAGGCTTTTTGTTGTTTTTTTATTTTTATTAATTTTTCGCCTTCAGAGGTTTTATGTCTTTTAATGATTTTCTATATTTAACTTATATACAGATTGTTAGAAGGCATGAGTTTATTTCTTCCCGAAATATTATGGGACAGTAAAAACGGGATCATGGTATATAATTACCATAAAAACCCTATTCCGACTGGTATTATTTACACTCGTCCTGATAGTATAAATACCGATGTTTTTACCGCATAATTGCCAATGATTCATTTAACTCTCTGTTTTACTTTTGGTATGGATTGTAAAATCGGATATATGCTCGATGTTCTATTAAATCAACCTGAAGAAAAATCCCGTAAACAGGGATTATTTAAGGTCAGCGACCGGGCTGATAAACCAATAAAAAGTTTTATAAAATCCATATCGTGGAGGATTGTGGGAACAATTGATACAATGGTAATTAGCTATTTTATCACAGGCAAGGTCACCATGGCGTTATCAATTGGCAGTATAGAGGTTATCACAAAAACCATCCTTTATTACTTCCATGAAAGATTATGGGCTCACATCCACAAGATAAAACTAAATCTCACATTTAAATCACATGGAAAGCGGTATGAAGTTGAAAGATCTGAACGATCTGCTTACAGGAAAATCAGTTGAGGAAAGATTGTTTGCCCTTGCAGAGACATTCCCGGGGAAGGTATTATTTACAACAAGCTTTGGTTTTGAAGATCAGGTTATTACACATAAAATATTCTCAAAAGATATTCCAATAAAAGTTGCAACTCTCGATACTGGGAGGTTATTCCCGGAGACATATGCAGTTTTTGCCGATACTATTATTAAGTACAACAAGAAAATTAATGTGTATTTTCCTGATCATGAAGCTATTGAAAAAATGATGACTGAAAAGGGACCGGATAGTTTCTATAAATCAAAGGAAAATCGTCTTGAGTGTTGCAGGCTTAGAAAGGTTGTTCCTCTTAACAGGGCCCTTGAAGGCATTGATTGCTGGGTATCAGGGATAAGAGCCTCTCAGTCTGACAACAGGAGCAATATGAGCGACCTGGAATGGGATGAAGATAAAAAGGTATTTAAATTCCATCCCCTCTTCGACTGGTCATTTGAAGATGTTGAACACTTCATTAAGGATAATAATGTTCCGTATAACTCGCTGCACGACAAAGGATACCTTAGTATTGGCTGTGAACCATGCACAAAGCCGGTTTTCAAAGGACAGGATTTCAGGGCCGGTCGCTGGTGGTGGGAAAATGACGGTCCAAAGGAATGCGGATGTCATGTTAAGTGAATGATTCAGGGATGACCAATCAGAAAAAGAAATTATTTTTTAAGATATAATAAAATGAACAACCATTTGGAAATAAACGATGATCACCTCAGGGAACTGGAAAACGAGGCGATTTTTGTGATAAGAGAAGTTGCTTCGCAGTTTGAGAACAAGGTTATTCTGTTTTCGGGTGGAAAAGATTCAATTGTACTGGTGCATCTGGCAAGAAAAGCATTCTGGCCTGCAAAGGTACCTTTCAGTCTCCTGCATATTGATACAGGTCACAACTTCGAAGAGACACTCAGGTTTCGGGATAATCTCGCCAGGGAATTCGGAACTGAGTTAATAGTCAAAAAGGTACAGGATTCTATCGATATGGGCAGGGTTATTGAAGAAAAAGGTGTCAATGCAAGTCGCAATAAAGCTCAGACGACAACCCTTCTCGATGCAATAGAAGAACTTGGCATAGATGTAGCCATTGGTGGTGGCAGACGTGATGAAGAGAAGGCAAGAGCGAAGGAAAGGTTTTTTTCACACAGGAATGAATTTGGCCAGTGGGATCCGAAAAATCAACGACCGGAATTATGGAACATCTTTAATGGCAGAAAGCATATGGGTGAACATTTCAGGGTTTTTCCAATAAGCAACTGGACAGAACTGGATGTCTGGCAGTATATAAAAAATGAGAATATCAGGCTTCCAAATCTTTATTATACACATAAACGCAAGATTTTTGAACGCAACGGAGTATACCTTGCGTGGGCTCCGTTTATGCAGCTTAAACCGGGCGAAGACATCTTTGAAGCAGATGTTCGCTGCAGGACTATTGGAGATATAACATGTACCGGCGTTACCCTCTCTAAAGCGGGATCACTGGAGGAGATAATATCGGAGATAGCTGCTACCAGGATAACTGAACGGGGCGGAAGATTTGATGATAAGAGATCGGAAGCAGCCATGGAAGACAGGAAGAAAGAAGGGTATTTCTGATTAAATTGTATTGAAATATTTTTAAAGGAAACTCATAATAAGATGAAAATAAAAAGTCACAAGGAATATAAAAGTCTTCTGAGGTTCACGACCGCAGGAAGCGTGGATGATGGAAAAAGTACTCTCATAGGAAGACTTCTTTATGACAGTAAATCAATATTTGAGGACCAGATGGATCATATCGTTCAGTCTGGCAAGCGACTTGGAAGGGATGAACTGGATCTGTCTCTGCTGACCGACGGACTGAGAGCGGAGAGGGAACAGGGTATCACCATTGACGTTGCATACAGGTATTTTGCCACTCCCAGGAGAAAATTCATTATTGCCGATACACCCGGTCATATCCAGTATACAAGGAATATGGTGACCGGGGCCAGCACAGCCGATCTTGCTGTTATTCTGATCGATGCAAGAAAGGGTGTCCTTGAACAGACCCTGAGGCATTCATATATTGCATCCCTGCTTGATATCCAGCACATAATCTTCTGTATCAACAAGATGGATATGGTCAACTGGTCTGAATCACATTTTAATAACATCAGGGCAGAACTCGGAGCACTGGTATTGAAGCTTGGCATCAATGATGCACATTATATCCCTATAAGTGCAAAATACGGGGATAACGTTGTTGAAAAATCAGTTAATATACCATGGTATGAGGGCAAGACATTCCTTGATCTCATTGAAACAATTGAAATCAGGAAGATAAGGAACTCAGCAAACAAACGTTTCCCGGTCCAGACAGTAATAAGGCCTCATACGACTGAATTCCATGATTACAGGGGCTACGCAGGACGTGTTGCCGGAGGGATCTTCAGTCCGGGTGATGAAGTAACTGTACTACCATCATTGCTCAGTTCAAAAATTAAGAGCATAGATACTCTCGGTAAGACTATGGCTGAATCGATTCCCGGTGACAGTGTATCCATCTCTCTCGAAGATGATATTGATATCAGCAGGGGAGATATGATCGCTGCCCCGGAAGATCTCCCTTTTGTAGGTCAGGACATTAACCTGATGCTCTGCTGGTTTAATGACAAACCACTCAGGCAGGGTGGTAAATACCTGGTAAGGATGAGCACCAACGAAACCGGTTGTATCATCAGGGAAGTAAATTACAAAATGAACATAAACACACTCGAACATGACACCCGGGACCTTGATGTTAAAATGAACGATATTGCCAGTGTCACAATAAAAACATCGAAGCCTGTATTTTACGACAGTTATAAAAAGAATAATATCACCGGCAGTATGATCTTTATAGATGAAAGCACAAACGAAACAGTGGCTGCAGGAATGATAATCTGATGTACAGGATATCCTGGCGTTCAACTGGGATTGAGCATCAAATGATAATACGCTGTTAACTACTTTCAGAGGTTACTCTTCCTCAAACAGGGAGAGTTGACTGTCGGCACAATCTTCAGTTTCAAGGTTGGAGACACTGACACCCAGAAGTCTAATCCTGACACCTTCAAGATCAAGTTCTTTTCTTATCCGGGTAACCTCATGGTGCAGGGTATCAAAATCATGTATGTAATTCTGTAATGTCCTGCTCCTGGTAACCTGTCTGAAATCTGAAAACTTAACCTTCAGGGTAACGGTCCTGCCTGTTGTACCAGCATGTTCGAGCCTTTCCATCAGCTCTTTCTCAACCTTATATAACTCGGCGACTATTTCAAACTGCGTGGTCAGGTCTTTCTCATATGTCAGTTCCGTACCTACTGACTTTCTTTCCTGGTCAGGCTCTACGGGCCTTTCATCAATACCCCTTACAATATTATAAAAAAAGACCCCGGCTTTTCCGAAGTTCCTTACAAGGTCGGCCATTTCCCAATTCTTCAGATCTGATCCCTTATGAATGCCGAGCCTGTGCATCTTTTCTGCTGTCACCTTTCCTATACCATAGAATTTGCCCACAGGCAGTTCTTCAATAAATTTCTCAGCATCGCCAGGCTTAATAACAAAGAGTCCGTCGGGTTTATTAATATCTGAAGCTATTTTGGCCAGAAACTTGTTTACCGAAACCCCGGCTGAAGCTGTAAGTCCTGTTCTTGCCTTAATCTCTTCTCTTATACTTTTTGCTATCACAGTGGCAGAGCCGATCTTTTTCTTATCACTTGTTACATCGAGGAAGGCTTCATCGATCGAAAGCGGTTCGATAATATCGGTATAATCCCTGAATATCTCCATGATAGTACCTGAGATCTCGGTGTACCTGTCAAAATGATGTCGTACAAAGATCAGTCCGGGACAAAGTCGCCTGGCTGTTACAGATGGCATTGCCGATCTGACGCCGAATTTCCTGGCTTCATAACTCGCTGCAGCAACAACACTTCGTTCACCACTTCCTCCAACAGCAACAGGTTTTCCTCTTAATTCCGGGTTATCCAGCTGTTCAACAGATGCAAAGAATGCATCCATGTCTATATGAATTATCTTCCTCAACCTGGTATAATAATTTAATTGTCTGTAAGATCAACTCGCTTACGGATGCTTTGTATCATCTTACTGCAAAACTAATAAGAAAATGCTTTGATAATTGAGGAACATTAACCAACATTGCAGGATATTTTAACCGGAAAGATTTGGAGACCCCATCTGAAAAAAAGAACAAGGCCTTTGCGCTGATACTGATCAATCACAGGATATGGGGTCAGATATTACTTCCGTATATCATAGTGCCTGAACCGAACAGGAGCTATTTCAGGCTATCGGAATGCCTCTTTCCGTTCCCTGATATAGATACCCTGAGTATGCTTGCTCCGGAAGAGAGAGAAGTCGTTAATTTAATAAATGAATATTCCGAACGCACATTATTCAAACTATTTTCGAAAGACAGAAATGTCAAGGAATTCCAGGCAAATATAACACAGGAGAAACTTGAGAAATTTATCAGGCCTTATATAGAGAGAAGAATTTACAAATCGCTTGAAATATCGAGGGATGAGAATGTTCCCGTATATTTTCAGAAGACAAAAACAGGTACTCTCCATGCGGAGGACCGTCTTACGCTTAACTATGAATTTGCCGTACCTGTTTTCAGGTTTATCAGGGGAGAAGATCACAGCACGTACAAGCTGAGTCTTGAAGCAGGAGGAAAATCCATTGATCTCAGAAATAACTCAGTTGATATAGTATGCATGTCGCCTTGTCTTATCAGGGAAGGGACAAGGCTGTTTTTTGTCAGTGATGTTGACGGCCCAAAACTAAAACCCTTCATATCAAAAGATTATATCATTATCCCCGGGAAGACAGAGGTTAAATATTTCAGCAGTTTTGTAGTCAATGCAGTAAATAATTACAAAGTCGAGGGAAGCGGATTTGAGATAACCGAACCTGAGGCCGTTAAAGAAGCTCATATAGAAATAGGCTATGGTATAAAGGGTATACCTGTTATGGTTCTCAGATACAGTTACAAGGGACATTTATTATATGCAAGTGAGCCAAACTCATCGTTCACGGTTTTTGAAAAGAAAGGGGAAAGGTTCATTTTCAAAAAGTACTACCGTGATTTTGTTTGGGAAAAACGATGCAGTGATATTCTGGGTGAACTTGGCTATTTTTCGGATGATGATGTTAACTTTTTTCCCGTCTACAGCGATTCTGTTAAAAGAGATGAGATTTACAGCCTGGTAGAGAATATAAACAGTAACTATTCAGAAATAACGGATGCAGGATTCCGGCTTATATCAAAACTGGATCAAAATTACAATCTTCAGCCGGTTGACATTGAGGTTAACAGTCAGCTTGAAAATGACTGGTTCGATATAAAAGCAACAGTCAGGATAGGAAAATGGAATTTGCCCTTTGCCCTTTTCAGGAAAAACATTCTTGCCGGTATACGTGAATATCTTCTTCCGGACGGAACAATAGCGATACTCCCTGAGACGTGGTTTACCAGGTACAAGAACATTTTGGAATTCAGCACAAGTTCTGGTAATGACCTGAAGATCCATAAACAGCATTTTGCGTTGCTGAAGGAGACACTTTCTGATGATCAGAATGCTGGATTTGAAAAACTTGAAAAACTGTTGAATCCTGACCAGATCCCTTTGCTCAGACCACCTGCCGGTCTTAAGGCAAAAATGCGGCATTACCAGTCGGATGGACTAAACTGGCTTAATTTTCTCCAGAACGCCGGGCTTGGCGGATGCCTGGCCGATGATATGGGACTTGGCAAGACAATACAGGCGCTCGCTATGCTCCAGCATAACAGGGAAACATTGGTTCCTGCTGCTCACGGAAACATATCCAGGGAACCTTCACTGTTTGACATGTATGAGGAGAGAATGACCAGCCTTATAATAGTACCGGCCTCCCTGATATATAACTGGGAAAATGAAATTAAGAGATTTATTCCCGGGATGAAAGTATATAGTTATAAAGGCAACCAGCGTAAAAAGTCGACCGACTATTTTCATAATTTCGATATCATATTATCAAGTTACCACACAATAAGACAGGATATAGACCTGGTAAGCACCTTTCATTTCCAATATATCATCCTTGATGAGAGCCAGCTAATTAAAAACCCGGCTTCCATGCTTTACAGGACAGTCATGCGTCTTAAATCAGATTTCAAACTGGCTCTTACAGGAACACCGGTGGAAAATTCACTGACCGATCTATGGACGCAACTCAACTTCGTCAATCCCGGATTATTGGGTGACCTGGCCTATTTCCACAGGGAATTTGCCCGGCCTATAGAGAAAATGGGTGATGATGAGAAAGAAGACAAACTCAGGAAGATCATTCAGCCATTTATATTAAGACGTACAAAGGAGATGGTGGCAAGGGACCTGCCACCGGTCACAGAACAGACTGTCTTTTGTGATATGACGGATGAGCAATTCCAAATCTATGATAAAGAGAAATCTTCGGTAAGGAACAGCATAATTAAGAACATCACCTCTACCGGTGTAGAGAAATCAACAATCGTAGTTTTACAGGGATTGATGAAACTCAGGCAGATATCGAACCATCCGGTCATGGCTTATGAAGATTACGAATCGAGCTCAGGTAAATTTGAAACCGTTCTCCAGGATATTGAAAGTGTAATATCCGAAGGACACAAGATACTGGTCTTTTCCTCATTCGTAAAGCACCTCGATCTATATGCGGAAGTATTCAGGAAAAGAAGGATCATGTTCTCAATGCTGACCGGGGCCAGCACAAACAGGGAAAAAATTGTGAACTCCTTCCAGAACCAGGAAGACAACAGGATCTTCCTCATATCCCTGAAAGCCGGAGGTGTTGGCCTTAACCTGACAGCCGCAGAATATGTATTCATCCTGGACCCATGGTGGAATCCTGCATCAGAGATGCAGGCACTCAACAGGGCACACCGTATTGGCCAGGATAAAAGCGTGTTTGTTTACAGGTATATCACAAGTAACAGCATAGAAGAAAAGATTGTACGATTGCAGGAGAAAAAGTCTAAACTTGCCGACATGTTCATAACAAGCAATAATCCGTTGAAAGACATAGATATTAAGGAGATACTAAATATTATTGGATAAAATCACAGCTATGAAAGTACTTGGTATTAACTGCAGTCCCAGGAAGGGAGGAAACACTGAATTACTCATAAAAGAGGTTTTCAAAGCCCTCGAAAAGGAAGGTATAAAATCTGAATTATTCCAGCTTGGCGGGAAAGAGGTCAACGGTTGCATTGCCTGCATGAAATGCAGGAAGAAAGAAGACGGCAGATGTCATCAGGATAATGATGTCATTAATAAGTGTATTGAGAAGATGATGAAAGCGGACGGTATTATTATAGGCTCCCCGGTCTATCATGCCGATCTGACGGCTGACGCCAAGGCACTTATTGAGGTTGCAAGTTATTCTCTCAGGGCATCCGGAAGCCCTCTTAAGCACAAAGCTGGTGCAGGTGTTGTAGCAGTACGCAGGGCAGGTGCCATACACGCCTTTGACAGCTTAAACCATTTTTTCCTTATCAATGAGATGATAATCCCTGGATCATCCTACTGGAACATTGGTATCGGAAGGGAAAAAGGCGAGGTTCTAAAAGATAAAGAAGGCATGAAGACCATGAAGGATCTCGGGGAAAATATGGCCTGGCTGCTGAAGAAGACCAAAAAATAAAAGAAGCTGTCCCAAAAGTAAAAAATCCTTAACCGCAGAGCGCACAAAGATAATACGCAGAGATCGCAAAGGACTGAATTTAAAGACTTTGCCTTTGTGTGCTTTGCGCCTTCTTTGAGTACTTAGCGGTTAAAAGGGACTTTTGAGACAGCCTCATCCAAATGTTTAATTATCTGAATTTCAGTAATTATCCCGTTCCACATAATGAGTGTGGAGTAACTCATGTGATTTATGGCTGTTGGGCTGATGGAGGAACTCTTTATATACAGCAATGACTTCCGGATTCTCGTGTGACTTACGAAGGGTCTTGCCTTCATCTTCGGAATATATTGCCTTCATACGGTTCTGTCTTATTTCCAGATTGGTAGGGATAGGTTGTCCGCCGCCACCTATACATCCTCCCGGACATGCCATAATCTCAATGAAATGATATGAAGCTTTACCATCACGCACCATCTTCATGATCTTGTTGGCATTTACCAGACCGTGAGCTATTGCAACTTTAAGTTCAACTCCTTCCAGGAATTTCCATTCGTCCACACAACCTTCAATTTTCACAGTTGCTTCCTTAACGCCATCCATACCTCTTACCGGTGTTATGTTCAGGTTGCCGAAAGGTACCTCATGGCCGGTTATGATTTCATAGGCTGTACGCAAAGCTGCCTCCATAACTCCTCCTGTGGCACCGAAAATAACGCCGGCGCCTGTTGATTCACCCATTATTGAATCGTAATTTGCAGATTCAAGATTCATGAAATCGATACCTGCCTGCTTTATCATGACAGCCAGTTCACGTGTAGTAAGCACGTAGTCAACATCCTTGTACCCGCTTGATCGCATTTCGGGCCTGTCAGCTTCAAATTTCTTGGCAGTACAAGGCATTATTGAAACTGAGACTATCTTTGAAGGATCAAGGTCCCGCTTGGCTGCATAATAAGTTTTTGCCAGGGCACCGAACATCTGCTGCGGTGATTTGCAGGTTGAGAGGTTTGGCAGGAACTCCGGGTACTTATGTTCTATGAACTTGATCCAACCCGGAGAACATGATGTGAACATCGGAAGTGATACTTTACGGTCGCCATCCATCAGGGCTTTTTTGAGCCGGTTTAGCAGCTCCGTACCTTCTTCCATAATAGTAAGATCAGCTGAGAAATCAGTATCAAGGACTGAATCGAACCCAACCTGCCTGAGAGCATTGACCATCTTGCCGGTTACCCTTTCCCCGGGATCATATCCCAGGTCTTCACCAAGAGCTACCCTTACAGCCGGAGCAGTCTGAACCACGACATGTTTATCCGGATCATATATTGCATCCCATACCTGGTCGATATAAGTTTTTTCAACCAGGGCTCCTGTCGGACAGCGGTTTACACATTGTCCGCAGTTAGTACATACGACACTGCTCATAGGTCTGTCGTGGAAAGAAGATATCTTCTGATTAGCACCCTTATTGGAGACAGATATTGCTGAAACTTCCTGAAGTTCAGAGCATGTTCTCACACATCGCTGGCAGCGTATACATTTGCTGTCATCCTTGATAAAGGAAGGAGACGATCTGTCAATATTATAATTTTTTTCCTCGACAAGCGACAGGAGAATATGGTCACCAAAAGCAAATTCATTGGCCAGGGCCTGTAGTTCGCAGTTCTGGTTCTTATAACACTTTGTACAGTCTGATCTGTGTTCTGAAAGAAGCAGTTCAACGACATGTTTACGTGCATTACGTACCCTTAGGGAATTGGTCATGATCTCCATGCCCTCAAAAACAGGAACGGCGCATGAAGCAATAAGGGTCCTGGCCCCTTTCTGCTCTACAAGACATACACGACAGTTACCGGCAACACACAGATCATCGTGATTGCATAAGGTTGGTATAGTAATATTTAATTGTTTGGCAGCAGCAAGAACGGTTGTTCCTTCTTTAACCGAAATCTTCTGGTTGTTTATTGTAAGATTTATCATTTTTCCCGGAATTTAATAATGTTACTAATAGATGATCTCTTCCCTGAAGTTGCCAACAATCGATTTGAATGCATTACCAACAGATTGTCCCAGACCACATTTTGCTGCAATTTTCATTGTGTCAGCCAGTTTAACAAGTTCGTTGAGATATGTTGATTTAACATCCCCTTTTTTCACCATTTCAATGCCTTTAAGTAATTGCTGGCATCCTACCCTGCAGGGCGTACACTGACCACATGATTCTTCTGCAAAAAAATCCAGGTAGTTATGCAGTACATTATACATAGATCGGGAACTGTTGAACAGCTTCATCGAACCACCGGTCGGCACACCTTCAAAACCTATTATTGTTTCGGCAAATTTCTTCCGGGGAACGCAGAAGCCTGAGGCTCCTCCCACCTGTACAGCTTTGGCATCACCATCTCCGAATACATTGACAAATTGCTGAACAGTCATCCCCAGTTCAAGTTCAAAGATCCCAGGGGTGGGAGTATCACCCGAAACAGAGAATACTTTTGATCCTCTTGAATCGTTTGTCCCGTATTTTAAAAAATCCTTTGAACCGTGTTTCAGTATCATCATTGCCGTAACAAGGGTCTCAACATTATTTATGGATGTAGGCTTGCCAAAAAGACCTGATGACGTAGGATAGGGAGGTTTGTTGCGCGGTTCTCCCCTATTGCCTTCTATCGATTCGAAAAGAGCACTCTCCTCGCCGCAGATATAAGCACCACTTCCCATTCGGTACTCAATATTAAAATCATAGCCGATTTCGCTTATCATCTTGTGAAAATCTTCCAGTTCAGCCATAAGCTTTGGTAACAGGTATCTGTACTCACCTCTGAGGTAAACATAGCCTTTCTTTGCGCCGATAGCTTTACCTGCAATAGCCATGCCGCCATGTACCTTGTTTGAGACTTTGTCGAGTATCTCACGGTCCTTGAAGGTTCCCGGCTCTCCCTCATCCGCATTACAAACAACATATTTCTCGTTACTCTTCTCTGCAGCTGTGTATTTCCATTTCAATCCGGTCGGGAAACCGGCTCCTCCCCTGCCTTTAAGGCCGGATTCAAGAATTTCCTGGATAATTTTTTCTTTGCTCATCTTGAAAGCCTTGGTCAGGACTTCCTGTTCATCCGTTTCTTCAAATATAAGGTCAACCTTATTTAAACCTGTATTTTCCATTTTGTCCCCCGGTATTTACTTTTGCATATAATCTTTTATTATCTCGGAAACCTTCTCAGGTGTCAGTTCGGTGTAAGGCATCTCGTTGATCAGAATAGCCGGAGCCTTATGACACCAACCGATACAATTGGTCTCAAGAAGACTGAACTGGTTATCAGCTGTAGTCTCTCCTACCTTGATCTTAAGCATCTCTTCAAGAGTCTGAATGATATCACTCTTGCCCTTCATTGTACATGTTATCGTTTTACATACCCTGATAACATACTTACCCCGTGGCTCCGTATCGAGAAAGGTGTAAAACGAAGCGGTCCCATAAACCTCAGAAGCCGAGATATCCAGCTCCCTGGCAACCTCAACCATTACCTCATCAGTAAGATAGTTGTGCTTCTGAGCAATACCCTGGAGTATAGGCAGAAGGCTCTCCCTTTGACGGCCATGTTTATCAGACAACTCCTTAACCAGATTTCCTACGTAGTACATTTGTATTTGATTTTTAGGTAATTAATAGATATTATCGAAAAAAAATAATAAGTCTGAAAAAGCGCTGTGAATTTAATAACAATACTTTTTAAAAAATACTATCATTTGTCAGTCTTTTTAATTTAGAATGAAAATAAACAACTGACTTCAGGTATAAAATATTGAATAAGATACGATAAATGACTACAATCAACAACATATTACAGCGTTATTTTGTTAATTTATCAGACCGCAATCTGAATAAATCAGGCAAGATCGATAATAATTTCCTTTTAAGTGAACTATAGGAATTATGAAATTCAATTAACTTTAAGGACTTTGAAAAGAAGTAACATTCCTATACAGAACAAACTATATGAAAAAGATACTTGAATACAAGATCCTGGAACTAGGGAAATATTCACTGTCGGTATATGATATAGTTGCTCTCCTGGTCCTTATTCTTGTTGTCTGGATAATTCTGAAATCCTTTAAAATATTCATAACAAACAACAGAAGGTTAAGAAAATCGAAGAAGTATGCTGTTTACCAGATTATAAAATACCTTATTGTAGCAACTGCTATTCTG
Organism: uncultured Rikenellaceae bacterium; assembly: GCA_964472085.1. GTDB lineage: Bacteria > Bacteroidota > Bacteroidia > Bacteroidales > VadinHA17 > LD21. Next base: position 55,874 of record CAYYIW010000011.1, on the reverse strand, counting down.
ATTGCCCTTGAAATACTGGGTGTCAATGTTAAAGTCATGCTGGCCGGTTCCGCCGCCCTGCTGGTAGGTATCGGACTCGGACTCCAGAACCTGTTCAATGATTTTGTGTCAGGAGTCATCATACTTCTTGATGCTACAGTGAAGGTAAATGATATCATAGAGGTGGACGGTCTGTTCTGCAGGGTACAGAAGATCAATATTCGAACGACAACCGTACTGACGCGCGATGATAAGTATATTATTCTGCCTAATTCCACTCTCACCGCAAATCATCTTATCAACTGGACGCACGGACATGAAAGGTCGAGATTTAAAATCATAATAGGTGTTGACTATTCAACTGATGTCCCAAAAGCTCTGAAAATAGTAAAGGATGTCGCAAAAAATCATCCACAGGTAGTCAAAAATCCTGAACCCTTTGTCAGACTAACCGATTTTGGTAATTCATCAATAGATATCACTCTTCTGTTCTGGACGGATGAGATCTTCAGAGTCGAGAATATAAAGAGTGAGATAAGGCTTAACATCCTTGATAAGTTCCATGAAAACGATATTACCATTCCTTTCCCGCAGAGGGTTGTCCATATGAGAAACAGGGATGCATAAACCAAAAAGCATATGCTTAGGATAAGAAAAATTTCCAATCCCTACCTCGGGTATAATCTTTCTGCTATGTCAGCAGTCAGGGAAATACTCTCCGGACAGTTTCCCGAGTTATGGAAGGATAAAATTGAGAAGCTTGATGAACAACTCGTTAATCCGCTAAAATTCAAATACCAGTCATTCCTTCTGGTAGCGGAAAATATCCATGAGACCATTCTGGGATTCGCCCTGATGAAATATATGCCTGACCTTCATTTCTGTTTTCTGGATTTTATAGCCACCTTACCTGGCAAAACATCTTCCGGTGTTGGTAGTTTCATATACCAGAGGATCAGAGAAGAAGCAGCATCATTAAACGTAACGGGACTTTTCTTTGAATGTCTCCCTGATGATCCGGAATTATGCCGCGACATAACATTTCTTGAGCAAAATAAAAAACGGCTGGCATTTTATGAACGTTTCGGTGCCAGGCCTGTTATAAATACCCTCTATGCGACGCTTGTAAAACCTGAAGACGACAGCCCGCCCTATCTTATGTTTGACAGCCTTGGCAACCAGGTGCCGTTATCAAGACTGAAGGCAAAAAAGATCGTGCGGGCAATACTTGAACGTATTTATCCGGATTATTGTCCGCCGGAATACATAACCAGGGTGGTGAACAGTATAAAATCAGATCCTGTCAGCCTCAGGCCATTCATGTACAGGAAAAAAATCAACGCATCATCATTTAATCCAGATATTTCAACAAAGCATAAGATCTTCTGGATAATTAATGATAAGAGCAGCATACATGATATCCACCAGAGAGGTTATGTGGAATCTCCCGTAAGGATTCCTCATATAACAACTGAGCTTGAAAAGACAGGCTACTTCAGGACAGGCAAAAGCAGTGAGTTTCCTGACAGGTACATTCTTGCAGTACATGATAAAAAATATGTGGATTACTTTAAGAAGGTATGCAACAACCTGAAACCGGGCAAATCCGTATATCCTTATGTTTTCCCGATTCGAAATTCCGCCCGTTCTCCGAAAGAACTATCAGTAAGGGCCGGATATTTCTGTATTGACACATTCACGCCTCTTAACAGGAATGCCTTTATCGCTGCCCGTGCGGGTATAGACTGTACCCTGACAGCGGTTAACGAATTGTTGTCAGGAGCCGATTCAGCATATGTACTTACACGTCCCCCGGGTCATCATGCGGAAAGATTTGTTTTCGGGGGATTTTGTTATTTCAATAATAATGCTGTGGCTGCCGATTACCTCAGCAGGTTTGGCAGGATATCCATCCTGGATATTGACTATCATCATGGTAACGGTCAGCAGCAGATATTCTATGACAGGAATGATGTACTGACGGTTTCCATTCACGGGCATCCGTCATTTGCATATCCCTATTTTTCAGGCTTTACCGATGAAAAGGGAGAAGGTCCCGGAACAGGCTATAACCATAACTTTCCGCTGCATGAACATTGCACTCCTGATGAGTACAGGAAGACTCTGGCAAAAGCTTTGAAGATAATCAGCCAGTATAATCCTGATTATCTTATTATAGCCTTAGGGCTCGATACCGCAAAAGGAGATCCGACAGGAACGTGGAAACTGGCAATAAATGACTTTGAAGCAAACGGCAGAATGATAGGCGCCATGAAACTGCCAACTCTTGTTGTACAGGAAGGGGGATATAAGATACAGACTCTCGGACGAAATGCCAGGGCGTTTTTTGACGGATTTGTATCAGCACGTATTAATCCCGGAAATAAAAAAGTCAGCATGGCCGTTAATAATGAATCATAGAATATCCTCGCGCAAATAATTTTTCCCAATTGTATGGATTATCACGATCTACTAAAAAATATCCAGCCTGAACATGACCATTTTATTGGTATTGATTCTGACGGATGTGTTTTTGACACAATGGAGATCAAACAGAAAAAATTCTTCATTCCCAATGCCCTGAAATTTTTTAACCTGTATCCTGTCGAAAAAACTTTGCGTGAAACATGGGAATTTGTAAACCTGTATTCAGTTTACAGGGGCGGGAACAGGTTTGCCTCACTGATAAGGGTTTTCGACTATTTACGAGAAAGAAGTGAGATACGAAATACCGGTATCTCACTGCCGGAACTGAGATCCTTAAAACAATGGGTAAATACTGAAACAAAACTAAGTAATCAAATCTTAAAAAGATACATCGATTCACACTATGACAGTGAGCTTGAACTGATCCTGCGGTGGAGCGAAAATATCAACAGGGAAATAGAAGATGGAATGAACAGGATCCATCCGTTTCCGGGTGCTCTTATGGCTCTCAGGGAACTATCGGGTATAGTGGACCTTGTAATAGTATCGCAGACTCCTCTTGAGGCTCTGGAAAAAGAATGGAGGGAAAATAACATTAATCAGTATGTCCGGTTTATTGCCGCCCAGGAACATGGGACCAAGGCAGAACATATTAAGTATGCTGCCATTGGCAAATATCCTGAAGGGAATATCATGATGATAGGCGATGCAAAAGGTGACCTGGAAGCTTCGCAACAGAATAACATTCTTTTTTATCCTGTTATACCTGGCAGGGAGGATTTATCATGGCAAAGATTCCTTAAAGAACCTAAGGACAGATTTTTCGGGGGAACCTTCCGCGGACAGTTTGAAGATAAGCTTCACAGAGAGTTTGAAATATCTCTGCCAGCAGAACCTATTTGGAATAAATAGTATTGATTTTCGGGAATAACTTTCTTATATTGTGAAAAGAAAAACAGATCCCAATATTTGAAACAGGAGGTTACCATGAGCAACGATTATTTATGCAAGGTATGCAGAGGCCATTTAAAAGTTAAAACATCTATTGTGCTGGCTGCAACAAAATTAAGTGACAGATCTCAAAAAGGTCTGGTCTTTCTTAATGCCGAACTCGGAAACTACACTACCACGACTCACCCGTCATTTGCGATCAACAAAGGTGATGAGTACATCTACAACTGCCCAATCTGCGGAGCCCAGCTTAACAGTATGAAATATCTGCACCTGGTAAGGATAATAATGATCGATGAAAAAGGAAAGGAATATAGTATTTACTTTTCAGGAATTGCGGGTGAAGAAGTTACAATAAAGCTAAGGGATGACAAGATTGAAGAAGAGAAAGGACACGATGTCAAGACTTACAGCAAATATTTCGATATACCTGAAGAAGACCGGAAATATTTATAGCTGTACCACTGTTTTAAGATTTTGAAAAATCCAATAATATGAGTACTGATATAAATCACAGGGCTGCAGATAATATCCGTATCCTTTCAATGGCAATGGTAGAGAAGGCAAGATCAGGTCACCCGGGAGGGGCAATGGGTGGTGCAGATTTTATCCATTTACTGTTTTCGGAGTTTCTGAACTTTGATCCTGACGATCCGCGTTGGATAAACCGTGACAGGTTTTTTCTTGACCCCGGGCACATGTCACCGGTGCTTTATTCAGTACTCACTCTAACAGGCCGTTTCACGGCAGATGAGCTAATGAATTTCAGGCAATGGGGAAGCCCGACTCCGGGTCACCCGGAACTGGAGATAATGAGAGGTATTGAAAACACTTCCGGTCCTCTTGGACAGGGACATACCATGGCTGTAGGTGCAGCTATTGCCGAAAGGTTCCTGGCATCAAGATTCGGAGAATTATTCTCACATAAGATATTCACATATATTTCAGACGGAGGAGTACAGGAAGAGATCTCTCAGGGGGCCGGCCGGCTGGCAGGATATCTGGGTCTTAATAATCTTATAATGTTTTACGACTCAAATGATATACAGCTTTCAACAGAGACCAGTGCGGTAACAAGAGAAGATACAGCCCGGAAATATTCTGCCTGGGGCTGGAAAGTTACGGAGATAGAAGGCAATGATCATGACCAGATCAGGAATGCACTCTCAGAGGCAATAACAGAAAAGGAATCACCTACCCTGATAATAGGTAAAACAATTATGGGTAAAGGGCTGCTCGACGCTGATGGCAACAGTTTTGAAAGAAGAACCTCAACACATGGTATGCCTGTTAGCGATGCAGGAGCATCTTATGAAAAATCACTTGCCAACCTGGGTGGTGATATAAATGATCCCTTCATGATATTTGATGATGTTACAGTACATTATAAAAAAGTACTTGTTGAAAAGTCAGCCAGGGCGAAAGAATGGAAACAAAGGAAAGAAGAGTGGGCACGAGAAAATCCTGAGGCTGCCCTGACATTGAATACTTATTACAGCGGTAAAATTCCTGATATTGACTTCAGCAGTATAATTCAGAAAGAAGGTTCAGCTACAAGGGCTGCATCTTCAGTCGTTCTGTCCCATTTTGCGGAAAAAATAGGGAATATGATAGTTGCGTCTGCCGACCTGGCTAATTCGGATAAGACAGATGGCTTTCTTAAAAAGACACATCCGTTTACGCGGGGAGATTTTTCCGGGGCATTCCTTCATGCTGGAGTATCTGAGTTGACAATGGCAGCCATTGTAAATGGCATGGCTCTTCATGGCGGAGTAATACCTGCCTGCGGAACATTTTTTGTTTTTTCCGATTTCATGAAACCTGCTGTAAGACTTGCATGTCTTATGGGACTGCCTGTAAAATATATCTGGACGCATGATGCATTCAGGGTCGGGGAAGACGGCCCAACTCATCAGCCGGTAGAGCAGGAAGCCCAGATCAGGCTAATGGAACATCTTAAAAATCATCATGGCCGGAACAGTATTGTAGTATTAAGGCCTGCAGATACAACAGAAACTACAGTTGCCTGGAAAATAGCTATCGGGAACAAAGAAACACCTACAGCACTGATATTGTCGAGGCAGAATATTAAAGACCTGCCATCTGACAATAATAACAGATATAAAGATGCCCTTAATACTTCAAAGGGAGCATATATTGTAAAGGATTGCCAGGGCACTCCTGATATAATACTGGTTGCAAGCGGTTCTGAAGTATCAACACTGGTTGATGGCGCAGCCCTGCTGGAAAGCGAGAATCTGAAAGTAAGGATAATATCAGCTCCTTCAGAAGGTTTATTCAGGGATCAGCCTGAAGAATACAGGAAAAGAATCATTCCGGATAATATACCTGTATTCGGTCTGACAGCCGGATTACCGGTAACCTTACAGGGACTTGTCGGGCCGTCAGGATCAGTTTGGGGACTGACACACTTTGGTTATTCCGCTCCTTATAAGATACTTGATGAGAAATTTGGCTTTACAGCCGATAATGTCTACAGGCAGGTTAAGAAATATTTGTCAGGATTTAAATCTCAATGAATTTTGACATTGCCCGCAGCAGGCTGCTTTTGCTTATCGGCTTGCTAAGGTATCCATCGCATCCTGCGGCAAGTATCTTTTCTTCATCCCCCAACATAGCGTAAGCCGTGATTGCGATAACCGGAATATCCCTGTTGATCTGTTTTATCATCCTTGTTGCTTCAATACCATCTATATCTGACATTTTAATATCCATCAGTATCAGTGCTATGTCGGGATTAGCCCTGTAAAGTTCAACAGCCTCGTTCCCTGATACGGCATGTATAACGGTAAACCTTGTCTCATGCTTAAGCAGGGCACTTATATAGAAGAAATTTGTTTCATCGTCTTCAGCAACAAGAATCTTCGATCCTTTTCGCCGCACTGCAATGTCTCCTCCACCCGTAAAAGGTTCTCCAGTCTTATCAAGCGGTAATGACAAATAAAAAGTTGATCCCTTTCCTGGTTCCGAGTCAAGACTTATCTCTCCCCCAATAAGCAACGACATCCCTTTTGCTATTGACAGGCCAAGTCCACTTCCTTCAGTATTCTTATGCACATTTCTTTCTTCTTTTATGAAACGCTTAAAAATACTGCCTGCCGATTCAGTATTGATACCTATTCCGGTATCATGAACAAAAAAATCTAGCTTTTCACCTTTCACCCTGAAGCCATAGGTTATACTTCCTTTTTCCGTGAATTTGAAGGCATTATCAAGAAAATGTGATATTATCTTTTTGAAAATCTCAGGATCGGAATGAATTGACAGGCCTTCTGTCTGTGCAGGAATATCAAGCATCAGAATTAGATCTCTTTTCTTACACAGTCTTTCATATTTCACAAACATATCCCTGAGAATACGTTCCGGGAAAAAATCCTTATTATGTACCATAAGGGTTTCCGATGTAAGAAGTGATATATCCATGTAATTGGTAATTGTATTTAGTAACCTGTCACTGCTTTCAGATAGCATATCAAGAGATTCTCTCCTGTCCTTGTCCGGCAGACCGGGTTTTGCTATCAGCTCAGAGAAACCAAGTATACCGTTCAGAGGTGTCCTTACCTCATGTGAAATGTTATTCAGGAAGGTTGTTTTAAGCCTGTCGCCTGCTTCAGCTTTTCTCAAGGCTTCCTTTAGTTCTGTGATTGCATTCTGGCGCTGAATAGCCTGACTTATCTGGTTAGCAATAAACTCAAGCATGTTGATGTCACCTTTATTATATGCATCAGGATTATCATAGCTCTGCAATACAAAAGCTCCGAGAGTCCTGTCGCTTACTTTCAATGGCACACCTATCCAGCATTCAGCTATAGTGCCAACAAGCTGTACTTCTCCCTTATTAATGAGATGCATTATTTCATCCTTCCTCAGCACAACCGACCTGTTATTTTTCACCACATACCATGTCAGGGAATTTTCAGCAGGCCACGACACAAAGTCATCTTTCTCATCCTTTGTGACCGGAGAATATAAACTGCCTGCCTTCTCATCATAAAATGCCAGGTAAAAATTCCTGGAATCGAGAATAGTACCAATCTGTTTCTTAATGATCTCGATCAGGGTCTCCAGTTCAGGATTTGTTACCACTGCGCTTGAAATCTCAAAAAGTGCTTTTTGAACCTGTTCCGAACGTTTTTTCTCAGAAATGTCTTCCTTTATACCCAGAAAATGTGTTATCTCATTCCTTTCATTCCTTATAGGAGAAATTGTGGCACTTTCCCAGTAATGTTCCCCGTTTTTCTTTTTATTATGAAATTCCCCCGACCAGTCATTCCCTCCTTTGATAGTATCCCAAAGTACCTTAAATTCTGATTTTGATTTTTCTTTTGTACTCAATAAACTCGGATTTTTCCCAATAAGCTCTTCCTGTGAATAACCGGTGACCGCACACATTTTAGGATTTACATATTCAATTATTCCTTCTGTATCGGTAATGATGATCGACACAGGACTTTGCTCCACTGCTCTTGACAGTTTATGTAGTTCTATATCTGCCAGATGTCGATCAGTTATATCCGTAATGGTACCTATATACCCATAAACGTTCCCTCCCGAATGTTCCGGTACTGCATTACCAATAACCCAGCATATTGATCCATCGGACCGGAGAAACCGGTATTCAGCATATGATGTCTTCCTCTGTAAAACATCAGAGTTCCATTTACCTAAAATAATATCCCTGTCGCTTGGGTGGACCGCTTTAAGCCAACCATTGCCAAGAGCCTCCTCTGCCGACATTCCGGCCAGTTCTGTCCATCGCGGATTGACATATGTTGTGTAACCATCAGCACGGGTACGGAATATTCCGACAGGGGCAGCCTGTGCAAGAGTCTCAAATAACTGCCTGCTCTCTTTAAGTGAATCCTCTGCCAGTTTCTGGCTGGTAATATCTGTAATAAAACCTTCAAGAAACTGCAGTTCGCCGTTTTCATTTAAAATACCTTCTCCATTGTCCCATACCCAAATAACATTATCATCTTTTTTTATGATCCTGTATTTGATATGATAATGTTCCCCTTTTTCAACCGCTTCCTGTATTTCCTGCCAAACTGCTTCACGATCATCAAAATATATCAGTTCATTGTACGATATATCTTTATTAATGATCAGTTCATCTGCAGAATATCCCATAATGTCACTGGCAACATCACTAATGAATTCCACTGTTCTTGCTTTATCATTACGGCACCTGTAAACCACACCGGGCAGATGACTTATCAATGTATTAAGAGAATGATGGCTCACCTCAAGAAGATGATCAGCTTCTATTTTTTCCTTTTGTATCCGTGTTTGTTCAAGTACCTCAATAACAGCAAAAGGCAACCGTGTCATATGTTCCTTGATAACATAATCGGATGCACCAGCCTTCATACATTCCACTGCTATTTCTTCATTGGTAGAACCTGTGAAAAGAATAAAGGGCATAAACGGATCATATTCCCGTGAGTCTTTCAAAGCCTGCAGGCCATTGAAGGAAGGCATCATATAATCGGAGATCACAATATCAGGCTGATAATCCTTGAGGGCTGCCAGAAAATCCTTCCTGGAATCCACTCTTCGATGTTCAAAGGCCAGGCCTCCTTTATGCAGTTCCATCACGGCCAGTTCTGCATCAGAAGGCAGATCTTCTGCAAATAAGATCCTGAGTTTTTTTTTCGGTACCATACTCCAATATTCTTTGATAATGAGAATTTTTACCCAATAATATCAATCTTATATGTCTGCCTTTACCGGCAGGCTAAAATAAAAGGTTGCACCTTCTCCTTCTTTTCCTTCTGCCCATACCTCACCTCCGTGCCTGTGAATTATTCTCTGAACAATAGCCAGACCCACACCGGTTCCTTCAAATTCATCAGACTTATGCAATCGCTGGAAGACTCCAAATATCTTCTTATTATATTCCTTATCAAATCCAACTCCATTATCAGATAAATAATACACATAATAACTTCCTCTTGTCTCACCTCCAAAAGATATGACAGGATTACTGTTAGTGGAGGAAAATTTTACAGCATTGGATATTAGGTTGATCCATACCTGTTTCATATACGTCGGATCCGCCCAGGCTTCCGGTAGTTTACCAATTTTGACCTTGACCTTTTCAAGTATATCAGCCGGTACTGTTTCATTTAACATGCTTAAAGCCATTTTTGTCATATCGATATGTGAAGTCCTGTGTTCGCTTCTGCTTACACGCGACAGGGCCAGGATATCTGTTATAAGCTGATCCATCTTTTGTGTATTATTCCTGATATGTTCGACCAGCTTCTTACCTTCCGATGTCAATTGTTTACTGTGATCATCAATCAGGAACCTGGAAAATCCATCAATAGCCCGCAGAGGTGCCCTCAAGTCGTGCGATACTGAATATGCAAATGCTTCGAGTTCATTATTTGCTGCTTCAAGCTGCCTCGTACGTTCAAGGACCCTCTTTTCCAGATCGGCATTCAACATACTAATCTCCTCCTCAGCTTTCCTTCTTTGTGCAACCTCAGCCTCTACCTCCTCCAGCAGCTTTGTGGCTTTGGCAGTACTGATTTCCAGCAGTTTATTGGACCTTTGCAACCTCATCTCCGCCTTTTTCTGCTGGGTAACGTCTATTGTGTATCCTGCCAGGTATCGTGGCATACCATTTATTATTATTGGAAATTTATATGTGGTATAATATTTCCCGTTCAATTCCTCATCAATTGTCTCAAGTTTACCGGAATTAAGGATACGTTTATCATCTTCCATCATACTTTTTGCAAAGTCAGGGGGGAAAAGATCTTCCATTGACTTGCCAATCAGGTCATCCAGGGGCCTGCCCAGCATCCTTTCATAGTTTCTGCTAAGACGTAATGTCCTTACATCCTTATCCTTGAAAAACACATATACAGGGCTATGCTCCATGAAGTGATTAAAGACCTCCTCATTTTCAAGTAATTCCTTTTCAGCTTTTTTATATTTTGAAATATCCCTTGAGAAGCCCAGTACACTTTCTATATTACCCCGGTCATCATATTCAGGTGTCAGGAGAAGATGTATCCAGAGGTTACTGCCGGCACCTCCCCATTCAAACTGGTCATTGAATTCCCTGCCGGTATCATATACATCCCTGATCTTATTTTCCATGAAATCGCACTGTTCAGGAGAATATACTCCGGCTTCCCTGTGAGTCTTCCCCACAAGAGATTCCTTATCCCTGCCAAGATTTCTCAGACCTGTGCTGTTAATATATATATACCTGAAATTCCTGTCATACCTGGTAATAAAATCAGGACTGTTTTCCACGATGGAAAAATAGAGATTCTCTTTAACGCTTGATTTCTTTTGCATTTTATATTCCGGTTAAAGTTGTTTAAATATCATAGACATATCCACCAGGTTTTTTTGTTTAATACTTGCCGGCTCCATTATCAGGTATAGTAAAATGAAATTTGCTTCCATTATCAGGTTCGCTTTCCACCCATAATCTTCCTCGGTGCTTCTCCACAAACTCTTTACAAAGCAATAATCCAAGACCTGAGCTTGCCTCGCCTTCTGTTCCCCTGCGACTTGTTTTTTCATTGATACGGAATAATTTGTCTTGAAGGTCACCGGGAATGCCTATGCCTGTGTCCGCAATAATGACTTCAACCTCATTCTCGTTATTTCTTCGTACATCCACCTTTACCTCTCCTGCTGCAGGTGTAAATTTGATGGCATTGGACACAAGATTTCTTGTTACGGTATCAAACATGTGTCTGTCAGCAATCACATGCATATCATGCGGAACATAATAATCGACTTTTATGTCCTTATTTCGGGCCTGCTCTGATAACAGGTCAACACAATCCTTTATTGCACTCTCGATGCTGATTCTTTCAGGAACGAATTCCATAGCCCCTCTTTGTATCCTCGACCACTCAAGAAGGTTTTCAAGGAGATTATATATATTAGCCGCCGAAGTTTTCATCCCCAGGGTAATATCTCTCATTTCATCAGGGTCTATGGTCGATAATTCCTCAGTCAATATCTGCGTTGCTGTTACAAAAGAGCTTAATGGTCCCCTCAGGTCGTGGGCAAGGATAGAGAAGAACTTATCTTTTTCTGTATTCATTGAGAGCAGCATTTCGTTTTTCTCAAGTATCTCTTCTTCCGATCTTTTTCTTTCAATAGCAACAGCTACCTGGCTACCAATGGACATCAGAAGCTGAACATCATTCTCTGAATAAACCTCTGCCTTTTCATAATGCTGTAAGACCATTACCCCTATTATCCTGGATGGAGTCTGAAGAGGGATACCAATCCAGGAAGGTGAAGCTGATCCTACCAGTTCAACCTCTCCTTTTTCAACGAGATGGTCATATTCCTCTTCTGTGAACAGGAACGGCTTCAGTGACCTGAATACATATTCAGTACAACTCCTGCCCATTGATGCCGATTCCGGTAATGTATCATATTTGTCCACAAAATACGGGAAACTGAACAATCCTGTAGTTTCATCAAAAAGAGCAACAAAGAAATTATCTGCATAAACAACTTTCCCGAGTGAATGATGGATCAGCTTGAGCAACTGATCGAGGTTGGATGTTGATGTAACACCCTGTATGATCTCAAAGATGATCTGGTTTTCAACCTCAGTCCTTTTTCTGCTGGTTATATCACGCAGAATTCCCGTAAAGAACCTGCCTTCGGAAGTTTCCCATTCCGAAAGAGTCAGTTCCAAAGGAAATATCTCACCGTTTTTCCTCAATCCTTTAAGCTCAATAATCCTGCTTGAGTCGTAAAGGTTATTCCTTCTCTCAAGCAGTATCCTTCCCTTGATATGTTGCTTTATATAGTCTTCAGGGATTATAAGGTCCAGCGATTCCCCTATAATATCACTCTCTTTATACCCGAAGGTATTTTCAGCTCCCCTGTTCCATCCAATTATAGTTCCGTTATAATCAATTGTAATTATGGCATCGTGTGCAGACTGAGCAACTGACCGGAATCGCTCCTCGCTTTGCTTTAATGTCTCTTCCGCATATTTTTGTTGAGTAATATCCCGTGAAATACCAAAGGTTCCTATGATCCTTCCTTCCCTGTTATAAAGGGGCAGCTTCATTGCATGGAACCACACAACATGGTTATCTTTCCTTGTAAGTTTTTCCTCCTTTATAACAGGCTCACCTGTACGCATTACAGTTTGTTCATCCTCAAAGGCTGCCCTTGCGGCCTCTTTGGTGAAAAAGTCAAAATCTGACTTACCGACAATCTGTTCCGGATCATCCAGACCGAAAGATAAGGCATGGGCCTTATTATTCCTTATGAACCTGCTGTTGATATCTTTAAAGTAGATATGATCAGGAAGATTATTCATAAGTGAATTGATGATCATCTGTTCAAGCTCCAGAGCTTCCTCGGTTTTTAAGGTAGAGGTAATATCCCTTGTAACATTAAGAATATGAAGTTCACCACCCAGGGTAATAAGGGAGGCAGTCATAACCCCATCAATAAGGTTACCGTTTTTCTGTCTGAAACGTGCCCGGAAATTATCAACACGCCCATCTTTCTTCAGTCTTTTCTTAAGTTCCTCCCTGTCCTCCGGATTTGCCCATATATTAATCTCAAGTGAGGTTCTTCCGAGTACATCTTCCTGTGTATACCCGGTGTTGACTTTGAAGCCCTCGTTGATTGAAATAAACAATCCGTCGGATAACCTGTTGATATTTACCGAATCAGGACTTGTCATAAAAGCGGTCCTGCACTTTTCCTCGCTTTCATTCAACCTTTTTTGAAGATCCTCAATCAGAGCTTCATTTTCGGAATTTTTTTGCTTTAGATTTTCATTAGAGTGCTGTAATGCCAGCAATTCTTTAATAACATCCTCTTTGGATACATTACTGTAGTTCTTCATTATGGAATAATTAAACCCTTGTATAACAGACAGGTTACATAATGTTCAGCTAAGCCAATCCTTAAAATCCCCATTTTAATGGATCAACAAGATATAAATTTCCGGAAAAAATTCAATGAATAGTCCGTATACTTTTGTAACAGGATAAAGTAACTTTCGTCATTTGTATCCGTGTCTTTGTTGGTTTATGATTATGCTGAATAATTATTCTTTTTACCTTTGCAAATTCAAAAGAGAAAGATGCAATACGATATTAAACCAGGCATTAAAGGCCTGATATTCGATCTTGACGGAACCCTTGCAGACACGATGCGATATCATTTTGAGGGTTGGAGAAAAGCCTGCCGGAAATACGGGACAGATATAGATACCGGTTTTCTCAGGAAACACACAGGCACCCCAGGGTGGATCATTGCAGATGAGATAATAAAGAAATGTGGTCTTGACGGTGTTGTTTCAAGGGAAAATATAATGGCGGAAAAATTATCTCAGTTTAACAGGGAGCAGCACAGGGTAAAACCTATCCCGGTGGTTGTGGATATTGTTAAAAAATACTATCGCATTCTGCCAATGGCAATAGGTACAGGAGGACACAGGGAAGCAGTTGAAAAGACACTTGAGATCACCGGGCTTCGTAAGTTTTTTGATATAATTATTACTGCCAACGATGTCGATAATTTCAAGCCACATCCTGAGACATTCCTCAAATGTGCAGACCTAATGAACATTGCGCCCAGGTATATAGAGGTCTTTGAAGATGGAGACCTTGGCCTTGAAGCTGCCCATTCAGCAGGTATGCAGGCTACGGATGTCAGGCCATGGTACGACTCAAGCTGGTAATCAGCAGGCCATCTCTCCTGCATTTTTCATTGCTGACAGCAGGTTATAGGCTCCCCTGAAGACAACACGTGTTACAGACAGATCAAATCCTTCCGGTAGTTTTACTTCGGTATAACCCGACGATGTTACTCCCTTTCCAACTTCCACCATCCTGAATTCCGTGAATGCCATACCCGACTCTGTCTTATCCCTTTCATACACAAAAATGTAATTTTTGTCGTCAAAACTGACTATGGCCTCAGAAGGCAGGGAGGTAACCAGGTTATCCGATTTGATAACAGAAGCGTTCACATACATGCCGGGCAGTACATTCTCACACATACTTTCAACAGCTGCATATATGATAAAGGTATTATCCTCTCCTATTGATTTACCGGTCCGGCTTACTCTGGCATGGTGTACCTCACTTTCATTATTTATATGGAAAACCACATCCTGTCCCTGTCTTACCTTATCTGCATCTTTCTCAAAGAGTGTAAGTTCAAGTAATAATTTCTTCCTGTTAACAACCTCAAACATAACATCAGCAGGGTTGATATATTTACCGGTATTTATCTTTACTGAAGTAATATAACCATCAATCGGAGAGGTAACATACACAGAACTGCTTATGTTGTCGGCTGTGAGTTTCGAAGGATCAATACCTATCAGCAGTAATTTCTGCTCATAGGACCTTACCAGCGCCCTTAGATTGTTATAGCCTACAGTAACCTCCTGAACACTCTTTTCAGAATAAACATCATCTTTATACAATTCGGAATGCCTTTTGAATTCAGCTTCAGCATAACTCAGGTTATTCCTGGCTTCAAGATAATTCTGCTGTATATCAACAAAATCAGGATTATCAACCACTGCAAGGACCTGTCCCCTCCTGACCTCATCACCTCGCATCATGGAAGTGTGTTTTATGAATCCTCCCATAGGCATACAAATGGTAGCCAAATCACCCGGGGCTACTGTAACCTTTCCATTTAGGGGTATTGTTTCACTAATATGATGCATTTCCACTTTGCCGAATTCAATATTCGCCAGCCTGGCCTGGTCATCTCTCAATTCAACAATATCGGGTGGAAGATTTTCTTCCTCCTCTGTTACGGAGGCTGTACTGTTTTTACAAGCTCCTGGTACGAATAGCATTACTATAAATACTACCGGCCATATACCAGCCGGTAACCAAAACCGTTTCCTGTTATACATTTGTGATATGTTTTTAGAAAATTTTCCCATATATATATTCTATTGATATTTCTGTCAGGTTATAATTGTTCAGGGCATCAAGATAGCTTTGCCTGATTTCCAGCGCCCTGTTTATAGTCAGAACATAGTCAAGGTAATCCAGAGCTCCTGCGGCAAAGCTCAGGTCTGCCTGTTTTATTATCATCTGAGCCTCGGGGACAGCCTGTGATTCATAATATCTAACTGTGCTGGAATATTTTTTCAGTTCATCAATTAACGAATGAAGTCTGCCGCTAAGTGTCTGCCTGTAATATTCAGCGTCTGTGCGTGCTGCCTCTTCATTTATCCGGGCTGCCTTTGACCGCGATACAAATTGGGGGAACCACAGGGTAAGGGATATTCCTGCCTGTACCCCGGCAAACCTGTAACCTGATCCAAAATCACGTACCCTACCGTCTGTTTCCTGGCTTCCTATCATAGTCTGGCTGAAGTATCCGATATTGAGGTCTGGCAGAGCATGATTTCTTTCGATTCTTTTCTGAATACCTGATATTTCAGCCTTCTGAACTATCAGACCCAGGTAAGGATTTCCATTGACAGCCATACTGTCAGAGGGTAATATAGTATCTATCTGTTTAAGGATCGTATCATAAGGAACAGGCAAAACCGGCATATTAAGAAGCACCATCATTTTATGGCTGTTAATAACAATATCTGACCGCACCTGAAAGAGCCTGTTGCCTATCTCCATACTTTGCGACCGTGCAGTAACCATTTCCAGCCTGTTGGTCTCGCCTGTACCGGCCCTCAGTTCAGCTGCTCTCCTGAATCTTCGGAAAAGGCTGTCCTGAAACTCCAGCAAATTCTTTTTCGAAAGCAGGTATACATGATTCCAGTATAATTGCTTGACCTCTGTTGCAGTCTGCAACCTGACAATATCATATTTTAACTCGCTGCTCCTTATATTTGCCTTTGCCAGCTTCAACTTATTGATATAGATAAAAGGCAGCTCAAAAGATTGGGTCACAAAGAAGCTGTTATCGTCGGTAAACGAATTGATCTGACCATATTGTCCGTCCACTGATGTTTTAGGAAGATCAAATGCTGCACCCTTCAGCGATTTTGAAGCGTCTGCGGACAGGCCGGCAGATTTTACAGCCAGGTTATTGTCCAGCGCTGTCTGGATTGCATCATGAAGGGTAAGAACCTTGGGGCCCTGTGCTTTTGAGACACCTGCAAATGAAGTTATTGCCGCAATAACAAACAACATAACGATTCTGTTCCGGCCAGGCTTTCTGAATCGTAGCCTCCGGTTACCGGAATAAAAAATAACATAAAAGACAGGAAGAACTATCAGGGTAAGTATAGTGGCTGTTATTAATCCACCTATTACCACTGTTGCCAGAGGTTTCTGAACCTCAGCACCTGCAGAAGTTGAAAGAGCCATGGGCAGGAATCCCAGCGAAGCAACAGATGCTGTCATAATTACAGGTCTCAGTCTTGTCTGTAACCCTTTCTTTACTCTTTGTGTTATGTCGGATATTCCATCGTTTTCAAGCCTGTTGAACTCGGCTATCAGTACAATGCCATTAAGGACAGCCACACCAAACAGGGCAATAAAGCCAACACCTGCTGAAATGGAGAAATTCATACCTCTAAGCCAGAGGGCGAGGATACCTCCAATTGCCGACATAGGCACAGCTGTAAAAATCAGAAGTGACTGTTTTACCGAGTTAAATGCGAAATACAGAAGAATAAAGATCAGAAGAAGTGCGATAGGAACAGCAATTAAAAGTCTTTTCTGTGCAGCCTCAAGATTTTTAAACTGACCACCATATGTGACATAATAGCCTGTTGGAAAGATTATATTCTTATCTATCATGGCACTTACATCACTGATAACACTCCTGACATCCCTGTTACGTACGTTGAATCCCACTGTTATTCTTCGTTTGGTATTCTCCCTCGACACCTGTGCCGGACCTGACTTAATAGCTATATCAGCCAGCTCGCTGAGTGGTACCTGAGGTCCGTAGGGAAGCGCCACTGTCAGATTTTTAATGTTATCTATACTTTTCCGGTAATCCCTGTCAAGACGGACAACCAGTCCGAAACGTTGTTCCTCATTATAAACCACACCAGCCTGTCTGCCCGCAAAAGCTGTTCGCAGGATGTTATTCACATCCCCTACATCAATTCCGTACTGAGCCAGCTTATCCCTGTTGTACTCCACATGTATCTGTTCGAGACCAGTGACTTTTTCCACATTAATATCTTCTACACCATCAACAGGTTGTATCAGTTTTTCTATTTCTGCAGCTTTTTCAGCCAGTGTATTAAGATCGTCTCCGAATATCTTAATCGCTATATCCTGTTTTGACCCGGTCATAAGTTCATTAAACCTCATCTGAATAGGTTGCTGAAACTCAAACTTAACACCTGCCAGGGTCACTAGTTTATCTTCCATCCTGGCAACAAGTCCTTCGCGCGTTTTAGCTGAAGTCCATTCACTTTTATCCTTCAGGGTTATAATATAATCACCTGTTTCCATCGGCGTTGGATCAGTGGGTATCTCCCCTGCTCCTATCTTACATACAGCATGTTTTATTTCCGGAAAATTTTCCAGAAGTATCTTATTTGCAGTTATCACCTTGTCAATGGTATTTGTTATTGACCCCCCCTGCAGGGTCATCACACCTGCTGCCAGGTCACCTTCCTCCAGCTGTGGGATAAACTCCCCTCCCAGGTGAGCAAACAGGATAAGGCTGAGGATGAAAATAATTATCGCAGAGACCGAAACAAGAGACTTTCTTCTGAGAGCAAAATCGATAGCAGGTTCAAATATTCTTTTCAGACTTGCTACCAGGCGATCAGAAAAATTTGGTTTGTGGGTGGTCTTCCGGCTCAGAAAGAGTGCAGATGCCATTGGAACATATGTAAGAGACAGGATAGCAGCACCTATCAGGGCAAATGTAACCACCTGGGCCATAGGACGGAACATCTTTCCTTCAATGCCGACCAGGGCCATAATCGGAAGGTAAACAATAAGAATAATGATCTGGCCGAATGTAGCAGAATTCATCATACGACTGGCAGATTCCCTGACATTCGCATCCATCTGTTCACGCGACAGAACAGCCATTCCCCGGTGATGATGCTTACTGGATGTTATCCTGTGTACCACGCTCTCCACTATTATAACGGCACCATCCACTATAAGACCGAAATCTATGGCACCAAGGCTCATCAGGTTTCCGGAAACACCGAAGATATTCATCATGGATACAGCGAACAACATCGATAAGGGTATTACTGAAGCCACAATAAGGCCAGCCCTGATGTTACCAAGCAGAATGACAAGTATAAATATGACTATCAGGGCACCTTCAATGAGATTCCTCGATACAGTATGGATTGCACGTCCGACAAGATCGGATCTGTTAAGATAGGGCTCTATCATCACCTGTTTCGGAAGTGACTGCTGTATCTCCCTGATGCGGGTCTCCACGTTATCTATGACTTCATGAGCATTGGCACCTTTCAGCATCATTACAACACCACCAACAGCTTCTGTTGTATCCACAACAAATGCCCCGTACCGTGTTGCATTGCCGTACCTTACTTCACCAATATCCCTTATTAGAACAGGTATACCTGATTTATCGTTCTTAATAACGATCTTTTCAATGTCTGCGAGTGACCTGACCATACCTATACCTCTGATAAAATAGGCTGTAGGTCTCTTATCGATATATGCGCTGCCTGTATTCTCATTATTCTTTTCCAGTGCTGTGAACACATCGCTCAGGGTCAGGTTCATACTCCTTAGCCTGTTGGGATTGACAGCCACTTCATACTCTTTAACAAATCCACCGTAACTGTTAATATCAGCCACGCCCGGTGTCCCAAGCATCTCGCGTCTAACAACCCAGTCCTGAAGTGTCCTGAGTTCCATCGGTGTATAGATATTTTCATAACCCTTTTCCACGGCCAGCCGATACTGGAATATTTCACCAAGACCCGTTGAAATCGGAGCCAGTGAGATCTCTGCAAGACCATCCGGTATTGATTCTTCTGCCTCTTTCAGTCGTTCAGTCAATTGTTGCCGGGCCCAGTAAATATCAATATTGTCCTTGAATACCACTGTAACCACCGACAGCCCAAGCCTTGATATAGATCGCAGTTCTATTATATCGGGTATGTTGGCAACAGCTACTTCAATAGGCGCTGTAATAAAACTTTCCACTTCCTGTACTGCCAGTGAAGGCGCCAGTGAAATAACCTGTACCTGGTTGTTTGTAATATCGGGTATGGCATCCACAGGCAACCTGCTAAGGGAATAGATACCCCATCCGGTAAGAGCCAGAACAAATAGCCCGATAATGAATTTATTCTTTATTGAAAATTTTATGATACTGTTTATCATCCTTATCCTGTTGATTATAATAATTTATACCAGCCTGCGTTTTTCAGGTAAATGACATGAGTCATCCTTGCAATACCCTGTACCGGTATGTTCAGGTAACTGTCCAGATTTCCTGCAGGAAAGTCATATCAATAAAAACTTCCGGGAAATGCTGATGCAGGTCTTACCGTGAAAGGCACCAGGATCTATGCAATGTGTATAACAATATAGGGAGGGGCCCTTAAAAGGCTTATGCTGCGGGTATACAGGCCGGGAATTGCTCCCCGTATTTCGAAGTGCCTGGCTGAGTTAATGCTTAAGTCAGGATGGTAAGGACCTGCTGAGGAGGTTAAGAGATCAAAGGTAAAATGAAAATAAGCAGAGAAAACAAGAGTTGATGCTTCTTCTGCGCTAAGTTCATTAAAGGCATGACAATGGATCGGAAAACCTTTATGATTCCCTGTCTCCCCTTTTGAATAGGGACATGTATCATCCTGACCGGGATTGATCCCGGCCAGGTGGTGATCATGTGGTATTATCATATGTGCAATAATTATAAGTACTGCAAGCAGAAGCGAGAAATGCTGAATTTTCCTGTTGATGTAAGACATCTGCTTTAGTGATTATTTATCGCACTTAATTATAAAATGGTAAATAAATCTGATAATTTCCCGTACTGTACTTATGCCAGTATCCTGGTACAAAGATTTGTTATGCTGGTCTGAATAGCCTTGAATGGATCACCTTTTTCTTCTGCATTATCCTGCTCAACAATAAGATACTTGTTACCTGCAAGTTTCCTTTCAGCCAATATCCTTTTGAAATCAATAACTCCGGCTCCTACAGGAGCAAAATCATCAGTATTGGTTTCGTAGAAAGGAGCCTCCTTTGTATACATATCTTTCATATGGAACAACTGGAACCTGCCGGGGTATTTCCTGAATATCTCAACGGGATCCTGGCCGGCTTTTGTAGCCCAGAAGAGGTCTAATTCCAGAGTGGTGAGATTCTTATTGAGGTCTTTAAGGAAAATATCATAATAAGGCACAATACCGTCAACTTTGGCAAATTCAAAATTATGACCGTGATAGCCAAAAGTGATACCCTGTTCCTTAAAAATCGGAGCAGCTACATTTATCCCTTTCACCAGCTTATGAAAATAGTCAATACTCCTGTCCTTAGCATCTACATACGGATGCATGCAATACTGAGCTCCCAGTTTGGCATGATCTTCAGCCATCATCTTAGCCTGTTCCGCAACATCTCCTGCAGGATCAATACCGGCATGACTGCTCAGAATTTCCATGCCAAGGTCATATACAATCTTTTTAAAATCAGCAGGCTCATAACCATAAAATTTACGATTGTTATAGTCTGCCAGTTCAACATATTTATACCCAATATCTGAAACCTTTTTAAGTGATCCCGGAACATCCTTTGCAATGGTTCTCCTGATAGTATAAAGCTGCAATCCTATACCGTAAGATTTCAGGTCAACAACCGATGATTCTCCAGCCAATGAATCCAGTGGCCTGATATTATTCCTCGAAATAACAAATGCGCCTAAAGCACCTGTTGCAGAAAGCTTCAGGAAATCTCGTCTACTTCTTTTTGTTTTCATGGGTTTACCAGTTAATATTAATTAATTATTTTTCGTTCCTCAATTAATATGAAAGGATAAAAATAATACAATAACTTTAAACTCAAAACAAATAAAATAAAGTTGACAGAGCTTGTAAAAACTGAAGATGGTTCCCATACACTTTTTGTCCCGGAGTTGGAGGAACATTATCATTCCATAAACGGGGCTGTGCAGGAATCGATGACGGTGTTCATAAACAACGGATTTAAATTCTGTGATGCAGATCCCCTGTATATACTTGAAATAGGATTTGGAACCGGTTTAAATGCCTTGCTCACTGCTGTTGAAAGCTGCAAGGGTAGCAGGAAGGTTTACTACAGCTCGCTGGAAAAATACCCCGTAGCCCCCGAAATGATCAACAGACTCAATTATTATGCGTTCAGTGGTGAAAAAGGAGGCGGAATTTTTAAAATGATACATAAGGCTGAGTGGGACAGGGAACAGGAGATCTGTAAAAATTTCATATTGAAAAAAATATACGGTGATCTGACCTGTGACTTTTTAACCGGTCGCTTTGATATTATCTTTTTTGATGCATTCGGACCTGACAAACAACCGGAAATGTGGACTTCCTCTATATTTAAAAAATTAACTTCAATAATGGTACAGGGAGGAATATTTGTCACTTATTCTGCCAAGGGAGATGTAAAAAGGAATCTCAGGGCTAATGGGTATAAGGTAACTCTTCTGCCCGGGCCACCCGGAAAAAGACACGTAATCAGAGCTATAAAATTGTAAAAATTATTTTTCTGCATGCTTTTTGCTTTTATCAAAATGTTATCTTAGCGGAAATTTTAAAAATTAAAAATGTATCGTATGAAAATCAAGGTATTAATTGTACTGACAGCTGTAATGGCTTTGATGCTTGGCTCTTGCTCAAATGGTATAAAAACTGCAAAGCTCAGGACGCAGGATGATTCACTGGCTTATGCATTTGGTATTGTAAATTATAATGCACTGCTGACACAGGACAGCCTGATGCTGGATCCCGTGCTCGTTGCCAAGGCTATGGTGGACGGTAAGGAAGGGAAACCTCTGATGGAGGATAATATGGCTCGCACCTATATTATGACTTATATCAACAAGCGTGAATCGGCTAAACAGGAGAAACAGGCTCAGCTTAACAAGGAGATATATAAAGATTATATAGCTAAAAATGAGGAATTTCTTGCCAAGAACAAGGAGAAACCAGGTGTTATAACCACTGCAAGCGGGTTACAGTACAAAGTACTGAAGATGGGGACAGGTCCGAAACCTACTGCACAGAGCACTGTTAAGGTTAATTACGTGGGTACCCTAATTGACGGGACCGAATTTGACTCCACTGCCAAGAAGAATGAACCGGCCCAGTTCCCGGTATCAGGAGTGATACCCGGGTGGACCGAAGCCCTTCAACTTATGCCTGTCGGCTCCAAGTTCAAACTCTTTATACCTGCCAACCTTGCTTACGGAGCACAGGGTGTCGGTGATGTCATTAAACCTTATTCAACTCTTATTTTTGAAGTTGATCTCCTGGAAATAGTTAAATAGATATGGCAACAGCAGAAATACAGACACCAAAAGGTACCATGATGGTAAGCTTTTTCGAGAAAGATGCCCCTGGTGCTGTAGCTAATTTTATCTCTTTGGCAAAAAGCGGTTTCTATGACGGACTGGCTTTTCACAGGGTCATTCCCGATTTTGTGATCCAGGGTGGCTGCCCATATTCAAAGGATATGAGTGATCCCAGAGTTGGTACAGGCGGACCCGGGTACACCATAAAATGTGAACTTAATGGAGGAAACCAGTACCACGACAGGGGCGTATTGTCTATGGCTCATGCAGGAAGGGATACCGGTGGATCCCAGTTTTTTATCTGCCATAGCCGGGCAAACACCAAACATCTCGACAGGCAGCATACATGTTTTGGAAAGGTGTACGAGGGACTCGATGTTATCGACAGGATAAGGCAGAGCGATAAAATAGAAAAGATAATAATACACGAAGAATAAACAGAAATGGCTTTCGAAATTACAGGAAAAGTGATAGATATCTCACCTGTTAACCAGGTTAGCGATAAATTCAGGAAACGAGAATTTGTAATCGAGAAGAAAGAAACGGGAGGAACCGCAGTATTCATTGATTACATTAAATTTCAGCTGATCCAGGATAAGTGTGACCTGATTAACGATTCATATATGAATGAAGAGGTAAAGATATGGTTCAACCTGAAGGGTAATAAGTGGGAACGTGATGGTAAGGTGAATTACTTTACCAACCTCGATGCCTGGAAAATTGAAAAGGTGTCTTCTTCTACGGGGGAAACAGAAGTTCCGTCACATACCACCCTTGAAGATATACCACCTGAAATTGATGAATTAAGCGATTTGCCATTCTAATTATTATAAGATATAAGAGGCTGTCGTAAAAGTCCTGTTCAACCGCTAAGAACACAAGGAAGGCGCAAAGTCCGCCCTGTTGAAATTCCTGCCCGAATGAATGCGTTCAGGCAGGCTTTCAGGCAGACGTTCGGTCGGGCACACAAAGACAAAACCTTATAATTCAGTCTTTAGCGTTCTCTGCGTCATCCCGATAGCTATCGGCACGGGACTTTGCGATCTTGACGGTTATGGTTTTTAAACTTTTAAGACAGCCCCTTTGAAATTAATCGATATGAAACGCAGCATATTACTTTCAGCCTCACTGATCCTGCTTGCAGTGTCACAGCAACTGTTGGGACAATCAGATAACAGCTCCAGGATATTAATGCCATACAACAGGATGATACACCCGGCTGGCATCCAGGTATTTTTCGGAGATGCCTCAAGGGAAAACCACGCACTTGATGCCGCACTTTCTCCTGATGGTAAATGGCTGGCAGTCGAGGAAAGGTACAGTATTGTTTTCATCTCAACAGATGATAACAAGGTGAAATTTATTCTGAGGAATTTTGAAAACAGGATGGTTGGAGGTGGCATGAATACCTATTCAGGGATCACATGGCACAGTTCCAGGGATGGTCTCGAAGTATTCTGGAGCACTTCCGGAAGAGGAGGCAGCTCCTATGTTGTATCGGCAAAATGGGATGGCAAGACAGCTGCTTTCAACAGGATGTTTGGCTATAAACCTATAAACGGAGCCGCACTGGCCCTGCCTAACGAGATACTGATAACAAGGGAATCGAGGAGAGATTACCTGTATGTGGTTCTGAATGGTGATAACAAGGTGATCAAACAGGATCTTGACGGAGGTGATACAATCTGGATTGCCAATCCGGGTGTGGCACCGTACGGGTTGACCATGGCATCGGGAAAACTGTATGTTACCAACTGGGCCGGAAGATATCCCGACAGGAACGATAAACAGGTTGCAGGAGTCCCATGGGGACTGGCCAGGGTGAACAATGATGCGGGCGGAGCAACACGTGAGGGTAGTGTTGCAGTTATCAATCCTTCCACCGGGCGTATTATTAAAGAAATTATTGTCGGGTTGCATCCCAATGAAATAATTAGTGACAAAGAAGGTAAGTACGTTTATGTAACAAATTCAAACAGCGACAACATATCCGTAATCAATACTTCATCTGATAAAGTTGAAGAAACAATAAGTGTAAAGCTGCAGCCCGAGGTAAACACCTATTTCGGAGACTCACCTAATGGATTGTGTATCTCTCCCGACGGGAAGACATTATTTGTTGCCAATGGAATGGATAATGCTCTTGCTGTTGTAGACCTTGGAACAAAGGGACAGTCAGCAAACCAAAACAACAATGAAAAGATTATCGGCTTTGTACCGACAGGGGCATATCCCTCATCCGTCACTATGTCTGACAGGGGTATTCTGTATGTATCTAACCTTGAAGCTATAGGTGCCCGTATAGGTTTATACCACAGGGCCACAAAGAACATGGTTTATAATTCTCATAATATGCTGGCTTCCATATCTGTGATACCATTTGATACAAAAGATCTTAACGCCTATACTGATACCGTTTATGCTTTAAATAATCTCTCAAGGGCAACTCGGGGTCTTGAAACACCCAGAAAGGATGCACGCCCTTTACCGGTTCCGGAAAGAACGGGAGAACCTTCATTATTCAAACATGTATTGTATATAATTAAGGAGAACAGAACCTATGACCAGGTTCTCGGTGACATGAAAGAAGGAAACGGTGATCCGGGACTGTGTATCTATGGTGACAGTATAACACCAAATACTCATAAACTGGCAAAAGAATTCATCCTGCTGGATAATTTCCATGCATCAGGGAAATGCTCTGCAGAAGGTCATCAATGGACAGACGCTTCAATTGTAACTGATTATATTGAAAAAAATGTAAGGGCGTGGTTCAGGAGCTATGCACACGTACAAAATGATGCACTAGTGTATGCTCCGTCAGGATTCCTTTGGGATAATGCCATTAAAAACGGGAAATCTGTAAGGATATATGGTGAGGCATCTGTACCTGTGTTAAGGGAAAAACTTACATGGCCAGATGTATATAAAAAATACAGGAACGGGGAAAAGGTTGAATTCGTGAATTATACTACAATCGAACCTGTAAAAGCAATTTTATCCCAGACCTATCCCTCATACGGCAATCATGATTTTTCAGATGCAATGAGGGCTGATGCCCTTATAAAAGAACTGCATTCGTACGAATCAATGCCGGGAGATAAACTGCCGGAAATGATGATTGTGGCACTTCCAAACGACCATACTGCCGGAATAAGGCCAGGATATCCAACCCCCAGGGCAATGGTAGCTGATAACGATTATGCCCTCGGGCGCATTGTGGAAGCATTTACAAAAAGCCGCTTCTGGAAAAACACGGTAATATTTGTTGTCGAAGATGATTCCCAGGACGGCTGGGATCATGTATCTGCTTACCGCACCGTCGCCCTGGTAATTAGTCCTTATTCAAGACTCCGGACTACAAATCATTCGTTCTATA
Source organism: uncultured Rikenellaceae bacterium (assembly GCA_964472085.1). Taxonomy (GTDB): domain Bacteria; phylum Bacteroidota; class Bacteroidia; order Bacteroidales; family VadinHA17; genus LD21. Next base: position 29,638 of record CAYYIW010000011.1, on the reverse strand, counting down.
CCCAACCTTCGATGGTAAGGACTATTGAACAGATACTCGGACTGAAACCTATGAATATACAGGATGCCATTGCCAATAATATGTCGGACTGTTTTGGAAAAACCCGGGATCTGACACCATACAGACCAGTAAAAAACAAGGTGCCGCTCGATGAGCTAAATCCGTCACTTTTTTCACTTAAAGGAAAGGCTTTGCATTATGCAAAAATGAGTATGTTACCCGAGTTTGACGGTGTTGACACTGGAAATGATGACCTTCTCAACAGGATACTCTGGTTCGCCGAAAAAGGGAATACACCGTATCCTGCAAAATATGCAGGAAAAAACACAAAAGTTGATTACGATGATGATGACGATTAACAATAGGTATTAAATATGAAGAACCCGCTTCTCCTTAAATGGAAGACCCCTTTTAACACCCCACCCTTCGGAACTATAAATACCTCACATTTCAAGCCTGCAATAGAAGAGGCAATAAAGCATGCTGAAATGGAAATTACAGAGATCGCTGACAATACAGAACCCCCTGATTTTAAAAATACTGTGGAGAAGCTGGAAACAGCAGGCGATATCCTTGGTAAAATAACATCTGTCCTCTTCAATCTTAACAATGCCGAGACATCAAAAGAGCTTCAGAAGGTAATACAGGAAGTATCTCCCGCCCTTACACGTTTTTCAAATGATATCACCCTGAATAATAAGCTCTTTAACAGGATAGCAGAGGTGTATGGAACAAGGGAAAGCAGTGGGTTGAATACTGAAAAAAGGATTCTTACGGAAAAGAAATACAGGAACTTTATACTTGGTGGCGCCGGTCTGAAAGAGGATGAGAGGAAAAGATTCAGGGAAATAACTGAAGAACTTGCAATGCTGTCTCTTAAATTTGAGGAGAATGTACTCGAGGAGACAAATTCATTCGAGCTTCATATAACTGATAAGAATGACCTGGCAGGATTACCCGACAGGGTAATTGAGATGTCAAAAATGGAAGCGGGAAAAAGAGATAAGGAAGGATGGGTCTTTACCCTTCATTTTCCCAGTTACGTTCCTTTCATGCAATATTCTGCCAGCAGGGAACTCCGGGAAAAAATGCTGAAGGCTTATTCATCAAGAGCATTTAAGGGCAATAACCATGATAACAGGGAGAACGTAATACGCATAGCAAATCTTCGTCTGGAACTCTCAAATTTACTGGGATTTAACAATTATGCTGAGATGATCCTCGGAGACCGCATGGCTGATACCCCTGCCAAAGTTGAGAGTTTCCTTGAAGACCTTTACAAAGCCTCCCGTCCTGCAGCCTTCCGCGACTTCAACAGGATAGAGGAACATGCTGCAGGAAACGGCTTAAAGGAGAAGCTGGAACGGTGGGACTGGGCTTATTACTCAGAAAAACTAAAGAAAAAGCTATATAGCATAGACGATGAGATTCTCAAACCTTATTTCAGGCTTGAAAATGTCGAAAAGGCTGTTTTTGACCTGGCAGGCAAATTGTATGGGATAAAATTCATCAGGAATACAGAGATACCTGTTTACAATAAGGAAGTAAAAACCTTTGAGGTTTATGACAGCGATAATTCATTCCTTGCAATATTATATACCGATTACCATCCGCGACCGGGGAAAAGTGGAGGAGCCTGGATGACCACTTACCGTGATCAGAAAAGGACATATGGAAAAGACGTAAGACCATTGGTATCAATTGTTACCAATTTTTCCAGGTCTACAGAAACAGCACCTTCGCTCCTGTCCTTTAACGAACTGACAACATTCCTTCATGAGTTTGGTCATTCGCTGCATGCCATTCTTACAAAATGCAGTTATGAAAGTCTTTCGGGTACCAGCGTAGCGCATGATTTTGTTGAGCTTCCCTCCCAGTTTATGGAGAACTTCGCGTATGAAAAAGAGTGGCTAGATTCCTGGGCCGTACATTATATAACCGGTAAAAAGATACCGGAGGAAACAATAAAGAAGATCAGGGACGCATCTGTTTTCAATGAAGGTTATGCCTGTTACAGACAGCTAAGTTTCGGATTCCTCGATATGGCATGGCATACCCTGACTGCTCCTGTGAGTAAAGATGTGAATGAATTCGAAAAGGAAGCCATGAAAAGGACAGAGCTCTTCCCCCCGGTCAAAGGGCTTAACCTTAGTGTTTCCTTCAGTCATATCTTTGGCGGAGGATATGCTGCCGGTTACTATGGTTACAAATGGGCTGAGGTACTTGATGCTGATGCTTTCAGCCATTTCACAGAAACAGGCATCTTCAATAAGGAAACAGCGGAATCATTCAGGAAAAACATACTCGAAAAGGGAGGAACAGAAAATCCATTATCCCTCTATGTAAAATTCAGAGGAAGAGAACCTTCTATCGATCCGCTTCTGATAAGAAGCGGCCTGAAACAATGATTCCCGGACCATACAGGCTGACTTTCCGGTATGGATCCTGCCTGACCCCTGTAACATAAACATTGGGCTGTCATTATATTCAATTAAATCAGAAAAGTATAAGGATTGTATATGGAAGAAATCCTGGTAGGAAATTTTTAAAACTTGAGTTATATTTACCTGTAATTCAGGTTGAATTTACAGTAGGCATAATACACTATTAATGAATATAATACCCTTACCAAGATGATTCTTTTCTTCGAAACTCCTTCCAAATTAATAATAGCTGTCGGTACTTCAAAAGCCCCCGGGCAGGAAGACATTGAAAAATTAATCTGGCTTTTTGGGAATGCCACAGTGTTGAAATCTGAAAAGATCACTGGTAATTTTATAGGACCCAGGAAGGAAATGATTACTCCCTGGAGTACCAATGCTGTTGAAATAACTCAGAATATGGGTATTACAGACATAAGCAGAATTGAGGAGTTTTACCCGGTGGATAGCAATAAAGCCTTTTATGATCCTATGCTTCAAGCCTTTTACCCCGGAATAAGCCAGGAGGTCTTTACTATTAACAGGGATCCGGAACCGGTTTTGTATATTGATGATATTGCAGATTATAACAGGCAGGAAGGACTTGCCCTCAATGACGAAGAAATAAAATACCTGGAGGACTTAAGCAATACAATAAGAAGGAAACTTACTGACAGTGAGGTTTTTGGCTTCTCACAGGTCAATTCAGAACATTGCAGGCACAAAATATTTAACGGTACATTCATAATCTCAGGAGAAGAGAAGCCGGCTACCCTGTTCCAGATGATAAAACTAACAACCAGCACGAATCCCAACAAGGTTGTTTCAGCATATAAAGACAACTGTGCTTTCCTGGAAGGGCCTGTTGTTGAACAGTTTGCGCCACTCACACAGGATAAGTCAGATTATTTTCATACCATCAATTTTAAATCTGTGCTGTCACTGAAAGCAGAAACCCATAATTTTCCCACCACAGTTGAGCCATTTAATGGTGCCTCAACAGGTACCGGCGGAGAGATACGGGACCGCATTGCCGGAGGTAAGGGGGCCTTCCCTATCGCCGGCACAGCCGTATATATGACATCATACCCCCGGCCCGACGGAGGACGCCTATGGGAAAAAGCTACAAAACCAAGGCCCTGGCTTTATCATACACCTGAAGATATACTTATTAAAGCTTCAAACGGAGCCAGCGATTTCGGAAACAAATTCGGACAACCTCTTATCTGCGGATCGGTCCTCACTTTTGAACACGCCGGGGATAATAAAACATATGGCTTTGACAAGGTGATAATGCTGGCCGGAGGTATAGGACTGGGGAAAAAAACAGACAGTGAAAAAGACATACCGGGTAAAGGAGACATGATAGTCCTGCTGGGAGGTGACAACTACAGGATCGGCATGGGAGGTGGGGCTGTTTCTTCGGTAGATACCGGGAAATTCGACAGTTCTATAGAGCTTAATGCAGTACAAAGGGCCAACCCGGAGATGCAGAAGAGGGTTTACAATGCTATTCGTGCGCTGGGCGAATCCTCTGATAACCCGGTCGTTTCAATACATGATCATGGTGCCGGAGGCCATCTTAACTGTCTTTCAGAACTTGTTGAAGCAACTGGAGGAAGAGTGGATATCAGCAAACTGCCTGTTGGCGATCCGACGCTTTCTGCAAGGGAACTGATCGGTAATGAATCCCAGGAAAGAATGGGACTTGTGATGAAAGAGAAGGATATAACTGTCCTTCAGAAAATTGCAGAAAGAGAAAGAGCCCCGATTTATGTTATAGGAGAAGTTACGGGAGATAACCAGTTTACTCTTGAGAACCCGTCAACAAATGAAAAACCTGTTGATCTTGCACTGGTCTCTTTATTCGGGGATCCGCCAAAAACTATTATGAATGATATTGCAGTCAAAAACAGCTTCAATAAACTCATTTATAGCAATGAGAAGATCTATCAGTATGCCGAGCATGTAATGCAGATTGAAGAGGTAGCCTGCAAAGACTGGCTGACAAACAAGGTTGACCGTTCAGTAACAGGAAGGATAGCCAAACAGCAATGTGCCGGACCTCTCCAGCTTCCACTGAATGATCTTGGAGCTATTGCCCTTGATTACCGTGGCAGAAAAGGAATGGCTACCTCCCTGGGACATGCTCCAGCTGCAGGACTGATAGATCCGGCCGCAGGATCTGTCCTTTCTATAGCCGAGGCACTGACAAATATTATCTGGGCACCGCTTACCTACGGTATGCAAGGTATATCGCTATCTGCAAACTGGATGTGGCCCTGCAAAAATGAAGGAGAAGATGCCAGGCTTTATGAAGCTGTAAGCGCAGCGAGCGAGTTTGCTATCGCACTGGGAATAAATATACCAACAGGTAAGGACAGCCTTTCGATGACCCAGAAGTACAACGGCAATGTGGTATATTCACCCGGGACAGTCATTATAACGGCCTCAGCAGAGATAAGCGATCTCAGGAAGACAGTTGAACCAGTAATAATAAATGATCCGGATACCGGTCTTCTTTATATTGATATGAGCCGCGACAGCCTGAAGACAGGAGGAAGCAGCCTGGCTCAGGTACTGAACGGGATAGGTGATGAAGCACCTTCCGTAAAAGACCCTGTTTATTTCAGAGAGGTGTTTGATGCAATACAGGAACTGATATCAGGGGATAAAATACTATCCGGTCATGATATATCAGCCGGTGGAATGCTGACAACACTGCTTGAAATGTGTTTTGCAAATGTTGACGGAGGACTATCGATAAACCTCTCAGCTATGGACGAAGAAGATACTGTGAGGCTTCTATTCAGCCAGAATCCCGGTATCATTATACAGGTTAAGGATGAGGATGAGATAGCCGAGACACTGCTTGAGAAAGGTATCTCATATCTTTCAATAGGCCATCCCGTGAGTGGCAGATCAATGCAGGTTGTTAACGGAACCGGTTCCTATACCTTCAACATTGACCAGCTTCGTGACAAATGGTACCTTACCTCCTACCTCCTCGACAGGAAGCAATCGGGACCTGAATGTGCACTGGAAAGATTCAAACACTACAAGGAACATTCCCTCAATATAAACACAGGTGATTTTACCGGTACTTTCAGGTCATTGGGAATAACTCCGGACAGACCCGGGCGTTCTGGAACCAAAGCTGCAATAATAAGGGAGAAGGGTGTCAATGGTGACAGGGAGATGGCATATGGCCTCTACCTTGCCGGGTTTGACGTGAAGGATATACATATGACCGACCTGATTTCGGGGAGGGAAGATCTTTCAGACATCAGCATGATCGTATTTGTAGGCGGTTTTTCAAATTCTGATGTCCTGGGATCCGCGAAAGGTTGGGCAGGAGCTTTCCGGTATAACGAAAAAGCAAGAATATCACTTGAGAACTTTTATAAAAGGGAAGATACCCTGTCACTTGGTGTATGTAACGGATGCCAGCTAATGGTTGAACTGGGACTTGTTTATCCAGACCATAAGGAACAGCCAAAATTACTGCATAACCGCTCACACAAGTTTGAATCAGGTTTCCTGGGAGTAAAAATACTCAGGAATAACTCTGCTATGATGGCCAATATGGAAGGAATGGAACTGGGAATATGGGTTGCACACGGAGAGGGACAATTCAGCTTTCCCTATCCGGAAGATAAATATATGATACCTCTGAAATACAGTATACATACCTATCCTGCCAATCCCAACGGATCGGATTATGATGTTGCAGGCATTTGCTCTCCCGACGGAAGACACCTTGCTATGATGCCCCACATGGAAAGAGCTTATTTCCCATGGCAATGTGGTTATTACCCGTCTGACAGGAGTAACGATGAGGTAACACCCTGGATCAGGGCATTTATCAACGCCAGGGAATGGATAAAGACAAAAAGAAACAGCACTGAAGGATGATTCTTTAACCGTCGCCAGGTCTTACTCCGGTTATCTTAATGAGTTATTGGTTTCAGGACCACAGACAACATCCTCGTTGAGCCAATTGATGTATTCTGGTCTGCTTTTGGCTGAATACCATCGCTTATAACCTGAACATTATATTCCCCCGGATTCTGTATATAAAGAGATCCAAGGAAAGAATCAGTCTTGTAGAAAGGATAAACAACATCCCCTGCATTATGAATAACTTTGTCACATTCGGGATGTGCTTCCAGCCTGTTGTCCTGGAAATTGAATTTTACCAGGCTCTGGTAATGCAGGTTGGTTGTATCCCTTGTGGCGCTTGACAACCACACATCATACCTTCCCGACTTTGATACAACCACATTCCACTCAGCAGTATTGCTTGAGGGATTCGTCCTATCACTGTAACAGGCAGCATTATCCACCTTGAGAGCAATAGTACCATCGCTCTGTTGCACAATACGATTTCGGGCTGAATCATCAGCCGTATCATTCTTGACTCCATTGTTATGACAGGAAGATAATATCCCTATTCCTGCCACCATCAACAACACAAAAATATTCCTGTACATATTCGTTAAATATTAACTTGATTATCTCTTAAATAACGATCCAAATAAAATTTCAGTATAACCAAACGTATAAAAGACAAATTAAGTTCATTATTTGTTATAAAAACAGGGGTAAAACAGGAAATTTATAAACAGTTAAATGGTTGCCTGTTAATAAAGTAAGTATGTATTGACCCTAGGATATATTTGCAAGTTCCTTTATTGACCTTAGTTGTTTGCTCAGGTTCCTTCTCACAGAATGTTCCATTAATGCCTCTGCGACTATCTCCGAGATGTCAGATACCCTGGTGCTGGTTACAGGAGCCAGCGTCTTCTTACATAGAGGACAGGCTGTAGCAAGTATATCCGGATCATTCCTTGTCAGAAGAGCAGCCGCGTCTCCGGCTATCTTATGTCGCGATGATGTATCTAACTTAATATTACCCAGGCTTCCGCCACAGCAAAGTGAATTTTCATTGTCATATTTTGTTTTCTCAAGACGTGAGACATGCTGTAACACTGCCCTGGGTTCCTCGTATACCCCTGAACCTCTTCCCAGGTCGCATGGAGTATGATAGACAACTCTTTTTCGGAGAAATCTCATTTTAACCGATCCTTCATCAATCAGCATCTTAATAAACTGGCTATGATGCAACACTTCAACATCGAGGTAATAACTCTCATTAAAGACCTTATAGCAGATCGGACAGGAAGTGACCAGGGTATGAGCTCCCGATTTCCATATCTGCTGGGAATTGAAGTTGATGAGCTCCCTTGCTTCCCTTTCCTGGCCGGCAAGCATCAGTGGACGCCCGCAGCATACTCCTCCCTCTTCGTCCATAAATCCGTAACTCACACCGGAAGCTTCAAGAATTTTAATCATCGAATTTTTTATCGAAGGAGTCAGGTGTGTCATACAACCTGCGAAGTAAAGTACATCAACCTTTTCAGGCTCTTTCTCAGGAAGAAAGCTATATGATGGTAAGCCATTGGGTCTCTCGGGTAATGTCAGAGGTTTCTTCCTGAAGTAACCCCTGTATACATTACTGTAATGTGAATTGCTGTCGCCTGATCTCCTTTCAATCATCCTTATTGGTGACAGTTCCAGGCCAACAGGGCATTTCTGATCGCATCTGCCGCACATCAGGCAGTTATATGCTATATCTGTTACATCATCATTTCTTTTTATACCCTTAAGAAGGTATGTCGATTGCATGTTTGTAATGCCAGCCGAAAAATTCATCTGGCAGGCATCAATACAAATTCCGCATGAAGAACATGAATGGATCTGCACCTCTGTATAGGATCCCGCCTTATCACCTGTCCTGATGCCCGAATTACGCATAAAGATCAGGAATAGTTCCGTTGGAATATGCATATATCGTGTAATGGGCAGTAACACAAAGAATACTCCCAATGAGAGAGAATAGAGCCACCAGAACGGGTAAGCCATTTGCTGTGCCGGAAGGAAGGAGGCGAGCCAGTCCCCCAGGGAACCAGTTAAAAAACTGCCAGTTCCATAAGCGCCACAGGTGAAACTTTCAGCCAGCAGCCTGCTTGGGAATATCAGCCATAACGAGGTAAGGGCCACTTTATCGGTCAGTTTCAGTTTTGTGGTTTTCTTCATACCAACGATCCGCGAATAGAACCTCTTTATAATGGCAAGCAATAATCCAGATAGAATAAATGCCAGGATGAAATCCATTAAAAAACCATAGAATTTTTCAAAGCCCATCCTTCCGTGTTCAGGATTAAAGAACCTGAAAAAAATTGCCTTGTATGGCGCATTAAGATGGCTCGTGCCGAAAACATCAGCTTCTATGGTACCGAAAAGAATAAGGAGGAACCATCCGAAAGCAAGGCTCATATGCATATACCCGAGACGGAAGTTGGATTTAAGTATTTTCCTGTGTATTAGGCTCTCGAGAAATATCTCCTTAAGACTTGCACCAAAGGCTCTTCCGAAGAAACCGCGCTGTAACCTGAGCTTATCAGGTCGCGACAGCTCACGGAACCACACGACACTCCTCGCTACAGCATAAATAATTATGAAGTATAATCCTAAATTAAACGGTATTACAAACGGATCAAACTGCATGATTATCAAACATTTGAAATGCCTCCTTAGCCAGGAAGACAATATTACGGGTATTTACACCCCTGGGACAAACCAGGGTGCATTTGCCACACAACATACATTTCCTGATGTTCTGTCTTACCTTTGCATTCTCGCCTCTTTTCATCAGGATATGAAGTTCCCTCAGACTGAATTCTGTAAAATTTCCGGTTGTGCAGGTCGCGGTGCATCCTCCGCATTCAATACATAACCTGAAACTGGGTTCCCTGCTGTATATATATTCGGCTATGCGCTTATCATTCGCCTCATAATCGATCTGCCTGCCTTTTGATAATGTGAATCCGAAATCAGCCATCTGCATACCATTATTGTTTTAAGTATCCTATCACTTCAGTTACAGCAGCCCTGGCATGAGAAATTGTATCAGTAATATTCATGGGGGCGGTACAGGATCCGGCATAAAAGACACCGTCAATGTTACTCAGGTTACTTCCGATATGATAGTCCCTGACCCTGAAAAACCTGTTTTCACCTGTCTCCAGGCCCAGCATGCTGCCAATACTCTGGCTGCCCCGGGATATCTCCATTCCTGCCATCAGGACAAGCATATCCAGTTCCATCTTCAATGGCCGTCCCGCCAGAGTATCTTCTACCTTGATGATCAAGGAATTATCTATCGACTCCCCTGCTTCCGATACTTTACCCCTGATGAAGCTTATCCCATATTTTTCCTGGGCCTCCATATATAGTTCCTCGTACATCGCACCGGCCATCCTTATATCCATATAAAAGCAAAAGACCCTCGATTCCGGGAGATGTTCCTTAATCTCTATTGCCTGTTTAACTGCTGTCACACAGCACAATTTTGAGCAATACAAGTTACCAGACTTCTCATCCCTCGAACCTACACAATGCACCATTCCTATTCTCTCCGGTAACTTTCCACCGGTGGTCCTCAGGTCCCCTTCCCTGAATTTACGTTCAAGATCGGCTGATGTTATAACATTATCATAAATACCGTAACCATATTCCTCTTTCCGTTCACTTTTAAAAAGGTCAAAACCGGTCGCTACTACAACAGCTTTTGAATAAAAAATATCACCGTCACTTGATCTGAGTATGAAACCATCTTTATCTTTTCTTGCATCTTCAAGGTTTATACCTTTCAGGAGGTCCAGGTTTCCATTGACTTTCAAAGATTCAAGGTACTGCAGTACCTCGCTCCCCGGACGCCTGTCGGGAAATAGATGGTACCAGTTTGTGACATGACCTCCCGTTACTTCATTTTTTTCAAGAAGAATAACCTTAAGACCTGCTTCTGCAAGCCTGCCGGCTGTTTCCATTCCGGCAACCCCGGCTCCAACAACAATAACATCAGAGTTCATTATCAGGCATTAATAAGGTTTTTCGGAACCGGCATCTGACGACCATCCCCGGTTTTAAACTTATCCGAACTGTCATACTCTATCCCCAATTTATCAAGAAGAGGTTCCGATTGTACCATATGATACTGCAGGCCAAGGTCCCATGGGTTATAACCAAGTACAAGTCCTGCAAGTTCCTCATATGTGAGAACCGGGATAGACTCTCCGTTGATCCCGTAAGTGGTACCTTCCATCTCCTTGATGGTATATTGCCATCTGTCCATGAACATGTTGCATCCGGGACAGTTGGTGATCACCACATCAGGTTCGTATGGCTGCATTGAAGCAAATTTCTTGGCAGTGTTTGAAACAGAGTATCCCCTGTTGGCCTGAACAAGGTATTGCCTGAAACCAAAACCACAGCAATGCCTTCTCTCAGGATAATCAATCACCTGGCCGCCCCAGGTTTCTGCCATACCACTTAACACACGAGGAAACTCTGCTCCTCCTACTCCCGATTTGGGAAACATTTTTGCATAATGGCACCCGATATGTTCCACAATCTTCAGTGGCTCTCCTGTCTTTTTATTTACCAGCCTGTTTTTAGCCCTGGCAGCTATTTCATCCCTGAACTTGTAGATAATGTCGCTTGTATGAGCCATATTCTCAGGTATATCAAATTCTCTGCCCGTGGCTTTGAAAAGGTATTCTCTTGTTTTTTCAAGCTCCTCCGGAATATGCTTCCATGTCTCAAGGATTTCTGTATATATGCCGAAGGAGGTAACGCACGATATTGCAATGTTTTTATATCCTGCCTCCTTCATCAGTGCAAAATGCCTTGCAACAACAGTCATGATGGTCTGGGAAGGAACAATGTCGCTATGATAACCTATACCCGTACAGGTGGTATGTGATGGATTTTCAAAGACATCCTTACCCAGAATATTACGCATCATGTGAAGAAAAAACTGCTCAGAACCGGGGAAAAAACTCTGTCGAATGCATGACCGCACATAGAAAAAATGGTCGTCCGCTATTTCTTTCTGATAGTCTGCCCATATCTTTTTTTTACCTTCCTGCTTCATCCTCTTCCGTTTTTTCGTGAGCTGTATGATGACCGTTATTAGCTGTATATACCTCGATAAAATACTCATTATCTATGCCTTCCCTGCTGAATTGGATTCCCATTTCGGCAGCCTTTTTTTCGGAATGCTTTTCAATATCATCAAATAATTCGTTGCCTCCTGTTACCTCAAATATATTCTTCAGTTCTTCAAGAGCATCATCAGGTATCTTCCTCAACGGACCGGTACTTTCACCGTCTGCCTGACCTCCAAGCCTTTTAAAAATATCGTCAGTATGTTCAAGCATATAATCCCATATTGGCCCCTGCTCGGGATGCATCTCAGGATGCACTGCATAGGCAGCCACACAATAACCATATTTGAAAATATTTTCACCGACGGTCCTCTTTATAGCCAGTTGCTGACGGCCTTTTTCAGATTCGGTAAAATAACCGAGCTTCTGGGAAAGAGTTCGTAATGCCATTATGATATAACCCGGTGTATTACCCCTCGGGCACCTGGTTTTACAGGAAAGACATTCGCCGCAATACCAGATGGTTTCCGATTTAAGAAGCTTTATAAGTTCATTATTGTCCCTCCTCTGAACAATATCCACGATCTTCCTGGGATCATAATCGTAAAATTCCGCTGCAGGACATATTGCCGTGCACACTCCACAGTTCATGCACGCTTTCATCCCCTCTTCGAACCGAACATCCTTCTGAAGCAATCCGACTATATCTTCCATTGTCACAATAATCAGTGTTTTGTAAGACTATTAGCACAAAAATACCTTCTAATCAATTAGAAGGAAAGAAGATTAAAGCCTATTTGAATAGGGGTATTTATACTTAGAAAACAGGATGAAGAGTAATTTAGAATGACATCCCCCGGCTATTGTAAGATTACAGAGAGGGGCACGGAGTTCATTCAACTCGGATTTGTAGTCCCTGCTAAAATAACGGACCGTGACCTATTTCATCTTTGCTTTAAGTTCAACAAGTTTCAACACATTATCAACATCTTGTTCACAGGTGATCCTGATAGTTATTGGTCTGATCTTTCCATACCTGTGTGCCGTCCTGAAGCCGTCTTTTATCTCTGTAGTAAGGTCGCTGTTCTCTATAAAGGGTTCCGCCTTGTCGCCGAAATAAAAAGTTATTCTGAAGGTCTCCGGAATGACGGACAGCCAGAAGATGGTTTTCTTTTTCTGAACCATCTTGAATAACCATTGCTTGCCATCATTGTAATAATTCCAGTTACCGGCGATATTACTAAAATTACCAGACAAATAGTCCATAATCCTGTTCCAGTGCTCCTTATTGTTACCGATCAGTGAAAATATATATTCATCTGTGGGAAGGACATTTCTGTCCGACAAAATTCCCTTTTCCGGTTCAGCCATAAATAAAGTAATTACTAACTCATTATTTTTTACCTGCTGCCAATTCAATAGATTAAGATCAGTTCAGGTTTCTCAGGTTAAGTACAGCTTCAGGAGAGTGCTTATGAATAATCTCAACCGTTGTACAACCGTCCATATCAGGACATTCAGCACATGTACTGAAACCTTTGGATCTGACACATTTAATTATCTGGCATTCACTGATATGAGCCAGCTTAACCCCTTCCATTCTGCATCCTGTACAATTGATCATCTCCGGTGTAATGCCGGATGCATTATAAAGAACAGTCCATTTTTCAGCAGTAGATCTTCTGAGCTCATCATCGTCGGTGATGGTTGCTATCCTGGCTTCACAGGTGGCACAGTTCAGACCGCAACAAGCTATTAGTTTATCCATATTATATATTTTTTCGGTTACCTGCCTGGTTTTGATTAGTATATGATCATTTATTCCCTATCAATTTACGAAAATTATTAATATATAAACAGCATGCTGAAGAAATTGTATAAATTGTCGTGTAAAATCCAAAGACACCTTCCTATGAATAAACAATACCTGAAAACACAGCTTATAATTATTACGCTGATTGTTTTATTTATTGCCACAGGCTCATGTACAAGTCACAAAACTGTAAGCCTCGAATCTCTTCTCAAAGAAATGACCAACCGGGACAATCTTACAAGGCTACCGTCGCCATGGTACAGTCTCAGGCAGTTCAGCAGTTATGACCGTAAGACCATATCACCGGGAAAGCCGGGCTGGTTTGCCAATGATGACTATACCCAGTTCATTGGAGTCGATTCATCGCAGGGCAGAAGAGAATTTATTATGTTCGATGCCGATGGTCCCGGAGCTGTGGTAAGATGGTGGATGACATTTGCAGGATCCGGAGCCGCCACTGGTACTGTAAGGATTTACATTGATAACAATCCTGTTCCGGTCGTGCAGGATAGTATCACAAGGGTCCTCAGCGGACATTTACTGGCCGGTGCACCCCTGAGTTCATCTGTTGCTCCCGAAACGAATATTAAGATGAGAGGTCATAACCTTTACCTTCCATTGCCCTATTCCGTCCACTGCAGAATAACGTACCAGTGCGATTCTGTAAAGATCACTTCAGATTCAAGAAAACCAAGCATATATTATAATATCTGTTACCGTACCTATGAAAAAGGAACCACGGTCAGATCGTTTACGATGAAAGAACTGGAAGATGCAGGGGACCTGGTCAGGAAAACAAATGAAATTCTACTGGAGCCTGATATCACAACTCAGGGTAAGGAGACTGAAACCATCAACAGGAGTTTAACAATTGCAGGGTCAGATTCTGCCGTCATCAGTATTGATAAAAATAACTCGGCTGTAAGCAGGCTCAAATTAGACCTTTCAGATCCCGACAGTGAATATGCATTACGATCTGTCGTATTGAAAATGTCATTTGACGGATTTCGTACAGTATGGGTGCCTGCCGGCGATTTCTTCGGCACAGCTTATAAAAGGACCTCTTCAAAAACATGGGAAAGCAAGGCAGACACACTTCATAACATGGAGTCATTTTGGCTGATGCCATTTCGAAATAATTGTACCATATCAATAATCAATTATGGCAGCCAGCTGGTAAAGGCTGATCTGACAATAACAACCCGGGATTACAGATGGAAAGACAATTCCATGTATTTTGGTGCATCATGGCACGAATATCATCATATCAAAACGGCGGGATCGCAGTTAACAGGAGGTACCGGCGAACACCGCGATATCAATTTCGTGGATATTAATGGGGAAGGTGTATATGCAGGAGATGCGGTAGCAGTGTATAATACCGTTGAAGCGTGGTGGGGAGAGGGAGATGAGAAGATATATACTGATGGAGAATCCTTTCCTTCGAGTATAGGAACCGGAACGGAAGATTATTACGGCTATGCGTGGTGTCGTCCTGAATTATTCAGTCATCCCTTCATTGCACAACCCAGTGGAAGTGGAAATTTTCATGCCGGTCTCACAATAAATATGAGGTATCGCGACCTTGACGCCATACCTTTCAGGTCTTCTATCAGGTCAGATATTGAATTATGGCACTGGCTGCCTGCTGTTATCAATTATGCCCTGACAGCCTACTGGTATGTAAAGCCTCCTTTTTATATAAACATTAAGCCTGATCCTGGAGCTGTTGCTCTCCCGCTGCCTTCTGAAAAAGGCATATAATATGAATGAAAAGATAATATCAGCTATTTTCCGTTCTTTTGCTCCATCAGGGAGGTAATACTTCCGTACCTCCATACCTTTAGCATGATCTTAACAAAGAACATCATCTGTGACAATACCAGAAAAAGAAAAACCCCGCTTCCTTTAACAGGGGAATATGCCGGTAGAACAGAAAGTACAAACCATCCGAATAAAGCCTGCACAGCCAACAACACAATCATAGCGGGCATGGATAAGAAAAAAGTTCTGAATGTGCGTCCAAAACCAAATCCGATAGCCCTGAAGGATCCGTTCCTGGTGTTTGACACCTGCCAGGCACGTGCATAATCGGCTACAAGTAAGAGTATCGTTGTTACAAATAAAAATACATATAACGATATCATTACCGTTCTCAGTATGGTACCGTCATCAACTGCATCCGACTGACTGATAATTGAAACAGGCAGAATGATCACAAGGAATATAACAGCAACGAAAATTACACTCATAACAGAGTCTATAACCAGGAATGACCAGAAGTTCCTGGCTGAATCGCCTAAGAAGTCTCTGACCCGGAATTTATCTTCAGAATTTCTGATGTTTTGAAAGATCCCCCCTGTAAAAAACACGTTCAGGACAAACCAGACCAGGATAGCCATAACAAGTCCACCCGAGATAAAAGACATAATACTTTTCAGAACAGGTCCGAGATCAGAAAAAACCTCCAGACGAATACCATGTGCCAGTCTCTCCGTTATCATACTGTCTGAGAAACCGGCCATCAGTGCCTTTTTTACCGGTATTGCCACCAATCCGGCTGTGAGAAGGGATGAAAACCATACAAGGAGGACACCTTTCCAAATCTTCATGGATCGTAGTGCTGAATATTTAAATGCAATAAGGATTTTCATATGATGGTATATTAAAGTGACAGGAAGTTAAGAAAGAACTGGATGAAAGTTATGAATTTATCTGCCAGCTTACGCTCAGGTACCCTGTCAGGATCAACAGTCTTTGAATTGTTAATATAATTTACATCCATGGTGATCTTATAATCAGGGTCTATTTTAGCCCACAGCACATTGTATTTTCCGGTGTAGCTGAAATCCTTTGTCCTGCTTTTTCCATCCCACTTCTCAGTTACTTCATGGCCATCGGAAAAATGTACAAGTATTTCCTCCGGAAGCATCACATCCCCAGTCCTTTCAAGTTGTAGCTTGGAATTATATATTGAATCTGATGCAGAAGGCAGGCTGTCAGCCCAGGTCTTTACCGGTTTATTATTAACCAGTCCCGACACCCTGTAATCACATATACCGGTTCCGAACAGTGTCTGGGAAAAGAACCAGTTAAGATCAGGACCGAATTTATCACCATTCATACGGGTATTCACTTCATTTGCCACATCAATAAGGTCCTGGCCGGAGGGGTGTTTAAAAGCCCATTCCCTGTAATATTCCCGGAATATTTCATTCATGGTCTCTTCTCCTATGATCCCCATCAGTGTATTCAGGACCACAGCTGTTTTGGAATAGGACATCATAGAATAAGTACCATGTGGATACTGCCACGAATAGAGCCTGTTTGTCGATGCCTGCCTGCTGCCTGATCTTACATATCTCATTCTGGTTACCTCACTGTCGGACACCTTTAGCCAGGGATGATCCAGCAGGCCGGAAGAGGCTCCGTAATAATGATCAACTATCCTGTTTTCCCAGAAGGTATTAACACCTTCATCGAGCCATGGTTCCTCAAATTCATTGCTTTCCAGTATACCCATGAAATATGCATGTCCGAACTCATGTATGGTAACCATCTCAGGAAGATGAAGGTATGAGGGCACACCTTTAACCGATTCCGAAGTGAAAAGTGTAGTATATTCCATTCCACCCGCGCCTGCTCCCTTTGTTGGCGGATCAACAATCGTAACATAAGGCCAGGGATAGGGACCAACATTTTCAGAGAAATACTCAAGGGCATATTTGACAGCTTTCATTTGCCTGTCCACCTGGTCCTTTCTTTCCCCTGGCAGAAGAAGTGTGATCTGGACATCATTCCAATGATCGGTAAAGACTGAATATCCGGGCCACGCTGTCCATGCAAAATCCACAATATCTTCCGCACGGTATTCAAGTGTTTTTTCTCCGTCATTATCCCTGGTTTCCTTCATCAGCATGCCACACGTTCCCACAACATAATTATCAGGCAATGTAATTGTCACATCATAAATACCCGGGTCGGCATAAAACTCTGACCTGCTGTGAAACTGATGGCAGTTCCATCCCCCGGTGGTGGCATATCTCATACCGGCAGGTTCATATACACCGAATTTTGGAAACCACTGAGCTACAAAAAAGAAATTCCCGCTATAGCCGGTTCTGATGATCCTTGAAGGCAGTTTTGATTCAAAATCTATATTAAGGAAAACCGTATCACCCGGTTTTGCCGGTTCAGGAAGATCAATCCTGATAACGGTTTTATCATCCTTGTTTCCGTCATCAGGTGAGATATATTGCATCATAGGCAGCATGTCTGAACCGTCCCTGCCGGTGATACTTTTAATATCTATCCAGCCTGCATCCTTCCTGCTCTTTCCCGGCGAATCACCCATTTCCCTGTAAAATGTGGACCTGCTGTTACGGAATGCATTAAGGTACAGGTGCATCCTTACGTTATCCACAATATCGGATGACCTGTTGATCCAGTATGCCTTCATCTGACCATCTACCGTGGCTGTCGCGGGATCCAACTTTGCATCAATTGAATACATAGTAGTTCTAGTACTTTTAGGTATCTTGAATATGACCTGTCCTGTGACAGCAGAGAAAACAGAGGGCAACAATATCAGAACAATAAGAATTCTTTTCATCAGATAATTATTTAAGGTGTGGCAGCATCTGACATAAAAGCGACAAAGGTACATCATTCATTCCAGTAACTTTGAAAATGAATCCTGTTAATTATAGAAAAAAGTGTTGTAAATTACAAAATCAGAAACTGCCGGGTACTCACTGAAAAGCTCAGCCATGGATAAAATATGAAATTTGACAGTATGGATAAAGCCAAATCTTTTATTTCCAAATTATTATACAACAAGTTCCTCTGGCAGATCGTATTTGCATCATTCCTTATAGGGATGGCAGTATTCTTTATACGTCACGAGAACCTGGAGATATCACGTATAGGTGATCAGCTTTCCTCAAGCAACACATGGTATGTTCTTCTGGGAATATTGCTGACCTGCGTTTATATATTTTTCCAGGCCCGTTTATATATTCACAGCTACAGGTCGATGGGGATAAGGATCCCTTTAAAAGCAGCATTGCGGATGTTTCTCAAACGTAATTTCATAAGTGTATTTCTTCCTGCAGGAGGATTCTCATCACTCGCATTTTTTACCGCAGAAGTCGAAAGTCATGGTGCTGGGAAATCACAGATACATCTTGCCTCCGCCTTCTATGCTTTTTTCAGCATATTGTCGGTTGTGGTTGTCGCCTTCCCCATTTTCGGATTTGCCTTATTCACCTACAAACTACAAAAGCCTGAACTTCTGGGATTTATATTTCTCATCTTCCTGATAATGCTGTTCTTCGCTACTGTATATTCAATTGCCAGGAAAGGCATGGCGTACCGCTGGCTTTCAAAAATACGTCCTGCCGTCGCAGATACTCTCGATGAGATGATAAGCCAGGATGTAAACAGGAAACAATTATGGATAGCACTGCTCTTCTCCGTTGGCATTGAGGTAATGGGAATAGTACATCTTTATGTCGCCATGCTTGCCCTTGGATTCAATCCCTCATGGCCTGCAGCATTTATCGGCTACATAGTGATGGTGCTCATTCTTATCGTATCACCCTTTTTACGGGGACTGGGCGCTATTGAGGTATCACTTACATATATACTCGGGCAGTTTGGCTTTCCGGTGATAGCTGCTGCCTCCATAACATTGATGTACAGGTTCTTTGAATTCTGGCTTCCTCTGCTAGCAGGATTGGGAAGTTTCATTTCAAGGAAAAACAATGTCATGCTGCGCATCCTTCCTCCTCTTCTGATCTTCGTTCTGGGTATTGTCAATATACTTTCATCAATAACGCCTGCCATACCTGTACGGTTAAAGCTTGTACATGAATTTTTCCCAAGGGCCCTTATAAGCAATTCCAACGAGTTTGTCCTTGTTGCAGGATTGCTCCTTATCATATTAAGCGTGTTCCTTTTCCAGGGATCAAAGAGGGCATATTATATTGCACTGTTTTTTACACTGGCTTCTGCTCTCGGCCATCTGATAAAAGGTGCTGACTGGGAAGAAGCAACACTTGCAATAATTGCATCGGTTGCCCTCCTCTATACACGCGCACATTATACTCTAAGGCCGCATCGCAGGCTTACCCGTATCAGCTATTTCGTGTTGTTATACAGTTTCGTAGCTGTCCTGCTTTATGGTATTATAGGCCTCTATTTCATGGACAGGCATCATTTCGGTGTCGATTTCAGGATATGGACTTCTGTAAAGATCATTTTCAGAATGTTCTTCCTGTTTGATGACAGCGGGCTTACTCCTCTGACGCCTTTCGGGAAACATTTCCTGTTCTCTATATATTTCTTCGGTGGGGCTGTTATCACCTTTATCTTTTTCAGCATACTGAAACCTTATTTTACCAAACCCTATAACACCGAAGAAGATATTGAACTTGCACGTGAACTCGTAAACAAATATGGCAACTCGCCTCTCGATTTCTTTAAAACCTATCCTGACAAATTCGTATTTCTTGCAGATAACAGGGATGGTTTCATCTCCTTTAAGATGACAAGATACTTTGCCTTTGTTCTTGAAAATCCTGTATGCAGGGACGATGCGTCTCTTGTTCAGATGGTTCGTGATTTTGATAAGTTCTGTACTGAAAACGGGTTTGTCAGTGTATATTACCGTATTCCCGAGCAATCGCTTCAGCTGTACCGGGATTTGGGTAAGAAAAGTTTCCCACTGGGCGAGGAAGCTGTTGTTGACCTGACTACCTTCACCATGGACGGGGGCAAGATGAAGACAACAAGAAGTGCAATAAACAGGCTTACCGGAGAAGGACTGGATATTAGGATATATGATCCTCCGGTGATGGATGGTCTGTTGCAGAAGCTGGAAATGGTCTCACACGACTGGCTTTCTACTATGAAGCAAAGAGAAATTGCCTTCACACAGGGAGTATTTGACAGGAGTATATTAAAAGGTGAGACAATCATAACGGTGGAGGATAAGGAAGAAAGAGTATATGCATTTCTGAATCTTGTCCCGGATTCTGCACCCGGAGAAGCTACCTACGATCTTATAAGAAAGGTGCATGACGCTCCAAATGGTGTGCTTGATCTGCTTATGGCAAAAACACTTCTGTACCTGAAGGATAAAGGATACAAATCCGCTAACCTGGGGCTTGCACCACTTTCAGGGATTGAAGGAGAGAACCTTGCAGAGAGGACAGTGCGCTATGCTTATGAAAACCTCAAGGCCTTCGGTCATTTTAAGGGGCTTAGAAAATATAAAGAGAAATTTTTTCCCCGTTGGGAGAAAAAATTCCTCGTTTATAATTATGATTATCACCTTTTCCAGGTGCCCAATGCTCTTAAAAGAGTGTCGGAAGGCAGATAAAAGTAAGAAGTATTCTGTTTTAATCCTTTACCATAACCGTATCCCTGGTAAGGGTCAGTGGTATCTCACCTTCAAAATATACTGCCTTACCTGTCATCCTGGCTTCGCCCTCCATTTTAAGTAATACCTTAACATCCTGGTTCTCAACATAAACAGAAAAAATAAGACTGTCGTCTGATGCTTTAACGTTCTCACCCGGTATCTTATATTCATAACCGGTGAAAGACATTGATGTAGTATGTTTATTATTTTCAAGGCCAACGGTTATCAAGCCGCTGGTGTAGCCTTCAGGAGCATAGGGGGCATCGAATTTCCATGTTCCCAGGGGATCATGATTTTTTGTTTTGTCCTGCGCATTCACAGCACATACTGACAGTAAGAGGATTGCAAGCAATGTTAAGGTTTTTCTTTTCATAATGTTACTGATTAATTTATTTCAAATTTAAAAATCAAAATTAGAAAAACAATCATCTTGAGTAAAATCCGGCAACAATAAAAAAGTGGTATGATTTTAGATTACGAGTATCTTAAATCCAAGGAGATTAATAAAATTCGTTCCCGGGCAGAATAGTTTAAATGCCGCAGGCCATATTTTTTTCATATACATATCCTGGCGTTCCCTGATATGTATTATCAGCTCATCAAGCGCTGCAGGATTTTTGTTACCGGGGCTGTAGCCGAGTGATCGGATCAATTGGGAAAGGTCATTATAACGTCCCTGGTTACGGGTAAGTGAATCGAGTTTCTTTTCAAGCGATTTAACTGTAGCCGGATTCAGCGGCCGGAAAAAATACAGTTGATACAGGAAATCCTTGGATCTTTTCCTGAACTCGTGAATGTTTGTTTCTAACGACTGGCTTCTGGCAGAAAGGTAACAGCCGGATACTTTATCATAGGCATTTCCAAGTTCTTTAATAAGCATGTGAGGGTCAAAATCATTCATAGACCTGAACCTGATCCTGTACGCCGTCTTATACAGAAGGTCTTCTGCCTCCTTGATTTTCACAATTATTTCCGGATGTTGATCAGATTGTTGATCCCCGGTCGTCATAAGAGAGGCGATTATACTGTTATCTTCGAGATTAATGAACAGATCGGGATATTCCTTCTTTAGTTCCTTAATTACTTTTCGTTGAACTGATGTGTCCCTGATATCACTAAGAAGTCTGCCTGCCTTCTTTAGTGAATCAAGGTCCCGGTTGTTCAGTTCCATTTCATCCTGTGACCTGATCAGCTTCAAAACAGCTCTTGATTTCTTAAGGAAGACCCTTATATCGTGGACAGCTTTTTCATCGGGCACATCATTTTTTTTAATCAGTAACAGTGTCTTTCTCAGGTAGCCCGACAGGACCGGTTTAATATCCTTAATTTTCACATATCCGTTTTCGACCATAACAATGATGTTGCATTTACTCAGTTTGTATAAAGTTAATAATTAAACGGATATTAATCAAAGAGATAGCCCGAAACACAGTATACAGGTAACACCAGGTGTATAATTCACAGGGATACTGTAAAATATGCCCGGTACATTATTCCTGGCACAAAAAGCTGTCATACAACAACTTGAAATACAGGTACAGATTTAAAGTACTGATTATTCAATCAAAACTGCACCCAGGAGAAACATTCCGCCCGGTTTGTTTGTAATATATAAAACAAGAATCCCATAAGCATCCGGTTAAGCTATACCGGTTATGAAAAGAAAAAGCTAAATTTGTTATTCATAACAAATTAAATTTATCACAATGAGTAAAATAACAAAGGGTCAGAGAATTGGTATTCTCACCGCCGGTGGCGACTGCCCGGGATTAAATGCTGCAATACGGGGAGTCGGAAAAACAGCAATTGTTAAGTATGATATGAAGCTGATGGGCATAAGTGACGGATTCACCGGAATGATAAACAAGGAATACACCGAACTAACGGAAAATGATCTCTCGGGGATACTTACCCTTGGAGGGACAATTCTCGGTACTTCAAGAGAAAAGCCGTTCAAGGGAAGCGGGAAAGGTAAAAATGAGATCAGCAAGCCTGTTTTGATAAAAGAGCATTATGAACAGATGGGCCTTGACTGTCTTGTTTGCATCGGAGGTAACGGCACCATGAAAACTGCCAATCTTCTTTCACAGGAAGGACTTAATGTTATAGGCATACCAAAAACTATAGATAATGATGTATGGGGTACAGATCTGACTTTTGGCTTTGATTCTGCTGTCAATATCGCCACTGAAGCAATCGACAGGCTTCATTCCACAGCCAATTCCCACAAGAGGATAATGATAATAGAGCTTATGGGCCATAATGCCGGCTGGATTGCGCTATATTCAGGTATTGCTGGTGGTGGTGATGTGATACTCATACCGGAAATTGACTACAAGGAAGAGAAGATTGCCGAATACCTTCTTAACCGTGTTGAAGGTAACAAACCCTATTCCATTGTTGTGGTGGCTGAGGGTATCCGGAATGCAGTAAAGGACAGCTGTTCCGTTGCACAGTCGCTGAGTAAAAAAATATACGAGCTCACCGGTCTTGAGACAAGGGAGACTGTCCTGGGTTACATCCAGAGAGGCGGCACTCCATCTCCCATGGACAGGGTACTGGCGACAAGATACGGAGCTGCGGCAGCCGACATGATCGCCTTCAAGAATTATGGCAAAATGGTAGCGATAAAGGATAACAATATAGTATCAGTACCTCTGGCCGATGTATCGGGCAAACTAAAACTTGTCGAACATGATAACCCTATGGTGATACAAGCTCAGAATATGGGAACAAGCTTTGGTATCTGATCGTAAAGTATCCATCCTTAAGTCCTTTAAACCAGACAAATGAAAAGACTCATTTTTATCCGTCACGCAAAAGCAGAAAAACAGATCTCGTCGATCACCGATTTTGAAAGGTCCCTTACCAGGAAGGGCAAGATTGTAGCCAACCTGATGGCTGACAGGCTTAAGGAAATAGAGGAATTCGACGGGACCATTATATCAAGTCCTGCTTTCAGAGCTATTGAGACTGCACTTATTTTCGGTAAATCCCTGGGTTACGACACCGGGAAAATTGTCATGAGTGAGATCCTGTACCCCGGGACAGGTACCAGGGGTTTGCAGGCTATACTGCAGGAGGCTGCCAATGATGCTGACACAGTAATGTTATTCGGACATAACCCTTCCTTCTCGGATCTTCCCGGATTATTATGTAAAAACGGCTGTGACATCATGCCCAAATGCGGAATAATTAGCATATCATTTAATATACAGACATGGTCAGAAATAAAGCCAAAAGCAGGAAAAACGGAGTACTGTCTGAAACCGGGAAAAGTACTTTGAGTAAGACTTATCTGCCTAAAGAGATAAGCTGGCTGTACTTTAATGAGCGGGTCCTGCAGGAAGCAGAGAACAATGATGTTCCGCTGATTGAGAGGCTCAAGTTCCTGGGTATCTACTCAAATAACCTCGACGAGTATTTCCGTGTGAGGGTTGCCACACTTAAACGACTTTCACTATTCGGGTCAAAATCTAAAGATATCCTGGGTTACAGTCCGAAATCGACTTTAAAGAAGATCCAGGAAATAGTCATTTCGCAGAATTCAAGGTTCGAGAAGACCTACTCGGATATTATCAGGGACCTTGCCAAACATCATATACATATAATAAATGAGAAAGAGCTGAACCAGGAACAGACAGATTTTGTGCGCGATTACTTTCATAACGAAGTCCGTACCAGGTTAATGCCCTTCCTTATAGAAAAGAATTCAATATTCCCTAATCTTACTGATGATGATATATACCTTGCTATCTATCTCATTAACAAAGACTCAAAAAAGAAGAGGTTTGCTATTCTCGAGATCCCGAACGACATATTGCCCAGGTTTATAGTTTTACCTGAGAAGGATAATGAGAAATATATAATGTTTCTCGATGATATTATCAGGTTTGGGCTTAATGAGATATTCTTCATTTTCGATTTCGATGAGATATATGCATATACAATTAAGCTTACGAAAGATGCTGAACTTGAAATAGCCGACGATATTTCCGAGAGTTATATTGATAAGCTCTCAAAAAGTCTTCAGCAGCGTAAGAAGGGAACTCCCGTGCGTTTTATCTACGACCGTACAATGCCCGATGAACTTTTAACCCTGATTACAAAAAAGCTAAATTTCGGACCCGACGATGTTATTATGCCTGCCAACAGGTATCATAACTTCAAGGATTTCATGAACTTTCCCTCACTGGAAAAGAAAAAGCTGTACAGTCGACCACTGCATGCAATTCAGCATAAGGATATACCCCCGGGGAAGAGCATACTAACTGCTATAAAGAAGAAAGATATCATGCTTTTCTTCCCCTATCATCCTTTCGATCATTTCATCGACCTGCTTAGGGAGGCATCAATTGACCCGTATGTCACATCCATACAGATAACACTCTACCGTCTGGCAAGAAACTCAAGTGTTATTAATGCACTTCTGAACGCGGTCAGGAACGGCAAAACAGTGATCACCGTTGTTGAACTTCAGGCAAGGTTTGACGAGGAGGCCAATATACTCTGGGGTAACAAGCTTATGGATGAAGGTGTAAAGGTGATCTATGGTGTCCCTGGTTTAAAGGTTCATTCCAAGCTTTGTCTTATCACCCGTGTCAAAAATGATATCACCCAGAGATATGCTGCCGCAGGTACCGGTAACTTTAATGAAGATACTGCCAAATTGTATACCGATCATCTTCTGCTTACAACAAACAAGAAAATAACAAATGAGGTCTATAAGGCTTTTAATTTTTTCAGTGTCAACTACAAGAAGGATAACTTCTATCACCTTGTGCTTTCACCTTTTTTCCTGCGCAATAAGCTAATCTATCTTATAGAAAATGAAATAAGAAATGCAGAAGAAGGCAAAAAGGCTTATATATATCTGAAGCTTAACAACCTGACAGATTCAGAAATTATCCAGTATCTTTATAAAGCCAGTGGCGCAGGAGTCAAGATAAGGCTGATAATCAGAGGTATGTGTTCGCTCATTCCTGGCATAAAAAAGGTTAGTGAAAACATTGAAGCGATAGGGATAGTCGACAGGTTTCTTGAGCATTCCAGGTTTTTTATATTCTGCAACAATGGAAACGAACATATATATATATCATCAGCCGATCTGATGCCCAGGAATCTCGATCACAGGATCGAGGTCACATGTCCTGTTTTCGACAAGTCCATTAAATGTGAAATTCAAAGGGAGTTTGACATTCAATGGAACGACAATGTCAAAGCCAGGGTAATAGATGAAAGCCAGTCGAACAAATTTGTTGAAAAGGGTAAAACCAAATACCGTTCACAGGTGGAGGTTTACGACTATATAAAAAAGCTGAACGAAAAACCGGCAGAAAAATGACACCCATACCTGTAGTTGCTAATTACTGACTGTAAGTATACTGCAGCAATATTCATGAACATCTTTAATCCATAACTGTTTTACAAAGACCATGCAACATATAAAACTGATTATACTGGCAGCAGGTACTGTACTGATAATATGGTTTTCATGGTATTTATCATTGAGATACAGGAGATATCATGGCATCTCCAGGTTCTTTGCCTTCGAAAGTGTTTTCATACTTCTCCTGATAAATTACAGTAAATGGTTCACTGCTCCTTTCACCTTAATACATATCATTTCATGGGCTTGTCTCCTGGTATCGGCCTACACAGTGGTAGCAGGTTATATCCTTCTCAAGAAACGTGGAAATCCAACGATCAATTTTGAGGACACATCGGTTTTGGTTAAATCAGGTATTTACGGTTATATACGTCATCCCTTGTATCTATCTGTCTTCCTCCTTGGGATAGGCATACTTTTAAAGGATCCCGGACCGGCTCAGATAGCCCTTGGCGTCATCAATCTGCTTGCCATCTGGCTGACAGCCATAATAGAAGAAAAGGAGATGATTGCCAGGTTCGGCGATCTTTACAGGATATATATGAAAGAGACGAAGATGTTCATTCCATATGTGCTCTGAATATTATTAATCCCTTACTTATTTTGAATTCAGCCACGCAAGAATACGATCACAATTCGGCCTGTCTTTGGAATACACCACATCGACAAGTTTACCATCCTCACTGATAAGGTATTTCTGAAAATTCCATTTGACTTCCGAATCCATAACGCCGTTTTCTTTCTTCTCAGTAAGCCATTTATATATCGGTGCCATGTCGCTGCCTTTTACAGATATCTTTGCCATCATCGGGAAGGTCACGCTGTAATTATCCGTACAGAATTTCCTGATCTGGGCATTGGTTCCCGGTTCCTGGTTGGCAAAGTTGTTAGCCGGGAAACCAACAATCACCAGCTCATCACTATATTGTTTGTACAAATCTTCCAGGTCCTTGTACTGTGGGGTAAAACCACATTTAGATGCAGTATTGACAATCATGACTTTCTTACCCTTAAGAGTACTGAAATTAAATTCACCTCCATCAAGTGTCTTAACCTTAAAGTTATAGAATCCGTTCCCCTGGGCCAAACCGGCTATGGAAAATGCAAGCATAAAAAACATAAGACTCAGTTTATTTCTTTTCATGATAATAATTAATTTTGAGTGTGATCGTTATTATTAAATATGTATTTGCTTAATTATTGATTATAACGTCATTAAAACAACCGAAGGGGGATTTATGTTCAGGAAGACATGGAAACAGATTAAGATCTTGATAATATTACTGCTTATCATCTTTTTCTTTCCCCGCTCTTTTCTGCCCCGGCCTGCCTACAGTCACCAGGCAGATTCATTTGAGACATACACCAGGCAGAATGAAAGCGAACTCAGACTGGCAGAATACAAGGATGATGAGAATACCTTGCGACTTAAACTGTCACAGCTTGAACTTATAAACAAGAGCCGCAGGAAACATAGGGCACCACCCCTGAAGCTCGATATACTTGCTTCCAGGGTAGCCAACAAGATCTGTAAGGAAGCTGCTGCAAACGGTTTCACAGGTCACTGGAATCTTGCCGGTGAAACTCCTTATATGAGATATGCCTTTGCCGGAGGATACGATCATGTTATGGAAAATGCGTACGGCGAATGGTCATCAGATAAATATAGCAGTACCGGATCCGACATAAGCTCGATGATGGAAGATGGACACCAGTCCTTCATGTCAGAAAGACCACCAAAAGACGGTCATAAAAAAAATATTATCAACAAATCACATAATTATGTTGGTATCGGTTATTATCTCTCCGATAACCAGTTCAGGTACTACGAGGAGTTTATAGACAGGTATTTCACCTTCACAAACATACCTGAAGAAGCAATTACAGGTGAGCCTGTAAAAATAACACTGCAAACAGACGGAACGATGTACCCGTATTTTCTTATAGTATATTACGAAAAGCTCCCGAAGTCCATGACACCCGCCATGATAACAGGGAGGGGAAGTTACAATGATTTCACAAGAGATACATATAAGACACTGTCACCGTGGGAATTAACAGGTTATAAGAAAGGATTATCGTACACAATACCCATGACCTTTAACAAAGAAGGGCTGTATTATATCCAGACCTACATAGATAAAAAGGAGTATTCCGGACCAGTATCATTCAGCACGGAAGGGAAAACTCCTTATACAGGCATAGTAATTAAGGTAACTAAAGGGAAAAAGTGATTACCTTATAAGTTCATTTGTAGTGTTAATATTCATCATAACCGGGAAAGACATTCCCTGATCAGCTATTTCAATCATTCCATCCATTTTGGATTTTACCACTTCTCTTATATAATATCCTTTGTCCACTGCAAAATACAGGGTTCTTTCTCCTGTTAATGTTCCGCTGCTGGTAATTGCCATTCCCTGAGACTGGTTTGTTATTTTCATAGTACCTTTCATTGTGGCTGTGATTTTCGCACACCTGATACCGTCAATATCCTCATATCCTTGAAATTTGCACTCCGCTTCCACTGGCATCCAGCGCGATGTAGATTCATTACTGATACTTGAGGTGTCGTGTGTTATCCACGTATCACCTACACTTACAGCATTATCAGGCAATACAGGAAAGAAATCGGAGAATGTCATCGATGCATCGCTTTCACCACTGCCGGGAATTGTAATTGGAATCGCGGCAGCCCCTGAAAGATCCACTGTTCTCCCATCCGGCGCAATAACTATATTGAATGATTTATCCTTTACTTCGGTAACAGGTCCACCATACACTCCTTGCGGAGAGTCAACATTCTGAGCCATTGAATCGATCTTTACCGCGATGATAAGATTACCATCCTGATTGCCGGCTGATCTTATACTGCATCCTGTGTATGTGGAAACATTTACCAGCATCGACTGTCCGTTTATATCCATATCCTGTACAATCTTACCTTCAACACGGTATTTTAAAGGTATATCGGCCGGATAATTATAGACCATTTTAATGCTTCCTTCCGGAGGTGTCTGAGCAGAGCTGTCCTGTGCAAATGCAGGAGTCATAATCAGCAGTGCAAGAGTCGCTGCCGAAGCAAAAATTGCTTTGAAAGAATAAAGTTTAGTCATGTGATTTTGTTTTTAAACTACCAGATATCAATAATTTGAAAAACTCAAATATCGGAAATGATGAACAGATAGTCAATATGAGTATAACGAAAATTACAATTTATTTTACGTGTAGCTATGATATTAAAAAAACTCGTTATATTTTTGCGACTCTTTTTAAGCCACCAGCGTGGCTTCGGATGAGAGCCAGCCTTCGCAAAAACTACGGCTGGTAATACGGGGTGTAGCGCAGTCCGGTTAGCGCATCTGGTTTGGGACCAGAGGGTCGCAGGTTCGAATCCTGCCACCCCGACAAAAGAAAAAGCCTTTCCGCGTAAGCGGAAGGGCTTTATTCATTTCAGAGCGTTGCAGGTTTACCTGCATAAGGTTTGAAATGAATAAAGACCGCAGGCACGCGAAGCGTGCCAAAGGCTTTTTCTTTTAGTCACTCCCTCACAGGATCACGAGCGAACGAAGTGAGCGA
>CAYYIW010000010.1:57606-97579 GCA_964472085.1 uncultured Rikenellaceae bacterium | reverse complement strand
GCCGGTTTCTTAGCAACCGTTTTCTTTTCAGCCGGTTTCTTTGCCGCTGCCTTCTTTTCAGTTACCTCTTTACTGGCTGAAGTTGTCTTTTTAGCAGCAGGTTTCTCTGCCTTGACAGCTTTTTCCATAGTTACTGCTTCAGCCGGTTTAGCTTCCTCTTTACCGGGGGCAGCTTTTTTCTTGCTTCCCTTACCGGAGATATTCACTATTTCCACATGTGTAAGGTTTTGACGGTGACCGTTTTTGACACGATACCCTTTTTTCCTTTTTTTCTTAAAGACGATGACTTTATCGCCCCTCATGTGCTCGAGTATTTTCCCCTCAACTACAGCGTCCTTAATTGTTGGTTCTCCAATTGTTACCTTGCCGTCGTCTTCTATAAGAAGGACATTGTCAAATTCAACACTGGAACCTTCTTCTTCTTCCAGGCGGTGAACGAAAATCTTTCTGCCAGCTTCTACTTTAAACTGCTGACCTGCAATTTCTACTATTGCGTACATCATGAATAGTTTTTACGTTACTCCGTGAGGCGTGTAATATTTAAAGATACCACAACTTTACAGTGCCCCTGCGGATTTATTTTAATTCGGACTGCAAAGATAATCATTTAAGATAATCTACAAACTGATGCTGCCAATTTTTTAGTGTTTTATATTCCAAGAGATAACGCTGTTTTGATTGCCGGAATAAGTCCCTGATTATAGTTCTTGTTTTATCGATTATTCTCAGACTTATCTTTACATCATGTTGAAAAAAAGACCATACTTAGCCGGAGTCTTACTGCTAATATCTTTATATTTGTCAGTAACAATCTTATTAACTGTTATTATATCCGGGGATAAAGCGTTGATATGAAGAGAGTAAAGCTTAATGTTATGGGTATTTCCTATAGTCAGACCCAGTCTGGAGCGTACGCTTTGATACTGGTTGAAGAAAACGGGGAAAGACGGATACCCATTATCATCGGAGGATTTGAGGCACAGGCTATTGTGATAAAACTGGAAAATCTTGAACCTCCCAGACCGCTTACCCATGATCTGTTTAAAAAATTTGCTGATGAGTTTACTATCTCTGTGACAGAGGTTATGATCTATAAGCTTGAGGAAGGTGTTTTTTATTCCAGGCTGATATGCAATAATGGGGACAGGGATTATTCTATCGACAGTCGGACCTCTGATGCAGTGGCCCTGGCATTGAGATTCGGATGTCCCATATTCATAAGTGAAGACATTCTTGATAAAGCAGGTATTACCCTTAATCCTGCGGATGCGGAGACAACTGAGCCGGATGAAAGTGAAAGCTTGTTAAACCCCGGCAGTGGTAAATACGATTCTTATTCAGATGAGGAACTGTACAAGATGATCGATGAAGCGGTCAAAACCGAGGATTACGAGCGGGCAGCGGGTGTGAGGGACGAGCTTGAAAGAAGAAAGAAAAAGAACAAGAAAAAGGACTAAAACCTTTCCTTATATCCCCGAAACTTAAAACCTGAAATATGATGAAAAGATCATTGTTATTTATTATGTTATCCTTTTTTGCTGTGACTATGGCTAATGCAAAGGATTATAAGATCAGCTCTCCCGATAATAAGATCACCCTGACCGTCAGCGTTGGATCAGATATAAGCTGGTCGGCAGTATATAACGGTAAGGAGGTTGTAAGTGCCTCAAGGATAGCCATGATCCTCGAAGATGGGAGAGTTCTGGGTCAGAACGAAAAGGTAAGGAAAGCAAAGTTCAGCACACTGGACGAAATTATAAGACCTGTTGTGCCGAATAAAAGATCAGAAGTGATCAATAACTGCAATATCCTGGAGCTGTCATTCAGGGCAGGTTTTTCTGTTCAGTTCAGGGCCTATAACGATGGTGTGGCTTACAGGTTTGTTACTGCCTATAAAGGAGATATAACTGTAAAGAACGAAGTATCGGACTATGTTTTTCCGAACGGTTCACATTCGTTCTTTCCTGAAGAGACAAGCTTTATGTCGCATAACGAAAGGACATATATTTATTCTTCACTTGACACTTTGACCAATAAGCATCTTGCCAGCCTGCCCACCCTTTTCAGGATTGACGGAACAGATGTGCTGATAACTGAATCTGACATTGAAGATTATCCAGGCATGTGGCTTCGTGGCGGAGGATCCGGTAATATAACAGGTACATGGGCTAAATATCCGGCTACTGAAAAATTGTCGGGAGACCGCAATCTGTTTGTTACCAGTACAGAAGACTATATTGCCAGGACCTCTGGGTCACGTACCTTCCCGTGGAGGGTCTTTGCAATAGCTCCAACTGATATCAAACTCATTGAAAATGACCTGGTATTCAGACTTGCTCCGCCTAACAGGATCGAAGACACGAAATGGATCGAGCCCGGCCAGGTAGCATGGGACTGGTGGAATGCCAATAACTTATATGGTGTGGATTTCAGGGCCGGAATAAATAACGAGACATATAAATATTATATTGATTTTGCTTCCGGGAATGGGATCAAATATATAATCCTCGATGAGGGCTGGTATAAACTTGGCGACGTACTTACACAGGTTCCGGAGATAAATGTACCTGAACTTTGCAGGTATGCTGCAGACAGGCATGTTGGAGTCATCCTGTGGGTTGTCTGGAAATCTTTGTGGGATAAGATGGATGAGGCTCTGACACAATATGAAAAGTGGGGTGTAAAGGGAATAAAAGTTGATTTTATGCAGAGAGATGATCAGAAAGTCGTAAACTTTTATCACGAAGCTACAAGGAAGGCAGCCGAACATCACATGCTTATAGATTTCCATGGTGCATATAAACCCGATGGTCTTAACAGGACCTGGCCCAATGCTCTGACACGTGAAGGGGTAAAGGGGATGGAAAATGATAAATGGAGCAGGGATATTAACCCCGATCATGATGCCACAATTCCTTATATACGGATGGTGGCCGGAGCCATGGACTATACACCGGGGGCAATGGTAAACATGGACAGTGTTAACTTCACCCCCCTGTTTACACGACCGGAAAGTCAGGGTACAAGGGCACACCAGGTAGCATTATATGTTCTCTATGAAAGTCCGTTGCAGATGCTGGCTGACAGTCCTTCCAATTATATGAGGGAACAGGAAACGACAGATTATATAGTTAAGATCCCGGTAGTCTGGGATGATATTGTTGGTCTCGACGGCAAAGTCGGTGATTATGTACTGCTTGCCAGGCGTTCGGGTAAAGACTGGTATGTTGGAGCCATAACCGACTGGAAAAGCCGCGACCTTAATCTTGACCTGTCATTCCTTCCGGCCGGGAAATATGATCTCGATATTTTCGAGGATGGCATAAATGCTGACAGGTATGCCAGCGACTACAGGCATTATAAAAAAACCGCCGGTTCGGGCGATGTTATGAAAATACATCTTGCTCCTGGCGGAGGATGGGTCGCAAGAATTACACCAGTACAATAAATAAGATACTAATCTCCGTATGAAACAATATCTTGATCTTCTGGATCATGTACTCAGTAACGGCGTTGAAAAGTCGGACAGGACAGGGACAGGAACGATAAGTGTTTTTGGTTACCAGATGAGGTTTAATCTCAGGGAAGGCTTTCCCCTGCTGACGACAAAGAAACTTCACCTGAAGTCCATTTTGCATGAACTTTTATGGTTTATATCGGGCGATACCAACATCCGCTATCTGAAAGAAAACGGGGTAAAGATTTGGAATGAGTGGGCCGACAGCGAAGGTAATCTGGGGCCTGTTTACGGGTACCAGTGGAGGTCATGGCCGGCTGCTGACGGAAGGAAGATAGACCAGCTTGCAAAGGTGATAGAATCGATACGGACATCACCTGATTCACGCCGACATATTGTAAGTGCATGGAATGTTGGGGAACTGGATAAGATGGCACTTCCGCCCTGTCATATCCTTTTCCAGTTTTATGTTGCCAACAGGAGGCTGTCCTGCCAGCTTTATCAGAGGAGTGCAGATATCTTCCTGGGTGTTCCGTTTAATATAGCTTCATATTCTTTGCTTACCCTGATGGTGGCAAGTATAACCGGACTGGAACCCGGGGAGTTCATACATACTCTCGGTGACGCTCATATATACCTTAATCATGTTGAGCAGGTAAAACTTCAGCTTACCAGGGAACCGTATAAACTGCCTGGCATGTTGATAAATCCGGAAATAAAGAATATTGGAGATTTCAGGTATGAGGATTTCACTCTTAAGGATTATGTTTCACATCCCCATATAAAGGGAGAAATTTCGGTATAACTCACTATTTATGATATCAATTATTGCAGCTGTTTCGGATGACTGGGGTATAGGCAGGGATAATGACCTGTTGTGGAATATCTCAGAAGACCTGAAAAGATTTAAAAGCCTTACTATGGGTAATACGGTCATAATGGGTAAGAAGACCTGGGAATCATTACCCAGGAAACCACTGCCGGGAAGAAATAATGTTGTCCTGACCGACACGCCCGGAGAATATTTTAACCTGGCCGCCACAGCATATTCAATTGAAGATGCCCTGGCTAAATCCGAAAAGACAGAAGATATATTTATTATAGGCGGAGGAAGTGTTTACCGCCAGTTTATGCCATTGGCCGACAGGCTTTATATTACTCATGTTCACAGAACTGCACCTGCAGATGTTTTCTTCCCGGAGATTGATCTTAGTATATGGAGAATAGTGAGCAAGGAAGAATTTGGTATTAGCAGAACAAACAGCATACCATATAGTTACGTAATATATGAACGTATCAGCCGGAATGGGGAAATCTGAGAAATAATTGCTACAGGTAATAATTTATTCGTCTTCGGTTAAACCTTTCAGCAATCTTTCAATCTAAAAAGATGTTGATCGGAAATATAAACCTTAAAAGATAGAAGTTATGAAGACGAAGTTTTTTATTATTATGGCTGCTTTTGCATTCTTTTCTCTGTATTCCTGTACCAAAGAGGATACGATAAGCCAGGCAAATGTTGATTTTGCCGACGATGATGCAGTAAGTAATGCAGTATTTGATGATGTTTTCAATACTGTGGACAATGCTGATATAATTCTTGATAATTACACATTTGCTAAATCATTATCCACGGTTGTCTCGGATACCTGTCCTGAAATCACCATCAATCCCCTTACTCCGGGTGTATGGCCAAAGACAATTACAATAGATTTCGGTACCGGCTGTACAGGGTTATATGATAATACAAGATCCGGCAAGATTATCATTGAGATTACCGGTCCGAGATGGGAAGAAGGATCAGTTAAGACTGTTACATTTGAGGATTACTACTTTAACGGCATCAAGGTTGAAGGTACACACGAAGTACAGAACATGGGATATAATACAAACATGAATCTCGTCTTTTCAGTTAAACTGATGAATGGGATGCTTACCTTTCCTGATGGACAGACTATACAGCATTCATTTCAGCACCAGAGAGAATGGACTGCCGGTATGCAGACCAGGAACATTTGGGATGATGAATTTCTTGTTACAGGATCAGGGTCAGGAACAACTGTAAATGGGCTGGCTTATACAAACACTATCATGACAGCATTGAAATGGGAGAGGGCTTGTCGTTTTGCAGTCAGCGGAAATGTCGATGTTGAAGTGGAAGGTTCAGATCCCGTCGTTATCGATTATGGTAATGGTGATTGTGATGCTGTCGCAACTGCTACGTGTAACGGGGAATCGAAGCAGTTCCAGCTTAGGTTCAGACACAGGTTTATGATGAATAATTAGGGAATGAACAGATACTGGTAGAATTGAATAATAAATACAGAGACCGCCTGACTAATTTTTGTTCAGGCGGTCTTTGCATATATTTTGTGTGTCTGAAATCTAAGTAAATATGTTTTGGCTGCTTTTTAGGATGCTCTAAGGACCTTGAGATTGATCCGTTCGACTCGGTGACTGGCATACTCGACAGTTATCTCAAGTTCGTTTGTTTCGTGTGATGGCATCTCATACATGGCATCCAGCATAATAGCTTCACATATCGACCGGAGGCCCCTGGCTCCCAGCCTGAATTCGATAGCCTTGTCAACAATATAATCAAGGACACCGTCGGCAAAGGTCAGGTCGATGTTATCCATTTTGAAAAGCTTGATATATTGCTTAACAAGAGCGTTTTTGGGTTCGGTGAGTATTGCTCTCAGTGCATCCCTGTCGAGGGGATTAAGGTGGGTCAGGATCGGTAACCTTCCGATGATTTCAGGAATAAGGCCATATGATCTGAGATCCTGGGGCGAGATATACTGCAGGAGATTATCCTTATCAACTTTATCTCGTATTTTTGATGCTCCGAAACCCACAATCTGCGTGTTAAGACGCTGAGCGATCTTCTTTTCAATACCCTCAAACGCTCCTCCGCAGATAAACAGTATGTTCTTTGTATCCACAGGTATCATTTTCTGTTCCGGATGCTTCCTGCCTCCCTGGGGCGGGACATTAACAATAGATCCTTCGAGCAATTTCAGCAGTCCCTGCTGTACTCCTTCTCCCGATACATCACGGGTGATGGAAGGATTATCGCTTTTCCTTGCGATCTTATCTATTTCATCAATAAAGACTATCCCTTTTTCTGCTGCTTTAACATCATAATCGGCATTTTGAAGAAGCCTTGTGAGCAGGCTTTCAATGTCTTCGCCCACATAACCTGCCTCAGTGAGTACTGTTGCATCGACAATGGTAAAAGGCACATGCAGCATCCTGGCTACCGTTCTTGCCAGGAGTGTCTTCCCTGTTCCTGTCTCTCCTACAAGGATGATATTTGATTTTTCAATCTCAATATCCTCCGGGTTGGGTTTTTGCATCAGTCTTTTATAGTGGTTATAGACTGCTACTGATATTATCTTTTTAGCCATATCCTGACCAATTACATACTGGTCGAGGAAATCTTTTATTTCGACAGGTTTTAGAAGATTAATAGTTGAAAAATCTATATTCTTCTTGCTGCCGAGTTCTTCGTTCATTATGCTATAAGCCTGTTCTATGCAATGGTCGCATATATGACCTTCCAGGCCTGCAATAAGCATATTTGTCTCTTTCTTAGTTCTGCCGCAAAAAGAACATTTATCCATTTCCCCGGGGGATTTTATTTTTTAGTTCGTTGGAGAATCTCATCAATCATTCCATAATCCTTGGCTTCCTGGGAAGTCATCCAATAGTCGCGGTCGGAATCTTTTTCAACCTTTTCGAAAGGATTGCCTGAATGAAATGCAATGATTTCATACAGTTCCTTTTTGAGCTTCATTATCTCACGTACTGTGATCTCGATATCTGATGCCTGCCCTTCAGCTCCACCCATAGGCTGATGGATCATTATCCGGGAGTGTTTCAGAGCAGATCTTTTTCCATTGGTACCGGCAGTAAGCAGCACGGCACCCATCGATGCAGCCATT
This sequence comes from uncultured Rikenellaceae bacterium, assembly GCA_964472085.1. GTDB lineage: Bacteria > Bacteroidota > Bacteroidia > Bacteroidales > VadinHA17 > LD21. The sequence continues at coordinate 90,175 of CAYYIW010000010.1, read as the reverse complement.
CCTGTACATATCGTTGCCACATCGGCAGAGATATATTGCATTGTATCATATATTCCCAGGCCTGCACTTACAGATCCTCCGGGTGTATTGAAGTAAATCTGTATATCTTTTCCGGGATCAGATGAGTCGAGATAGAGCAGCTGGGCCTGTATAATATTGGCAACATAGTCGTCGATAGGAAGGCCAAGGAAGATTATCCTGTCCATCATCAGACGCGAAAAAACGTCCATTGATGCAACATTAAGTTGCCTTTCTTCAATAATCGTCGGTGAAATGTAACTCCCATATATTGATGTATATCTATGCAGGTTAATGCTGCTGATATTTCGTTTGCTTTTTGCATATTTCCCAAAGTCATCCAGGATATTCATTTTTTTCAATTTAAAATTATCAGACAAAGATAATAAAATAATACTAAAACAGGTTGATGAAGATTTCTATTCAAACAGCTTATTAAACTCTTCAACAGTCACTTGCTTTGGTTTCTGATTTACCATATCCTTTATCAGGATGAGGACTTTATCCTCAAGAATTTTGTCAGCTATCCTTTTGGCATCATCTTCTCTTTTAAGTGTTTCTTTAGCATAGTTAGTTATCTGTTCATCGGTAGCATAATAGAGGCCATACTGCTGGAACTGGTACCTTGTGACATTCTTTGCCTCCTCGAGCAGTTCTTCCTCACTTATTTTTACTTCATTGTCTTTTGCAACCTTGTTGCGAATTAGCTGCCACTTAAGGTCTTTCCTGAAGCTGTCAAATTCCTGATCTATCTGTTCAGCGGTAGTATTTTCATTCACTTTCAGGAGCCATCTCTTAAGGAATTCCTCGGGGAACTGCATTTCTGTCTTTTCCAGGGCGAGGTTCTTTACATCTATCATAAGCTTATAATCACTTTCCTTCTTAAGGTTAGCCGCTATTTCTTCTTCCAGCTTTTCCATGAATTCCTTTTCTGAATTAACAGCACCTTCGCCATAGACTTTGTCGAACAATTCCTGGTTTAACTCGGCAGGATAGAAGCGGCTTATTTCATTTATGGTAAACCTGAAATTACCTTCAACACCTTCAGCATCTTCCTTTTTGATTCTGAGAATTCCGGCTACTTCCGAATCGTCAGGGAATGCTTTTTTGATATCAAAATCGATGGTATCACCAACTTTTTTGCCTGTGAACAGGTTTTTGATCTTATTGTCTTTAACAATATCTATACCCAGGGATGTATCATCTGCTGAGAGGCCTTCAGGTATAATATTCCCTTCTGAATCCGTGGATTCTATCTTACCTTTAATGACATCCTTCTCTTCAGTTATTTCCTCATTTTTCAGCTCACCGAACCGGCGGGTATAATTTTCAAGATAGTCCTTCCTGAGTTTCTCATCTATTTTAATCTCATATTCAGTCACATTATTCCTTTGTGTCAACGGCAGATCAACAGCCGGGGCAATACCTATCTCAAAGGAGAAGGTAAAATCTTCCTGTGTATCAAAGTCAATATTATCCTGTTCTCCTTCCCTTGGAATAGGGTCACCAAGTATTTCTATCTTTTCATCAGTAATGTATCTCTGAATATTATCGGTAACGACCTTGTTTATTTCGTCAATCTGAACTGCCCTGCCATAAATCTTTTTTACCAGGCCCAGAGGAACCATTCCGGGACGAAATCCTTTAATGGAAGCCTTCTTGCGGTAATCCTTCAGTACTGTATCAACTTTATCCTCATAATCAGATTTTTCGATCTCTAACTTTAAAACTGCATTAAGATCGTCAATGTTTTCTCTGGTAATTTTCATTTCAGCAATTGTTAATTGACTAGTAAAAAAAACCGCCAAAACGCACTACAAAAGATCGTTACAGGCGGTTTGATAAATTTGTGCGGATGAAGGGACTCGAACCCCCACGTCACAAGGACACAAGATCCTAAGTCTTGCTCGGCTACCAATTACGACACATCCGCGTAAAATTTTCCGCAAAAGTATAATAAATTATTTTCAAAACAAACAGCTGTTTTTAGCGACGAAGTTCAAAGTTCTTCCCAAGGTACACTTTTCTTACATGCTCATCGTCTGCCAGTTGTGTTGATGTGCCGGACTTAAGTATGCGGCCTTCAAACAGCAGGTATGCCCTGTCAGTTATTGATAGAGTCTCATGAACATTGTGATCGGTAATCAGGATACCTATATTTTTTTCCCTGAGTTTCGAAACAATTTCCTGTATATCCTCAACGGCTATTGGATCCACCCCTGCGAACGGTTCATCGAGAAGAATAAATTTCGGTTTAAGCGCCAGAGCTCTTGCTATTTCAGTACGTCTCCTTTCACCACCTGACAGCTGGATGCCTTTACTTTTCCTGATTTTCTGCAGCCCGAATTCATCAAGAAGACTTTCGAGCCTTTCAATCTGCTCTGCCTTTGGGAAGTCGGACATTTCAAGTACGGCCTTGATATTGTCTTCAACCGACATGTTCCGGAAAACAGAAGCTTCCTGGGCAAGATATCCAATGCCCCTGCGGGCTCTTTTGTAAACCGGGAGGCCGGTAATATCTTCCTCGTCAAGGAATATTCTGCCTTCTCTTGGTTTTATGAGCCCTACTATCATGTAAAAGGAGGTGGTCTTACCAGCACCGTTAGGTCCCAGCAGCCCGACAATCTCTCCCTGTTCAACGTCAATGGATACATGGTTGACAACAGTTCTGTTGCGATATTTCTTCACCAGGTTTTTGGTATACAGTCTCATACTGTTAACTATGATGTTGAAGTTTCAGTTTCAGTATCTTTATTTTCCCCATCATCGTTAAAGAAAGCTTCACGGTCACTTTCTTTCTGATTCATAACCCTCCGTGAGATCAATATGCTGACTTCGTAAAGCATCAGAAGGGGAATCGCTACAAGAGTCTGCGAGAAAACATCAGGAGGCGTTATTATGGCAGCAAGAACAAAGATGACTACTATTGCATGCTTCCGGTATCTGCGCAGGAAGGCCGGGGTAACAATGCCAACCTTGGTCAGGAAATATGAAATAATAGGCAGTTCAAATACCAGTCCGGTTGCCAGGCAGATGGAGGAAAGCGTTCCTATGTATGATCTTATATTGATCTGGTTGGTTACCTCCGGACTTATCCGGTATGATGAGAGAAAGTGTATCGAGAGGGGAGACAGCATGTAATATCCAAAAAGTACACCAGAGAAAAACAGCAGTGATGCAGCACTTACAGCCCCTCTTGCATGTTGGGCTTCGTTGGCTTTGAGTGCAGGCCTGAAGAACTTCCAGAACTCCCAGACTATTACCGGGAAGGCAAGAATGATACCGGCAACCATAGATACTGCAATATGAGTTGTCAGCTGCCCCGACATTTTAATGCTTATGAGGCTAAGAGGTTTTGTATTTATGCAAAGCGCATCATTATGCAGGATAGTCTCTCCCAGCTTGCAGAGCATCCTGTTTGTCCAGAAACCAGGACTTTTTGGAGCAAGTATTATGTTGTCAAAGATAAAGCTCTTAAAAACGAAAGCAACAACCATGAAGACTACTATGGCCAGTACGGAACGGATTATGTGCCATCTGAGCTCTTCAAGGTGCTCAAGGAACGACATCTCCTTTTCTCCGCCCTTCCCCTTTTTTTTCAAAAACTTAAACATTAAAATCCGGTATAAATTGGTTTATAAACAGCCTGTAAAGATGATAAATCTTCTGCTGCAAAACAAAATTAATCTTAATCTGTTAAAAAAACAGTTAAGCGATATTTTAAACAGCTCCGGCAGAGGTTAAAAATTTCTTAAATTAATGTCAATATATTCTAACTTCAATCTGGATTGTTAAATTAGCTATAGGTGAAATGGGCAAATAGAATACATCCTGAATCATCTTATACAGTGACTAAAAATTGTATTTAACAAAATAATGCTCATTTATGATCGGATAATTTATTAACTTTATTAAACAGTAAATCAAAAATAATTTTGCAGGTTGTTTTGATATCCCTGGGGGAAGAATTATGTTGAATGATACTACTATACATGATTATTTAAAGAAGTATTTCGGATTTGATACTTTCAAAGGTAACCAGGAACAGATCATTAAGAACGTACTCGATGGAAGGGATACTTTTGTCCTGATGCCCACAGGCGGGGGTAAATCATTATGTTATCAGCTGCCTGCAGTGATTAAGGAAGGAACAGCAATCGTTATTTCTCCTCTGATAGCGCTGATGAAGAATCAGGTTGATGCCATGCGTAACTTCAGCACAGATGATGATGTTGCACATTTTCTGAATTCATCTCTTACTAAAACGGAAATTGCACGGGTAAAAAATGATGTCCTGTCAGGTAAGGCCAAATTGCTTTATGTTGCGCCCGAATCACTAACCAAGGAGGATAATATTGAATTCCTGAAAAACATAAGCATTTCATTTTATGCGATAGATGAAGCCCATTGTATATCAGAATGGGGTCATGATTTTAGACCGGAATACAGGCGTATACGTCCCATCATTGATACTATCGGGCGTTCACCAATTATTGCCCTTACTGCCACGGCCACTCCGAAGGTGCAGCATGATATTCAGAAGAACCTTGGGATACTTGAAGCCGACATTTTTAAATCGTCATTTAACAGGCCAAACCTTTACTACGAGGTAAGATCAAAGCAGGATGTTTCGAAGGAGATCATTAAGTATATCAAGAACAACTCGGGTAAATCGGGAATAATATATTGCCTGAGCCGTAAGAAGGTTGAGGAACTGGCTGAATTGTTGAAGGTTAACGGGATAAAGGCTCTCCCTTACCATGCCGGTATGGATTCGGCTACACGTACGGCCAACCAGGATAAGTTCCTTATGGAGGAGGTCGATGTTATAGTTGCGACCATTGCATTCGGGATGGGTATTGATAAACCCGATGTCAGGTTTGTTATTCATTATGATATTCCCAAAAGCCTGGAGGGTTATTACCAGGAGACGGGCCGGGCAGGTCGTGACGGGGGAGAAGGTAATTGCATAGCCTATTACAGCTACAGCGATATACAAAAACTTGAAAAGTTCATGCAGGGTAAACCGATAGCAGAACAGGAGATAGGTAAACAACTGCTGCTCGAGACGGTTTCTTATGCTGAATCATCCGTATGCCGCAGAAAGCTCCTTCTTCATTACTTCGGTGAGGAATATCCAAAGGAAAACTGCGAGGCATGTGATAACTGCCTGCACCCCAAAGCTCAGTTTGAAGGAAATGAGGCAGTTGTAAGCGTACTTGAAACAATACTCGCCGTTAAGGAGAAGTTTAAAGCAGATCATATTGCCAATATCCTTTCAGGTAAGGTAACATCCGCTATTAAGTCATATAAACACAATAAGCTCGAGTTTTTTGGCATGGGGGAAGATAAGGATCCAAAATTCTGGAATATGGTGATCAGGCAGGCACTGATAGCAAAGCTTCTGACGAAAGATATTGAGAACTACGGACTGCTGAAGGTAACCAGGAAGGGATTGGACTTCCTTGATAAACCGACATCATTCATGCTTGCGGAAGATCATGATTATGCAGATACCTCCGAAGAGGAAAATGCCTTCGGAGCAAGGACCGCTGCTGTTGATGAGGAACTTTTCAGTATTTTGAAGGACCTTAGGAAGAAAATTTCAAAGATAAAGGAAGTGCCTCCTTTTGTGATATTCCAGGATCCCTCACTGGAAGACATGGCTATACAATATCCCATAAATATAGATGAGCTACAGAATATTTCAGGTGTGGGTGCGGGCAAGGCGCAGCGTTACGGGAAGGAGTTTGTTGAGATAATTAAGAAATATGTTGAGGAGAAAGAGATCATACGTCCCCTCGACATGGTTGTTAAATCGGTGGTCAATAAATCAGGCATTAAAGTCTATATCATTCAAAGTATTGATATGCAGCGGCAGCTTGAAGATATAGCGGAGGCCAAAGGTCTTGAAATGAACGAACTTATAACTGAGATTGAAGCTATTGTGAATTCCGGTACCAGGATAAACCTCGACTATTATATAAATAACACGATCGATGAGGAACGCCAGCAGGATATATATGCATATTTCAGGGAAGAAGCCGAATCAGATTCCCTGGAAGAGGCAATAAATGAGCTTGGGAATGAGTTTGAGGAGGAGGAGATACGCCTTATGCGTATCAAATTTCTGTCAGAGATGGGCAACTAGAATTACCGGGACCTTCCTTTTAAAAGCGTAATCACTGCCACTCCCGTTACATAAAAAGGATAAAATAACTGGGCAGGAACAAACCATTTCATAAGTTTCGCATTCCCGTACCTTGAAGTGGTATTTTTAAGTATTAGAAAATCAGGAATCGATTTAACAAGGAAAAGTACAGCGAACAAAGGAATAAAGATACTGTTGAAAAAGGATGCTGCCAGTGCAAAAAGGATGAGTAATGAAGGGATCAGTGTTACTGTTCCGAGTAATATTGTAGCGGAGTCTTTATAAACCCTGCTTTTTGCAAGCCACCGGCTCCTCTGTTTAAGAAATGCCGAAGTTGAAGTAACCGGAGCTGTATTTATTGTAGCTTCAGGTGACTCGAGCCAGAGAATTCTTGATCCGGCTTGCTGCTTTACACTGTGCAAAAGGAAGATATCGTCTCCCGATGGTATTTCCGGATGAAGGTTACCATCATTCTTATAATATATTTTTTTTGTAAAGGCCAGGTTGGCCCCGTTGCACATGGTAGGATTACCGTCAAGGGCGGTGCCGGCCGTAACTCCCTGGAGCCCCATAAACTCCAGTTCCTGGAACTTCGAAGGAAAGCCTTTCCCGGAAATTATCTTTACAGGTGCTATTATTAGATCAGCCTGATGTTGATGGTAAAAAGTGACAATGGTACTAATCCATTTTTCACCTGCACGGCAATCGGCATCTGTGGTAATTATAAGGCCTGATGATGCAGCGTCTATGCCGCAACGAACTGCTTCCTTTTTGCCTGATCCGCTGTTGTGTATCACTTTGATATTTTTTATTTGTTTGAATTCCGATGCTGCCCGGAAGGTTTTATCTGTGGAATTGTTATCGATAACAATTACTTCATATAAAGCAGGGGGATAGTCCTGGAATGATATATCGGTCAAAAGGGCCGTTAAAGATCTTTCTTCATTCCGGCAGGGGATGATCACTGATACGGGAACATGGGGTGCAGAGAAAAAAGTAAAAGGCTTTGCCCTTTTAAGGCTCCTGTAAATTCTCAGAAGTAAAATAATGTAAGGGATGATAAATATAGCAGGGAGCCATTGCATCATTATTCCTTAAGCCATTCATACATTGTGTAATGTTCACTGTGCATACCCAGGGCCTCATATGTTGCCATGGCCCTTTTATTGTTTGATTCAACATAGAGTCTCAGTCCTGCTATCCCCTGTTTTTCGCCCTCCTCTTTGATATATAGATACATCTGTCTGAATACTCCTGACCTCCTGTAGTCGGGAAGTACATACACTGATTGAAACCACCACACATCACTGTTCCTCCAGTCGCTCCATTCATATGTTATCAGCAGGGATGCAATGACAGTTCCTTCATTTTCCGCAACATAATACTGCCCTTTTCCCGGATTTTCAAAAACAGCCTCAACCCCTTTGTCAAGAACTGCTTTGTCGAGGATCAGGTTCTCGGTCTCCCATGCCATTTTCTGTTGAAACCCGATTATAGCATCAGAATCGTGCCTGTTGGCTTTTCGTATAGTTACCATATTGTTTTGTTCCTTTACTTATATAGATCCCAGCTTTTAACCTGCAGGTCTTCCAGATTAAGTTTACAGAAGGCCAGGATGAAGGCACTTGCAAGACGGGCATTGGTTATCAGCGGTACATTGAAATCGACAGCACTCCTTCTTATGGAATAATCATTATTAAGCTCAGTGGCACTGAGATCTTTTGGAATGTTGACAACCAGGTCGACTTCGCGTGACCTTATGAGATCGATGGTATTTGGTGATTTGTCTTCATCAGGCCAGTAAGCCACATGTGCTTCCACTCCTGCATTCTCGAGAAATTGTTGTGTGCCGCGCGTAGCATACAGTTTATGGCCTTTTTGCCTCAGGGCCCTGGCGCTGTTCAGAAGTTCAACTTTTGAACGGGCGGGACCTGTGGAGAGTAGGATGCTTTTTTGCGGCACCCTGTATCCTACAGAGAACATGGCTTTCAGGATGGCTTCATAGAAACCTTCCCCAATACAGCCTACTTCCCCTGTTGATGACATATCGACACCAAGTACCGGGTCTGCTTTTGCGAGTCGTGAGAAGCTGAACTGGGGTGCTTTGACACCTACATAATCGATTTCAAATATGGTCTTTACAGGTTTTTCGAAATTAACGCCCAGCATCACCCTGGTAGCCAGTTCTATGAGGTTGGATTTCAGCACTTTTGATACAAAAGGCATACTCCGGCTGGCACGGAGGTTACATTCTATTACTTTAATATCATTATCCTTGGCAAGGAACTGTATGTTGAATGGTCCTGAGATATTGAGTTCTTTCGCAATTTGCCTCGAGATGCGTTTTATTCTTCTGGATGTCTCAAAGTATATCTTCTGTGCCGGGAAGACCATTGTTGCATCGCCTGAATGTACTCCTGCGAACTCAACATGTTCACTGATGGCGTATGCTATCATCTCGCCTTTGTTAGCAACGGCATCTATCTCTATCTCCTTGGCATTTTCAATGAACTCGGATACCACAACAGGATATTGTTTTGACACCTGTGCTGCCAGTTCCAGGTAATGTGTAAGTTCATTTTTATTGGAGACCACATTCATCGCGGCTCCGGAAAGAACATATGATGGTCTGATCAATACCGGGAATCCTATCCTGTCGACAAACTCATGTATGTCATCTATGGATGACAGTTCTTTCCATCGGGGCTGATCAACAGAAAGGATATCGAGCATAGCTGAAAATTTATGCCTGTTCTCGGCTCTGTCGATAGACGTTGGTGAAGTACCAATTACAGGTACATTTTCATTATATAGTCTCATCGCCAGATTGTTTGGTATCTGGCCTCCAACCGAGACAATAACACCTCCGGGATTTTCAAGTTCAATTATGTCGTATACCCTTTCGAATGTGAGTTCATCAAAATAAAGTCTGTCACAAATATCATAGTCGGTGCTTACTGTTTCCGGATTATAATTGATCATTATTGATCTGAGTCCTTCCTTTTTAATTGTATCGATTGCATTAACCGAACACCAGTCAAATTCAACACTTGACCCTATACGGTAGGCTCCGGAACCCAGTACTATTATTGATTTCTTGTCTGTCTCGCATGTGATATCGTGCTCTGTTCCACTGTAGGTGAGGTACAGGTAGTTGGTAACAGCAGGGTATTCTGCTGCCAGGGTGTCTATCTGCTTTATATAAGGCACGATACCAATGGCCTTCCTGTGCCTTCTAACTTTCATAAGGTCCCGCTGGATGTTTTCCGGATCCGATTTGAATATATGCCGTGCGATCTGGAAATCGCTGAATCCGTTTATCTTGGCATGTGACAATAAACCGGCAGGCAGGGATTCCAGGGAATTGTAGCCCGATAATTCATCCTTGATATTGATTATATTCTTCAGCTTGTAAAGGAACCATCTGTCAATCTTTGTCAGTTCGTATATCCTGTCAACGGACATACCCTTCTCAAGCGCCTCTGCTATTGAAAATATCCTCATGTCTGTGGGTTCGGACAGTTCCATTTCGATGTCCTCGAAGCTGAGGTTTCGGTTACCGGTAAAGCCGTGCATACCCTGGCCGATCATCCTGAGTCCCTTCTGAATTACCTCCTCGAAAGTCCTTCCGATTGACATTACCTCCCCTACACTTTTCATGCTGCTGCCTATGTGATGAGATACGCCATCGAATTTATTCAGGTCCCATCTTGGTATCTTACATACGATATAATCAAGGGCCGGCTCGAAGCATGCAGTTGTATTTTTGGTGACCGAGTTTTTAAGTTCATGCAATCCGTATCCCATTCCAAGCTTTGCAGCAATAAAAGCCAGCGGGTAACCGGTGGCCTTTGATGCCAGTGCACTGGAGCGCGAGAGACGGGCATTAACTTCAATCACCCGGTAGTCTTCCGAATCAGGAGCAAGAGCATACTGTACGTTACACTCTCCCACTATCCCTATATGGCGTATTATCCGTATCGATAATTCCCGTAGTTTATGATATTCACTGTTTGTAAGAGTCTGTGAAGGAGCAACAACAATGCTCTCCCCGGTATGTATCCCCAGAGGATCGAAATTCTCCATGTTACATACAGTGATGCAGTTATCATATTTATCCCTTACAACCTCATATTCAACTTCCTTCCATCCTTTTAGAGATTCTTCAACAAGTATCTGGCCTGTATATGAAAAGGCTTTGGATGCCAGGGATCTCAGTTCTTCAATGTCTGATGCAAATCCGCTTCCCTGTCCGCCCAGGGTATAAGCAGCCCTTATTATTACCGGAAATCCAAGCTTTCCGGCTGCCTCTATTGCCTCTTCCGTATTATGGACGGCAATACTGCTAGGTGTCTTGACATCTATCTCATTAAGCCTGCTGACGAATAATTCCCGGTCCTCAGTGTCCATGATAGCCCTCACGGGAGTACCCAGTACCTTAACTTTGTATTTTTCAAAAATACCCCTTTTGTACAGCTCAGTACCACAGTTAAGGGCTGTCTGTCCGCCAAATGATAAAAGAATGCCATCGGGATTTTCCTTTGCAATCACCTGTTCCACAAAATAAGGTGTGATTGGGAGAAAGTATATCTTATCCGCAAGTGCTTCCGATGTCTGAACAGTCGCAATATTAGGGTTTATAAGGACTGTTTTGACATTTTCTTCCTTCAGAGCTTTTAATGCCTGCGAACCGGAATAATCAAATTCTCCGGCTTCTCCAATCTTAAGGGCTCCGGACCCCAGGATAACAGCCTTTTTTATCGGATCTTTCATGGTACTGATTTGAGGTCCAAAATTAGCACAATTTTTTAATTGTGATTTGGTTTTTAAAAAAAATGAATATATTTGCAAAATAAATGTATAAATATGCAAAAGACAAACAGGCTTCTGGTGATTGAAAAGATAATAGCTGAAGAGCATATTTCGACTCAGGAGGAACTGTTGAAAAAGTTGCAGCGTAAAGGGATAAACTGTACACAGGCCACCCTGTCGAGGAATCTAAGGCAGCTTGGTGCCGGCAGGATACCGGACGGAAGTGGTGGATACATGTATTCTCTGACTGACCGCTCATCAGCAACAGTTGATGCCGGACTCAGTGTAAACCTGGTGCCTGTGATACGTGATATTGTTGAGGCCAGGGGGATGATGGTGATAAGGACAATACCGGGCAACGCGAGTAATACTGCCTTTTTTATCGACGGAGCCGGGAGGTATGAGATTGCCGGGACCATTGCAGGCGACGACACCATACTGGTTATTCCGAGAGACGGCATCACAGTCGGGCAGGTTCATGCCTGTCTTGAGCTCATACTTCCCGGGATACATGAACAGGTTAAATCCCGGTCCTGAGCCATGGATTATCAGGAGATTGAAACTTAACATATAACATAAATTTTATTAAGAGATGAAAGAAAAAGTGGTTCTAGCGTATAGCGGAGGTCTTGATACATCGGTCATACTTAAATGGTTGATCGAAAAGGGCTATGATGTAATAGCTTTTGTTGCTGATGTCGGACAGAACGATGATTTTGAGGAGTGCAGGAAAAAAGCATTATTACTTGGTGCGACAAAAGTGGTAATTGCCGATCTTAAGAGGGAATTCGTAGATAAGTATGTCCTGAAAGCCATTATGGCAAACGCCATATACGAGGACAGGTATTTGCTGGGTACTGCTCTGGCTAGACCGTTAATAGCCAAGAAACAGATAGAAGTTGCCAAAGCCGAAGGTGCAACAGCTGTTTCACACGGTGCGACAGGAAAAGGCAATGACCAGGTTAGGTTTGAACTCTGTTATTATGCGTTGATGCCTGAAATAAAGGTAATCTCTCCCTGGAAGGACAAAGAATTCCTGGCAGCTTTCAAGGGGAGGACTGATCTTCTTAAATATGCATCTGAAAGGAAGATCCCGGTAAAGGCCAGTATAGACAAGCCTTACAGTGAGGATGATAACCTGATGCATATCAGTCACGAGGCGGGTATCCTTGAGGATCCCATGTACACTTTGCATAAGAGCATGCTTGAAAAAATGGTACTGCCCCAGGATGCTCCGGATAAAGAGACACGTATAGTGATTCATTTTAAAAATGGTATTCCTGTTAAGCTTATTAACAAGGATGACGGAACCGTTAAGGAAGACTCTTATGATATGTATGTATACCTTAATGAACTGGCAGGTAAAAATGGTATAGGGTTGCTTGATATGGTGGAGAACAGGTTTGTAGGCATCAAATCGAGGGGAGTGTATGAGACTCCGGCGGCAACGGTTCTTCATATAGCCCATAAGGATATTGAAGGGATTGCCATGGACAGGGAAGTAATGCGTCTGGTTAACATGCTGACCCCAAAGTTTGCTGAGATCATTTACAATGGATTCTGGTTCAGTCCGGAGATGGATTTCCTGATGGCAGCTATTGAAAAGAGCCAGGAACTGATTGACGGAAGTGTTCATCTGTGTCTTTATAAAGGGAATGTTATCATTGAAGGCCGTGAATCCCCGTCTTCGCTGTATGATAAGAAACTCTCGAGCATGGATATTGAAGGAGGTTTTGATCAGACTGACAGCAAAGGTTTTATACGTATAAATGCTATTCGGCTGATGGCTCACAGGGCTATAGTGGAAGCAAGCCAGAATGGTAAGCTTTAAACTTTTAAATGCAGTATTTGTCAATTTAACCGGAAATTACTTAACTTTCAATCCAGGGGCTGTTGAAAGGCCTTTATACCGTAGATCGCGCAAGGTATGGCCTTCTTTGTCACATGTGCCGGATATAGTGACGGGCATAGCGGTAATTTGAGACGGATCAGCTATTGTATCACCAGGAATGCTATTAACAAGCGAATGGTAAAAAATAGCCGGTCAGTTTCCGGCAGCCCCGGTTGAAAGAAAGGATCAGGAAAATAAGGTAACAAATTATTAAAGATGAAACTCTGGGAAAAAGGGATTAATCCCGAGCCTGCAATAATAGAATTTACAGCAGGAAAAGACAGGAAGACAGACATTCCCCTTACAAAATGGGATATAGTTGGTTCTATGGCGCATGTTATTATGCTTGCTGATGTAAAACTTATATCAGACGATGAGAAGAATGGCCTGCTTAAGGCACTGCACTCACTGTTTGTATGGGATGAGGAGGGATCTCTTGTGATTGAAAATGATGTTGAGGACATCCACTCCCAGATTGAAAAGGAGATGTCGTCCATACTCGGTACCACTGGCAGGAAGATACACACGGGGAGATCACGCAATGACCAGGTACTGGTTGATATACGGCTTTACACCAGGGAAGAGATTGACCGGCTTGCAGGACTTATCAGGAAATTATTTGAAAAGCTTCAGTCGCTCAGTGAGCAGCATAAGGAGGTGCTTCTTCCCGGGTATACGCATATGCAGCCCGGAATGGTATCTTCATTTGGCATGTGGTTTGGTTCGTATGCCGAAGCACTTTCAGATGATATTGTGCTTCTCTCAGCAGCAAGAGTGCTTAATAATCAGAATCCTCTGGGAACAGCTGCCGGCTATGGTACAACCCTGCCAATAAACAGAAGACTCACCTCCGAACTACTGGAATTTGATGACCTTATATACAATTCAGCTTATGCAAGCCTTAGCCGGGGTAAAATAGAAATGGCAGTAGCATCAGCGCTGGCATCAATCGCCCAGACCATTGGTCGTTTTTCAATGGATATATGCCTGTACATGACATCCGAATTCCGGTTTATTGATTTTCCCGATGAATATATTACCGGTTCAAGCATTATGCCACAAAAGAGGAATCCCGATGTATTTGAACTCATAAGAGGCAGGTCGAGTATCATTCAGACCCTTCCTAACCAGGTAGCTAACCTGGTATCCGGTCTTCCCTCGGGATATAATCGTGACCTGCAGCTTCTTAAACAGATAGTTTTTGATGCCTTTAACGACATCAGGGAGTGTATAGAGATTATGATCCTGATGCTTAATAATATAAAAGTCAGGAAAAATATAACAGATAATCCGCTGTATAATAATATTTTCAGCACAGAAGAAGTAAACAGGCTGGTAAGGCAGGGCATACCATTCCGCGATGCTTATAAGGCTGTATCTGAAATGGTCAGGAATTCTTCTTTCTCAAAGACCGTTGTATCTGATTACGTACATGAGGGAAGCATAGGTAATCTCTGTAACAGGGAGATTTCAGATGTCTTTGAAGAAAGGATGAAACCTTTCAGGAACACGACTGCTGCCGAGCTGGCGGATAAAATGATGCATTATATAACAAAAAAGAAGCAATAGTATTTTCCCGGGTGATTTTTTTATCGGGCTTTGGATTTTTCTATATTCTCAATAAACACGTCGAAAAGATAGTCAGTATCAGTTGGACCTCCTGATGCTTCCGGATGAAACTGGGTGGAAAAGAACGGTTTGCTTTTATGTTTCATTCCCTCATTTGTCTGGTCATTTATATTTGTGAACAGCGGTTCCCAGTCGGTTCCCAGAGTGTTATTATCAACGGCGAAACCATGGTTCTGTGAGGTAATGTAAGCTTTGTTGCTGTTGGCCATTATTACCGGCTGGTTATGGCTTCTGTGACCGAATTTCAGTTTATAGGTATCAGCACCGGATGCAAGTGCCATTAACTGGTTGCCCAGGCATATCCCAAAGACGGGTTTTTCGCCACTGAAAGCGTTTGCTATATTCTGAATTGTGACTTTGCACATCTTGGGATCACCCGGTCCGTTTGAAAGGAAAAGGCCATCATAGTCTTCCTGTTGGAAATCATAGTCCCATGGTACCCTGATTATTGTAGTGTCCCTCTTAAGGAGGTTCCTGATGATATTATATTTTACACCGCAGTCAACGAGTATTATCCTGTTTTTACCGTTACCGTAAATCTTTTTTTCCGTTGTGCTTACTTCGGCCACAAGATTGACCTTATTGGGATCGTAAAAATCGATTTCCTGGTCTTCCGGTTCAATTTTTCCCAACATGGCTCCTTTAACGCGAATCCTTTTTGTCAGGCTCCTGGTGTCAATTCCATAGATCCCCGGTACGTTGTTTCTCTTTAGCCATTCATCGAGGCTTTCTGTAGCATTCCAGTGGCTGTATTCGAAGGAATAATCAGAAACAATGAGTCCAGAAATATGGATGGATGATGATTCATAAAACCTGTATAGATCGTTTTCCTCGCTTCTGGCCGGAGCACCATAGTTACCGACAAGCGGATATGTAAGGCAAAGAATCTGTCCCCGGTATGAAGGATCGGTGAGACTTTCCGGGTAACCTGTCATTGCTGTATTAAAAACCACCTCACCGGCAGCTGCTACAGCCGATCCGAATGAACGGCCGTGGTATACAGTTCCATCTTCAAGGGTCAGCTTTACATTAATACTGTTTTTCATTCTATTACATATAACTGGTTATCTGATTAGTGAAACAGCGTTGTTAATCTGTTCCACCGCTTTTACCACTGTTTGTCTTGTTGTGGCAAGATTCATCCTCATAAAACCTTCACCTCCTGGACCAAAAACAGAACCTTCATTCATCCCTACTCCAGACTTGCTGACAAAGAACTCCTGCAATTCTTTGCCATTCATGCCAAGCTTCCTGCAGTCGAGCCAGATCATGTACGTGGCTTCAGGACGAACAGGAACAATTTCCGGTATCATCCGGGTAAAATAATCCATTACAAAACAAACATTGGCATCCACATATTCAAGCATATCATCGAGCCACTCTTCTCCGTGCATATAAGCTGCCGTGGAAGCAACAGTACCAAAAATATTCCCGCCTCCAACATGTAGATCTTCAACAACCCTGTTAAATGATTTTCTTAATTCGGGATCGGATATTATTACGGAGGATGTATGCAAACCTGCAAGGTTAAATGTTTTACTGGGAGCTATAAACGTAATAGTATGACTGGCTATGTCGTCCGAGAGTGCAGCGAAGGGTATGTGCCTGAAGCCCGGTAGTATAAGGTCGGAATGTATTTCATCCGAAAGTATCAGTATGTTGTTTTCAAGGCATATTTCCGCAAGCTTTGTCAGCTCATCCCTGGTCCATGCCCTTCCAACAGGATTATGCGGATTGGAAATTATTATCATGCGTGTTTTGCCGGTGATGGAATCCTTCAGGGAGTTAAAATCCATTTCCCATCTGCCACTGTTAAATTTCAACCGGTTATAGACAAGTTTCCTGTTATGAGCCTCAACAGCTGAAAAGAACGGGAAATACACCGGAGGTTGTACAATAATACTATCCCCGGGATCTGTAAAAGCGAGAGTACAGAAATTAAGAGCTGGAACTATACCAGGACTGAAGCTTATCCATTCCTTTTGTATTTTCCAGGAATGTCTTCTTTCAAGCCATCTAACGATTGAATTGTAATATTCTTCGGGGCGGAACGAGTAACCAAATATTCCATGTTCGAGACGCTCCCGCATAGCCTTTATAATAAAACCGGGAGTTTTGAAATCCATATCGGCAACCCACATTGGTATAACATCTTTTTTGCCGAAAACCTTCTTTCTCAAATCGTACTTAACGCAGTCAGTGCCCTCTCTTACAACTAATTCATCAAAATTCCAGATCATGAATAAATGCTATCAATTCAGGGGCATAAAGATACATAAAATTATATATTAATTCCGGTTATATCTCCCGTTCTATGCTTATTGCAGTAAATAAGTATTTAATTGACAAGAACCCTTTTGTTGTTATTATTGTTTTATGATTATTTGGCTGTTTTTACATGTAAATTGAATAATTGGATGATTATGACAACATTTTGTTAAGAAAATTAACGATTTTAGGAACTACAAATATAAGTCACTAAATATTTTCAATATTTTTATTTACTTTTATGACGTATTTAAAACGGTAATTTTAATAATAAAACTGACTGAAAATGAAAAAGATTATTACAGGTATAATACTTCCATTGCTGATCATAGGATTTACAGGTCTGACCTCGTGTAAAGACAGGGGCACTGCCAAACAACAGAAAAAAATAGAAGAACAGCAGGCAAAGACTATTGAAGGCCAGATTCAGACCAATGTTTATCCTTTGCCTACATCGGCAGAAGTTATTAAGATGCTTTCGGATTTTGAAGTTGGTTATACATTTGGTATTACAAATCCTCCATCAAACTCAAAGTCGTACTTTAGCAGTACCGCGCGTGCAATAAACATCGGTGTTTACGGAGCCGATCTCAGTTATGCCACTATTTACAATCAACAGCAGGAAGTCATTAATTACCTGAGTGCTATAAGGTCTCTGACTAATGAGTTGAATATGTCAAAGATATACGACGAGAATATGTATACGGAGATTAAAAATAATTTTGACAAGAGAGACACCCTTGTAAAGATACTTACAAATACTTTTAATGAAACTTATGCATACCTGATCCAGAATGATCAACAGCCGTTGGCTCTGCTGGTTGTTGGAGGTGCATGGGTTGAGGGAGTATATCTTACGACCCAGGTTTCAGATGCTGCTTACCAGTATGAAGGTATTTCAAGAGTATTACTTGAGCAGAAGAAATCTCTCGATACTTACCTTGAAATCACACAGCCTTATATGACTGACACAATCGTAAGTGATTTTGTAAAAAAACTTGATCCGGTCAAAAAGGTGTATGATGGAATCGGGACCAGTCTTACTGAGCAGAATATTAAGGATATAACAACAGCTATTGTTGGTATAAGAAGTCAGATTATACAATAATTAATTCTTAAATACCTGGCCGCAAAGTACTTGCCTTTGCGGTCTTTTTTATATCCAGTATCTGAATGAGAGAATCTGTTCTACTTGCTTTAATTCACATATTTGCAATTGTTTCTACCATAAATCCCGGTGGAATTTCTTCTCGGGGCAGAAAGATCTTACGAAGTTACCTGAGACGCTATCTCAGCAGGGAACTGGAAGAAGAGTATTTTGCTCTTTTTGAGAACAATCTCGAGTTTTATTACAATGAACTAAAGAGTGTTGACAAAGCCGAGCTGTCTGATGATGACTCACTTATCACATTTCAGATAACCAATATATGCAGGCAGATCAAGAAGGGCTTATTCCTGGAAGAAAGGATGATAGTCTTTCTGCAGCTCATCGAGTTTGCCTTTGAGGATGGTATGATATCCGAGCAGGAAAAAACAATCATTGATATTGTAGCTAGGACATTTAATATTTCCAGGAAGGAATATGAGAATGCTACTGCGTTCATGATAGGAAGATCATATGATGAGGTTTCACCAGACTGTATACTCATTATTGAAAGTGATAATCCCGAGTTGTCGGGAGCATCCTTGTACAAGAACTATGATAAGTGGAGACATATCAGGATCAAAGGATTTAAGGGGCATCTGGTTGTCATGCACATTGAGAGCACAGGGACCCTTCTTATTACCTATGACGGACCGTTGGTCCTTTATTTCAAGGGACGGGACATCATAGCCTGTCGGCCGTACCTGCTTGAACGAGGAGTTAACATTAAGGGGCAGGGGATCGATCCGATATATTACTCAAAGATTTTTAAGAAGTTTGTCTCGAGAAAATTTCCGGAGAAGATATTTTTTGAAGGGCATGATGTTGAATACCAGTTCAGGAATTCCGAGAACGGGATACAGAAAATGAATTTCCGGGTGGAATCCGGTAACCTGATTGGTATCATGGGAGGCAGTGGTGTTGGAAAAACAACATTGCTGAACCTGCTTCATGGTAAGATTCAGCCTACCCAGGGGCATATTTATATAAATGGTTATGACATTAATTCAGACTCTGAAGAGCTGAAGGGTCTTATTGGTTTTGTCCCACAGGATGATATGCTGATAGAGGAACTGACTGTTTACCAGAACATGTATTTCAATGCCCGGTTATGTTTTGGGGATTATGATGAGGCAAAGCTGAACAGTACCGTTGAGAAAGTCCTGCAGGATCTGGATCTCGATGATATAAAAGATCTCCAGGTAGGGGATATCCTTAACAAAAAAGTAAGCGGAGGGCAACGTAAACGACTTAATATAGGACTGGAGCTGATGCGTGAACCGGTTATCCTCTTTATTGATGAACCTACATCGGGGCTTTCCTCCTTCGACTCGGAGAAAGTGATGGCATTGCTGAGAAATCAGTCACTGAGCGGAAAACTTGTCTTTGCAATAATACACCAGCCTTCATCAGATATAATAAAGATGTTTGACAGACTCTGGTTGCTGGACAAAGGCGGCTTTATGATATATGATGGGGATCCTGTTGAAGCACTGGTATATTTTAAAACGGAAACATCTCAAGCCAATGCAGGTCAGAGTGAGTGTCCGAATTGCGGAAATGTTGAAACAGACAGTATTCTTCACATTGTAGAGGTAAAGGTAATTGATAATGGTGGTTATCCTGGCAAGGAGAGGCAGATAAGTCCAAAGGAATGGTACGAGAAATACAAGAAAAAGATGATGCCTGTACTGGACAACATACCTCCCAAAACAGCCATTCCTCCCAGCAACTTCCGGGTTCCCGGTAAGGCGGAACAGATCAGGACTTTCATCAGGCGTAATATAACCAGGAAGCTGGCCGACCATCAGTATATGGTCATTAACCTTCTGGAAGCTCCCTTGCTGGCCTTTATCCTTGGCTATATATCCAAATTCAGCGAAAACAGTACTTATATTTTTGCCGATAACAAAAACTACCCTGTTTTTCTTTTTATGTCGGTTATTGTTGCACTTTTCATAGGCCTTACTGTAAGCGCTGAGGAAATTTTCCGTGACAGAAAGATACTGGAAAGAGAGAAATTCCTTAATCTAAGCAGACTAAGCTATCTTATTTCCAAGATCAATTTTCTGTTTACATTATCTGCCATCCAATCCCTTTCTTTTATTGTGGTTGCCAACCTTATACTTGATGTAAAGGGTATGTTGTTGCCGCAATGGATTATACTGTTTTCCACGGCATGTTTTGGCAACATGATGGGGCTTAACATATCGGCAGGTATGCGGACCGCAGTAAGTATATATATCCTTATCCCGTTGATACTGGTACCACAGCTCCTGCTTGGAGGGGCAATGATCAAATTTGATGATCTGCACAGGTCTATGAGCAAAAAGATCTATGTACCGGTTGTGGGTGATATGATGGTAACCCGATGGGCTTATGAGGCCCTCTGCGTGGAAGAGTTTAAGAGCAACAGGTTTGAGAAGCCCTTCTTTAAGGACGATATGGAAATAAGTCAGAACGACTGGTATGCCTCGTTTCTTATTCCGGCCCTGAGAACCAAGGTGGATGAATGTCTCACAGCCGGAAAGGATCCGGATTACATGGACTACTCGAAAAGCAATTTTCGGAAGCTTAATTATCATATCAGGGATCTCTCCAAAATTTCAGGTATCCGACCTGGTCCATGGCTGAGCGATCTTAATTATCAGAATTTCAATGGAACGATTGCAGAGGATGCAGATCATCTCCTTGACAGTCTTAAAATGTATTTCAGGCTTGAAGACAGGAAATATTCATACAGCCGCGACTCTTTATACAAGCGGATAACAAGTGATATAGGGGATGCTGAATTTAAGAAGCTCAGAGATGAAAATTATAACGAGAATCTTGCAGATGTTGTTCTTAACCGTCTTTCCACAAATAAAATTTATGACGCCGGAGACAGGTTCATTCAAAAAGCCGATCCTATATTCATGCATCCGCTGTCGAAGTACGGAAGAGCACATTTCTTTGCTCCTTTCAAGCAGGTTGGAAATCTTAAGATCGATACTCTGATCTTTGACCTGCTGGCAATATGGTTTATGATATTCTTATTATTTGCAGCGTTGTATTATAACATCCTTAAACGTTTTATTGTGCTTCTCGAGCATCTCAAACTGCCTATCCTGAGAAAATATGGACGTGAGTTGCTTCAGGTTTGACAATAGCCGGGAATAATATACATATTGATGAATAAAGTAAGACCCAAAAAGAATCTTGGGCAGCATTTCCTGAAAGATGAAGGTATAGCCAGCAGGATAGCATCTGCACTTACCGGTGAAGGATATGATTCTGTCCTTGAAGTAGGCCCGGGGATGGGGATTCTGACAGCTTACCTGCTGAGAAGGAATTTTGCTGATTTCAGGGTAGTGGAGATAGATGCTGAATCGGTTCAGTATCTGCATTCCCGTTTTGCTGATCTTGACAGTATAATGGAAGCAGATTTTCTTTCAATGGATCTTGGCAATATTTTCCCGTCGTCTTTTGCGGTTATAGGTAATTTCCCCTATAACATTTCATCCCAGATATTCTTCAGGATACTTGAGAACAGGGATAAGGTGAAAGAGGTATGCGGGATGCTTCAGAAAGAAGTGGCAGAACGGATATGTGCCGGTCCCGGATCCCGTACCTATGGCATCCTGAGTGTATTGCTTCAGGCTTATTATAAAACCGAGTATCTTTTTACAGTGCCGGAACACGTATTTGTTCCTGCTCCCAGGGTTAAGTCTGGCGTAATACGTCTTTTGAGGAATGATACATATGAACTGGGATGTGATGAGAAACTGTTTATGAGGGTTGTAAAATCGTGTTTCAACCAGCGGAGGAAAACACTCAGGAATTCAGTGAGATCGGCCTTCAGGCTGAAGAGTGAAAATTATACGGATTTTGGTTTGCGCCCCGAACAATTAACAGTAAAGGGCTTTGTCGACCTTACCAACTGGATCGAAATAAATACCTGACCATATCAGAATGAAAATCCCATAGCATCGACAGGATTCATCTTAGCGGCCGTATATGCCGGAGCGTAACCAGCCACTATCCCTATGATCGCAGAAATGAAAATAGCCAGTATGGTATTCCCCGCTGTCAGATAGATATGCATCTCATACAGGTAATTTACAACCAGGGTGGCGCAAAAGACGAGGAGAACACCAAGTAATCCTCCTATCACGGACAACAGTACTGATTCAACAAGGAACTGTTGAAGGATAAAGAATTTCTTTGCCCCCAGAGCCTTTTGAATACCAATTATGTTTGTCCTTTCCCTTACTGATACAAACATAATATTAGCTATTCCGAATCCGCCTACAAGTATAGCGAAGCCACCGATTACCCATCCTCCTATATTGATACCTGCAAATACAGCATCGAAACTCTGTGATATCAGGCTGGCCCTGTTGATGGAGAAATCATCATTCATATCAGGTCGAAGCCGTCTGGCAGCCCTTAGTATCATCGTGGTCTCATCACTAAGGTCCTGTGCTGACACCCCGTTTTTAGCCTTTATCATCAGGGTTGAATTAAGGAAAAGGTTTTTCATGTTTATGAAAGTCTTACCGAAATTGAGCGGAATGACTGCCATGTCGTCCAACCCGTTATCACCTATACCTCCTGTCCCTTCTTTTGTGAATACCCCAATTACATTGGTTCGTTTACCTGCAACAGTCACCTGTTTACCTACAGGATCTTCATTATCGAACAATCTTTCCGCCAGCATAGCTCCAAGTATAATCTCATTTCTTCCCGATGCAATCTCTTCAGGAGAGAAATAACGGCCATCTCCTATCTCAAACGAACGGATATTCTCAAAATCGTTTGATACTGCATAGATATTGATATCGCTGGCCAGGTTTTTCCTGTATTTGATTGGCTCAGGCTGTATCACAGTGAGGCAGGCATATTTTGCTTTCGTTGATTTATTTAGGACAGCCTGGTAGTCGGATTTTGAAACGGCCGGCCATTTAATTATGTCCCACCATTGTAAGTTGGTATTCAGTCCCCATGGCCATTTGGTAACATAAAGCACATTATCCCCAAGACTTGAGATACTGTCCCTGATCGATTTTTCCATCCAGTCGAGGATAGTGAATACAGATATAATGGAAAATATTCCTATTGTTATTCCAAATAGAGATAAGAATGTTCTTAACTTATTAACATATATTGAGTTAAGCCCAAAGAGAAAACCTTCTTTTAGAAGCCTGAATAACATATCCTGTTTTTTTTATAAAGTATTTTTGCAAAGCATCAAAGATACGAAAATCATTTATTATGCCTGCAAAGGATTACAGGCAAATTATGAACCAGGATGGCAGTTGCAGGATGTTTTTGACGTATTGATACAATAATGGAGATATTCATAAGTATATTGCATTGAGTATAATAAAAAAATATCTATTTTTATCCACCTTAAAGTGGGATCCAACATCTGTCGTAATTATCATAAAATGAGTGACAAGAAAATTAACAGTGCACTAATTTCAGTTTTTTATAAGGAAGGATTAGCTGATATTGTAAAGAAATTAAATGATTTGGGGATAAAGATATTCTCAACAGGAGGTACCTGGAACTTTATTAATGAACTCGGGATTAGAGCAGGAAAAGTAGAAGATCTGACTGATTATCCTTCTATTCTCGGGGGCAGGGTCAAAACGCTGCATCCATCTGTTTTTGGGGGGATACTGGCCAGGAGAGATAACACAAAGGACCAGGAGCAGCTGGCTGAATACCATATACCTGAGATAGACCTTGTCATTGTCGATCTTTACCCGTTTGAAGAGACAGTCAGGACTGTCACGGATGAACAGCAGGTCATAGAAAAGATTGACATTGGAGGTATCTCCCTGATAAGGGCAGCTGCAAAGAACTACAGGGATGTTCTGGTTGTTTCGGGAAGAGATCAGTATATCGACCTTATTGAGCTCCTGGATGCCGGGAAGGGCGTGACATCTGCAGAACAAAGAAAACTCTTTGCTGCCAGGGCGTTTCGTGTTTCTTCAGGTTATGATACTGCCATCTTCAACTATTTTAACAAAGATGCAGGTCTTTTGGCATTTCGTGAAAGCATAGATTCCTATTATCCGCTCAGGTATGGTGAAAATCCTCATCAGAAGGGAGTCTTCTACGGAGATCCCGGAAGCCTGTTCGACAAACTGCATGGTAAGGAGCTATCATATAATAATCTGCTCGATGTTGATTCTGCTCTCGGACTTATTGATGAATTTACTGCCACCACGTATGTTGTTATCAAGCATAATAATGCCTGCGGTGTTGCCTGCAGGGACAATCCGGTAGATGCATGGCGCGATGCGTTGGCCTGTGATCCGATATCCGCATTTGGAGGAGTTATTGTAACAAATGTTACAGTTGATGAGGAAACAGCCAGGGAGATTGACAAGATATTCTTTGAAATAATCATAGCTCCTGATTTTACCGGGCCGGCACTGGAGATTCTCGGCAAAAAGAAGAACAGGATCATCCTGAAGAGGAAGGAAAGTACAGGTGCCAGGTACAATTACAGGGCATTGCTTAACGGGGTGCTATGGCAGGAACATGATAACAGTACTGAATCGGCCGGGGATATGAAACCGGTAACAGACAGGCATCCTCTGCCAACAGAGATTGATGACATGGTATTCGCCAATATCATTGTAAAGCACAGTAAATCAAATGCTATTGTGCTGGCCAAGAACAGGCAGCTATGTGCCAGCGGAATAGGCCAGACATCAAGAGTTGATGCACTTAAGCAGGCAATTGAGAAAGCAGGGACATTTGGTTTTGACCTGAACGGAGCAGTGATGGCATCCGATGCATATTTCCCTTTTGCTGACAGCGTTGAAATAGCACATAAGGCTGGCATAACAGCTGTTATACAACCCGGAGGATCGATCAGGGACAAGGATTCGGTAGATTATTGCTCTGCAAACGGTGTTGCTATGGTATTTACAGGAATCAGACATTTCAGACATTGAATAACATAATTAATTATCTCATCATATGGGCATATTTTCATTCTTAACGCAGGAAATTGCGATTGATCTCGGGACGGCCAACACTATTATAATCAATAATGACAAGATTGTTGTTGATGAACCATCAATAGTGGCTATTGATAAAGTTACGGGAAAGCTTATTGCCATTGGTGAGCAGGCAAGACAGATGCATGGCAAGACCCATGAAAACATAAAAACGATCAGGCCGTTACGCGACGGTGTAATTGCCGATTTCAACGCTGCTGAGCTCATGATAAGGGGAATGATTAAACTAATTAATAAAGGCCCCCGGCTATTTGCACCTTCACTCAAGATGGTGGTATGTATTCCATCGGGCAGTACTGAAGTTGAGATAAGAGCTGTAAGAGATTCATCGGAGCATGCCGGCGGACGCGATGTCTACATGATTTATGAGCCTATGGCTGCAGCAATAGGTATTGGTCTTGATGTTGAAGCACCTGAAGGTTGCATGGTGGTGGATATAGGCGGAGGAACAACGGAGATTGCCGTTATCGCACTGGGTGGTATTGTCTGCAACAAATCGATCAGAATTGCAGGCGACGGCTTTACAGCGGACATACAGGCCTATATGCGCCATCAGCATAATATCAAGATAGGAGAACGTACTGCAGAGGATATAAAGATAGCTGCCGGAGCAGCTCTTCCCGATATTGATAATCCTCCTGCCGACTTTATTGTTAGAGGTCCAAACATAATGACAGCACTGCCCATTGAGATACCTATTTCATACCAGGAGATTGCATACTGCCTCGATAAATCACTGTCGAAGGTAGAGGCAGCCCTTCTAAGCGTTCTGGAACAGACGCCCCCCGAGTTATATGCCGACATAGTAAACAAGGGTATATATCTTGCAGGGGGTGGAGCCCTGCTCAGGGGACTTGACAGAAGACTGGCCGATAAGATTAATATCAATTTTAATGTTGTGGAAGATCCGCTGCATGCTGTTGCAAGGGGTACAGGAGTGGCTCTTAAGAATGTTGAAAAATTCCAGTTCCTAATGAGATAAACAAACCCTTAAAATGAGAAGTTTACTTAATTTTCTGTTGAAATTTAATAATCTTATCATCTTTATTGTACTTGAGGGTGTATCTCTTTTTCTGCTTGCCAATGGCAACAACTATCACAATACCCGTTTTGTTACCGGACTTAGGGGATTAACAACAGGGATAGACAGGCGTATAAGTAATGCAAGGTCATATTTTCATCTCAGGGAAGTGAATCAGCAACTTGCAGCTGAAAACATTGACCTGAGGAACAGGCTGGAACATTATGCAAGGGAGGAAAACTCTGTTTTTTTTTGGGTTACGGATTCCGTTTATAAGCAACAATATCAGCATACTTCTGCAGTAGTCATAGAAAACTCAATAAACAAACAGAAGAACTTCTTTACCCTTAACAGGGGGAAACGCCAGGGTATCAGGACCGATATGGCTGTTATATCAGAAGATGGAGTAGCAGGAATGATCGTTGGTGTTTCGAATAATTTCTCTGTGGCAATGTCGCTTTTGAACCTTGATTTCAAGCTAAGTTCAAGGATGAAATCAAATGGTTACTTCGGTTCACTGACATGGGACGGGAAAAATCCCCATGAAGCAATTCTTAATGATATTCCACAACATGTCACTGTAAGCATTGGGGATACTGTTGAAACTACAGGATATTCGGCAATTTTCCCGGAAGGTATCAAGATAGGAGTCGTCAGCAGTTACAAAAAGCCCGGCGGTGATTTTTACAGGATAACTGTCAGGCTGTTCACGGATTTCAGAAAGCTTCATTTTGTAGATGTTATAGGCAATCTGAAGAAAGGAGAGCTTTTGGAACTTCAAAATCAGTATCAATGATCAATTCAATTATAAGGTATTTCCTGATCTTCTTGTTCCTGGTATTGATTCAGATACTGGTGCTGAATAATATTCAGTTCAGCGGCTATGTCAATCCGTATGTTTATATCATGTTCATACTGCTCCTTCCCGTTGAAATACCTTCATGGCTTCTGCTGCTTTTATCCTTCGCCCTGGGACTTACCATAGATCTTTTCTCCGGATCTCCGGGAATGCATTCTTCGGCAACCTTGCTTGCAGGTTTTGTCCGCCCTTATGTATTAAGACTAATAGCGCCAAGGGACGGGTATGAATCAGGTTCGGAGCCATCGATGCAGGCATATGGTTTCAGGTGGTTCCTTACATACACAGTAATTATTGTACTGATACATCATACAGCACTTTTCTATCTTGAGGTATTCCGTTTGAGCGGATTTTTCAGGACCTTTGCACGGGTACTGATCAGCTCATTTTTTTCAATTTCATTTATACTATTTCTTGAATATTACCGTAAAGGTAAATAGGATTAAATTTTGGGGATCCCACATGTTAGCTTAATATGGTCAGGAAAAATCATAAATTGTACCGGGTTGGATTACCTGTGACATTAAAAACCGAAATTATTTACACATGAAAGATGCATATAAAAAGAGAAAGATTGTCGTAGTCATAATCATACTGTTTGCATCTTTTGTACTTCTAACAAGGCTTTTTATTATACAGGTTGCAACCAGTACATACAGGGTCTCCGCAGAGAATAATGTCCTTCGTTATGTTACTCAATATCCGGCCAGGGGCCTGATTTATGACAGGAATGGCAAGGTGATGGTATATAACCAGGCAGCATATGATCTGATGGTAGTGCCGGCACAAACTTCAAAAGACATTGATACTGCGGAATTCTGTAATCTCCTGGGGATAACTCCTGAATACTTCAGGGAAAGGATGAATGCGGCTGTCAGTTATTCCAGGCGGGTTCCATCCGAATTTCTGAAACAGATATCAAATGAGACATATGCAAGGTTCCAGGAAAAACTATTTATGTATCCTGGTTTCTATGTTCAACCCAGGACCCTGAGAAAGTATTCTAAACCTGTTGCCGCTCATGTGCTTGGATATGTAAGCGAGGTAGATGAAAGCACAATTAAAAAGGATCCTTATTATAAGGCCGGTGATTATATAGGGAAGCTAGGAATAGAAGAATCCTATGAGAAATATCTCAGGGGCAAGCGTGGTGTAAAGATATACCTGGTAGATGTCTTCAGTCGTATCAAGGGTGAATATGCTGATGGAAGGATGGATACAGTAGCGGTACAGGGATCCGATATTACCTCCACCATAGATCTTGACCTCCAGGAATATGGTGAGAAGCTTATGCAGAATAAAAAGGGAAGTATTGTGGCTATTGAGCCAAAAACAGGAGAGGTGCTTTCACTGGTCTCTTCCCCGGCATATGACCCGGGTCTGCTTGTAGGCCGGATCCGCTCAGACAATTATATGAAGCTTCTCGGGGATACAACAATGCAGCCGCTTTTTAACAGGGCACTGATGGCCAGGTATCCGCCAGGATCAACCTTTAAACCGGTAAACGGCCTGATAGCATTGCAGGAGAAAGTGATTAGGCCTTCAACGGAATTTTCCTGTAACAACGGATATCTTTTTGTATCCTGCCATTCACACAGGTCGCCTCTCGATCTGGAGGATGCAATAATGATATCATGTAATGCATATTTTTGCCAGGCTTACCGCAGGATAATGGAAAATCCCCAGTATGCTTCTGTATCGGAGGCATTCGATAAATGGAGGAGCTATCTTGATGAATTTGGATTTGGAAGGGTGCTGGGTACTGATTTTGTAAATGAGTTACCCGGATTCATTCCGACAACCGATTATTATGACAAATATTACGGGAAAAACAGGTGGAAAGCATTGAATATTATATCTATGGCAATAGGACAGGGAGAGATACTTGTTACTCCCTTGCAGATGGCCAACCTTACAGCAGCTATTGCCAACAGGGGTTATTATTATATCCCTCATGTGGTGAAGGCTATTGGGAAGGGAGGTGCTATTGACAGGAAGTATACTACTAAGCATTTTATCGATATTGATTCAACATACTTCGAGGATGTGATAGAAGGAATGTATGGCGCTGTAAACGGGGATGATGAAAAAACGGCAGGCTCTGCAGCCCTGAAGGACATTATTGTTTGCGGCAAAACAGGTACTGCCCAGAATCCTCATGGTAAGGATCACTCGGTTTTCATTGCCTTTGCTCCAAAAGATAATCCCCGGATTGCTGTTATGGTGGTTGTGGAGAATGCCGGATTCGGGTCTACTTATGCTGCTCCGATAGCCAGCCTGATGATAGAAAAATATCTGAAGGGAAGTGTTTCCAATAAATACAGGGAACAAAGTATGATGAATCTTAACCTGCTTGATAATAAATGAGACGTAATATCAATATATGGCAAAGATTAGATAGGGTAAGTATACTCGTTTTCCTGGCTCTCGTTGTGATGGGCTGGTTCAATATCTATGCAGCTGTGTATAACGAGGAACATTCAGGGTTGCTTGACCTGTCGCAACGTTATGGGAAGCAGTTTATCTGGATTCTCGCAGCATTGGTAATAGCAATATTTGTTGTAACAACAGACAGCCGCTTCTATTTCTTTTTCTCATGGTTTATCTATGGCTTTGCAATGTTGTTGCTTGTTCTGGTACTCTTTCTTGGTGCCAGGATAAACGGTGCCAGGTCGTGGTTTGAATTTGGCAATTTCAGCGTTCAGCCTTCTGAATTTGCAAAATTTGCCACTGCCCTTGCTCTGGCTGGGTATCTGAGTATGAAACGGCAGGATCTGACCAGGATCAGAATGTTCATTCCCTCTTCGGCAATTATTCTTCTTCCTGCTTTTCTTACTGCCCTGCAGCCTGATATGGGATCATCTGTTGTATATTTCTCTCTGTTTATAGTGCTTTTCAGAGAGGGCATGAGCCCTTATATATTCGTGTCAGGATTACTTATGCTTGTTCTCTTTTTCCTTACCCTACTGGTTAATAACCTATACCTTTCGGCAGCACT
Source organism: uncultured Rikenellaceae bacterium (assembly GCA_964472085.1). Lineage (GTDB taxonomy): Bacteria > Bacteroidota > Bacteroidia > Bacteroidales > VadinHA17 > LD21. The sequence goes on along the minus strand of CAYYIW010000010.1, from coordinate 60,365 downwards.
GATAATGATTGCAACACTGCTTATTCTTTTCGTGACAAGGCGATGGAAAGTTGTAACTGCTGGTTTCCTGGTCTTTGCCGTTATTACCGGTGTATTATATGCTATTAATCATTTTGTGATCAAGTCGTTGAGCAATGAGCTGATACTTATTGTCTCCCTTCTGTTTTCAGGTGCCACCTATGCATATTATATATATTACCGAAAGGTCTTCTCAATCCTGGTGATCTACCTGTTCCTGGTAGGAAGTATTTTCTATGTCAACATGGTGGATTATGGCTTTAACAATGTACTGCCCGCACATCAGAAGGACAGGATCAACATCCTGCTGGGAGTAAAATCCGATCCTCACGGTACCGGTTATAATGTAAACCAGTCTATCATCTCTATAGGTTCAGGGGGACTAACCGGGAAAGGCTACCTGCAGGGTACACAGACCAAATTCAAATTTGTTCCCAAACAAAGCTCAGATTTCATTTTCTGCACTATAGGAGAGGAATGGGGATTTCTCGGATCATTTATTGTGATCGGGCTTTACCTTTTCCTTATGTTGAGGATCATTTATCTTGCGGAGCGACAACGATCCGTCTTCTCAAGGGTCTACGGATACGGCGTGGTTTCAATCCTTTTTGCACATGTGTTTATCAATATAGGGATGGCTGTTGGCCTTGTGCCTGTTATAGGAATACCGCTACCCTTTTTTAGTTACGGGGGAAGCTCACTATGGGGATTCACAATACTTTTATTCATATTTCTGAGGCTCGATGCCAGCCGTACCGAATACCTGATATGATCAGAAAGGTACTGTAATACGGTGTGAAATGTCTATTCCGAAATCATTTTCCACATAATCAATTAGCTGGGGAAAAAATTCCATGAAATCTTCCTGCAGTGGGTAATAATTCTTTTTTAGTGCCCTTATTGCAAACCTTGTTTCGTTAGGGAGAGTTGAGCGCTTACTAAGCGTATTGAGCACATGACGTATGCCGCCTATAGTCTGGTATGTTTCAATCCAGTTATTAATGATGAAGAATGGCATCATTTCCTTGACGTTATCAGGAAGAATATCATAATTGTTTACAAGGGCCCTGTAAAAATTGTAGGTAACACTCTCAAGAGGTCTCCTGGAAAACAGGTCCCATTCCTTGGTTAAGAAATGGTCATATATAATGTCAGTAATAACGCCTGCGTATTTATGATATTTCCTGGTAAAGAAAATTTTGCTCCTGTGAACAACAGGATGCCTGTCAGTAAAACCGTCTATATGCCTGTGCAGAATTATACCTTTCCTGATAGGGTCAGGATATTTAAGGTAATCACGACCTTTTACATAATCACCAATATAATTACCAATGATTATTTTGTCGGAGTCACCGGAAAGGTATATGTGCGCTAAAACATTCATATATTGACATAATAGTACAAAGAATTTGCCATATACCATACTCAAAGGAAAACATTTTCTTTAACATGTTTTCAGCCTATGTTAAAAACATCATTAATGTAATGTATATCAGCAAATTAATGCACAAAAACAGCAATTCAAAAAATACCACAAATTACGCGGAATTTCTGTATGCAAATTATAAATTTGTTAGTTCATTTTAAAATGAAAAAATTGTTTCTACAAATAAATATCTACTAAACAAGGAGGGTTTATGTTAAAAAAGAATGTCATCATCATTGGTGCAGCAGGTCGTGATTTTCACAATTTCAATACCTGTTTCAGAGATAATGAATTGTATAATGTTGTTGCTTTCACCGCGGCACAGATTCCAGATATTGATGGTAGGAAATACCCAAAGGAGCTGGCGGGGAGTCTTTATCCCGAAGGAATACCGATTTTTGCTGAATCTGATCTTCCCGATCTGATCAGGAAATATAATGTTGATGACTGTATCTTTTCCTATAGTGATATTCCATATCAGAAAGTGATGTCGATAAGTGCAATAGTAAATGCTGCAGGAGCAAACTTTGTGCTTCTCGGACCTTCTGATACCATGCTGCAAAGCAGCAAACCTGTCATAGCAGTTGGAGCTGTAAGAACAGGTTGCGGTAAAAGCCAGACGTCGAGGAAGGTGATTGAATTGCTCATGGGCAAGGGCATAAAAGTAGTTGCCGTCAGGCATCCGATGCCGTATGGTAACCTGAATGAACAGAAGGTACAGCGTTTTGCTGAAATTGGTGATCTTAAAAAAAATAAATGCACCATTGAAGAGATGGAGGAATATGAACCACATGTTGTAAGGGGTAATGTTATCTATGCAGGTGTCGATTATGAAGCGATACTCCGTGAAGCAGAAAAGGATCCCGCAGGCTGTGATGTTGTTCTCTGGGACGGCGGTAACAACGATTTCCCTTTCTATAAACCGGATCTTATGATAACTGTTGCAGATCCTCATCGTGCAGGCCATGAGCTCAGGTATTATCCCGGAGAAGTAACGTTGCGTATGGCTGATGTGGTTGTTATAAATAAGATGGACAGTGCGGCACCTGAAGATATACAGGTGGTGAGAGAGAGTATAGAAAAAGTCAATCCGGGTGCAGTAGTGGTTGATGGAGCATCACCTATCAAGGTGGATGATCAGTCGCTTATCAGGGGGAAAAGAGTGCTTGTTATTGAAGACGGTCCCACTCTTACACATGGCGAGATGAAGATTGGAGCCGGGGTGGTGGCAGCCAGGAAATTCGGGGCATCGGAAATTGTTGATCCCCGTCCTTTTACGGTAGGCAGACTCAGCGATACATTCAGGATCTATCCG
>CAYYIW010000010.1:0-57506 GCA_964472085.1 uncultured Rikenellaceae bacterium | reverse complement strand
CAAAGGACACAAAGAAAGCGCAAAGGACACGAAGTTAAAATATTAATATTCCACTCTTTGCGTACTCTGCGTTTTTTCTCTGCGATCTCTGCGGTTAATGGATTTTGTTATTATTGACACCCTCTTTTTTCTGTTGTATTATTTACCGCACGGTTTTCTGGTATTTCTCCACCCTTGCATCCTTTATCACCCCGTTCCAGTTTAATCCGAAACCGAAGTCGTATTTGTTACCTTCTGAATCAACATGACATTCCATATCAAAAGGCACATCTTCTTTCTGAAGTTCCACGGTTTCCATATCAGCCGGCATTTGCATCGGCAGTAATCCTGACGGTTCAGCGGTACCGGATATGATATCCAGGATAGCCTGGTCCTGAATATCGAATGTAGCGATAATGCCATCGACCACTTTTTCAAATTCGCTGAAAACCATTGGCTTTGACATGGCTATGGAGACTATTACAGGCTTATTTTTCATGGCTTTTCTGGTATCCAGGATCATTTTAAGGTCGCCTTCATTTGACGTGGTGACTGACTTGCCCCTGTAAGTCCTGTTGGTGAATGATTCGAAGGGATCACCACCAGCAATACTCGGATCACGTGCGTCTTTGGCGGTATAAGGCCTGTATTGCAGGCTTATAGGAACATAACCAGTTCCGCCCTTCCTGACATCAGCAGGATCGTATCCGGATCCTGACTCAGGGCTATATACAACAACAAGTGCAAAATCGGCTTTTGCAGGATCATCTGTTACATTATAATATTTCTTAACCAGTTCCATATTGATAGGATAATCTGTTGAGGCAGGTATCCTCTGTCCGAAAAATCCCACTGAAGCGGGTGTGGTCCTTTTCGGTACGTAAACAGTCTTTTCCTTTTCCATGGGGAGAACTTTATTCCTGTTCTTAAGCATAACAACAGATTTGAGTTGTGCTTCATACCCTTCCTTCATGAATTTCACATTGCCCACTATCGCTTTTGTTTTTTCCACATCCAGGTAAGGATTTTCGAAGAGGCCAACCCTGAAAATATTCCTGAGAAGTCTTACGGCCGACTGTTCCATCCTGTCTCTCATGAACTTCTCTCCATGTTCCTTTACACCCATCTGGTAAGCTTCTATCACCGGTCCGGCATCATTATTACCTCCGAACTGGTCAACGCCGGCCATCAGTATCTTATAATGTCTTTCCGGAACAGTCAGATTCTCCACACCCCAGCATGTGGTACCGAAACTGTTAACTGCCGTTTCATTGTGTGTAACGCCCCAGTCGGTACAAACAACACCATCGTAGTGGTATTTGCCACGCAGCAGGTCGTTAATGATATATTTACTGTAGCTGTTTCCGACGTTCTCATGGTAAACAGTATCTATATCCCATGAAATTGTATAGTAAGGCATGACTGCCGAAGCCATTTTTGTTTTGCCATTCAGTTTCATGGCGCCTTCGGTGAAGGGTATCAGGTGGTCGGCAAGGTTATTACCAGGGTAAACAGCATATTTGCCGAATCCAAAGTGTGCATCGCGTCCGCCTTCTTCAGGTCCGCCGCTTGGCCAGTGTTTTATCATTGTATTAACGCTTGTGTAACCCCAGCCGTCAGCTATCTCCGTTGAATCAGGAGACGTCTGGAATCCATCGCAATAGGCCCTGGCCATGTCTGCCGAAAGCTGAGGACATTCTCCAAAGGTACCATTAACCCTTACCCAGCGTGGCTCTGTGGCAAGATCTATCTGTGGCGACAGGGCTGTTGTGATACCCAGTGCCCTGTATTCACGGGCTGCTACCCTTCCAAATTCCTCAACAACGGAAGGATCAAAGGTGGCGGCAAAACCCAGAGACCCCGGCCACATGGATATCTGTCCGGCTGAACCGACATTATATTCAGCATTGGAGGTGGCCCTGTGCCTGGGATCAGAACTGTTGTTGGAAGGTATTCCGAGTCCAATTTTTTCGCATAACGCCTGTACATTATTATTCCATTCTGCAGCTATCTCCGGACTCTGTACGGATGTTATCAGTACATGGCGAAGGTTGTCGTTTGTCAGGAATTTGATCTGCTGATCGCTGAGGTCAGATGCCTTAGCTCCACTCTCATTGAAAGGTTTTCCGTTATATGTACCTCCGCCAAGCCTCGTATTGGTTGCCGGGATGGCCTGGTGAGCACTGTAGAGCATAAGACCTGCTATCTGCTCTATCGTCATTTTGGAAGCAAGGTCATGTGCCCTCTCATCGGCACTCATTCTCCAGTCTTCATAGACATCAAGCTTGCCATTTTTATTAAGGTCTTTGAAAGCATATCCATTAGTTGTCAGGATCTTTACACCGGAAGTAGTATCATAACCAAGAGTCTGCCCTCCCTTGTTGGTAACTATCATGATTGATCCGGAACCTGTCTCGCTCCATTTTTTGCAGCTGCCAAGCATCACGAGCACAACAAGTACAGATGACATGTAAATTGTGAATTTCAGGTTTTTCATATCAGGTTTATTAAAAGATAAATTATTAAATACTTGAGTCTTATTTAAGTCTTTCCCTGAGCCTCTTCCCTTCTTCCTCATATCCCGGTTTGTTAAGAAGGGCAAACATATTGCGCTTATAAGCTTCTACCCCTGGCTGGTTGAAAGGATTTACACCCAGGATATAACCGCTTATGGCGCATGACATCTCATAAAAATAGATCAGCTGTCCCATATAGTAAGCATCAAGCTTTGGTATGCTGACATTAATTATTGGGACATCTCCATCGTAATGAGCCAGCATTGTCCCTGCCTCGGCATTATGGTTCACATCTGAAAGCCTTTGCCCTGCAAGGTAATTGAGCTGATCAGAGTCGTCATTTTCTCCGGATATTTTTATAGTTTTATCAGGCTTGCCGACAGATATGAATGTCTCGAATAATAATCTCTGGCCTTCCTGTATATATTGTCCCAGCGAATGAAGGTCCGTTGTCATACCTACGGAAGCCGGGAAGATACCTTTTCCTTCTTTTCCCTCGCTCTCACCATAAAGCTGTTTCCACCATTCTGAGAAATAGTGAAGCCTTGGCGTGAATCCTACCTGAATCTCAACAGGTCTGCCAGTCTGAAGCAGCAGGTTCCGTGCCGAGGCATACAGAAGTGACGGGTTTGATTCAATATCGCGGTTGTCCCTTGTCTGTTTAATCATTGACCTGGCTCCACTGACAAGCTCACGTATATCTATTCCACTTACAGCAATCGGGAGAAGACCTACCGGAGTCAGGACAGAGTACCTGCCTCCAATATTATCGGGAATGACAAAGGTCCTGTAGCCGTGCTGATCTGCGAGTGGCCTGAGAGCGCCTTTTTTTGCATCGGTGATGACAACAATCCTTTTTGCGGCTTCTTCCTTACCAACTTTCTTCTCAAGATGATCCCTGATAATACGAAATGCAATTGCAGGTTCTGTGGTAACACCAGATTTTGATATTACGGCAATTGAATAATTACGCTCATCTAGCAGTTCCAACAGGTCTGCCATGTAATCTTCACAAATATTCTGTCCTGCAAAGATCACATCATGAAATTTTGTCTTTCTGAAAGCTGAAAAGGCATTAGTAAGTCCTTCTATCACGGCCCTGGCACCAAGATAAGAACCTCCGATTCCAATAACCACTGTTGTATCTGATACAGACTGCAGGAAAGAGGATGTTTCTTCAATCCTGTCAAGTTGTTCCTGTATGTCATCAGGAAGGGTGAGCCACCCAAGAAAGTCATTACCCGGACCTGTTCCGGCATTGAGGGTGTCTATATGTACCAATGATTGTTTAGCTAAAGCAGCGATCTCTTTGAATGCCACAAATTTGGCGGTGTGTCGGAAGCTGACACTCAGATTTTCTTTCATTGCATCTAATTTAATAACACTATTATATTTTTCTGATTTTAAAAATTTTGCCACTAAGTTAATTAAAAAAAGCCATCGTAATTATTACGATGGCTTCTATTTATAAGGGATTATATATTGATTGGATGTTATCTCTTATGAACACCTCCGGCACTTGATGAATGGACATCAACATATTTAGGATTACCCCTGTAATTTATATCTCCTGCACTTGATGCTCTTGCAGTTATCTTATCGGTGACGTTGATGTCTGCATCTCCTGCACTTGATACAGAAACATAAGCTTCACGTACCTCAAGGTCGTAGGCATCCAGATCTCCTGCACTGCTGAGATTGGCATCAAGCTTATCGGCATCTCCCGAAAGTGTCATATCACCCGAACTGCTAATGTTGATTTTAAGTTCCATGGCATGAACTTCAAGTTTAAGATCACCTGCACTGGTTGCTGACAGTTCCAGGTTATCACTCTTTATTGGTGATTGCCCAATTATATTACCGGCACTGGTTGAACGCAGGGATCTTACCTCGGGCATTGTGACATAAACTCTCATTCTTTCTGCTCTGCGTATGTTTGCGTCGGTATAAACGTTAAGTTCACCGTTTCTTACTTCTGTGATAATATATTCCTGGAGATTTTCATCTGCTTCAACAGATATTGGTCCTGAGTCACCCTGTTTAAGGTAAACATCAACTCCTGAACTGGCTTTTACAGCTGAGAAAGATCCTACATTTCTTTCCCTGGTGATTACATCGTGGTTTCCATATACTGTCTTTCGGAACTGGCCTGAAGTGCAGGCTGTGAAGGCAAAAATGGTAACGAATACAGTTAAAATTCTAAGATTCTTCATTTTATTTATGATTAGTTTTTACATCCAACTGTACTAAAGACAGGTTAGAAAATAATTTGTTGCATATCAATATTGAAAAAATACAACTGCAGTAAAAAGTAAGGATCAATGCCATTTAAAGATCTTCAACCCTGCTGAGAAGAAAACTGTGCCAATTGTAAGAAGTATAAGAACAGGCATGGCCACCTCGTGATAGCCGGCGCCTTCATTGAATATGCTTCTTACACCGTCGGTAAGCATTGTGAGGGGCAGGAACTTTATTACTCCGATACTCCAGTCGGGGAAATTCTGGTAGCTGAAGAATATACCGGAAAGGACCATCATCGGAAAGACCACGAAGTTTATCAGGCCGTTACCCACTTCAGTGTTGGATGTATTTGACGACACAAAGACGGCAATACCGGCAAATGCAACGTTGCCGGCAAGATAAATGATCACGAGTGCGGAAAGATCACCCTGTATCTTCACCCCGAAGACAATAATGGCAAATATGAGGAGGACGACTGATTCAACTGTATTCATTAAAATCCTGACCGTAATGAGCGCAATGAGAAAATGTGATTTTTTCATTGGTGTGGCAACAAGCCGCCTCAGCAGTTTTTTTGATCTCTTCTCAATGATTCCATAACTGATACCCCACATACACGACATCATCACACCCATTGTTATGAGTCCGGGAACGAGGAAATCTATATACCTTGTTCCTGCTACTGTCAGTGGTTTTATTTCAGAATCATTAGTCACCCTGGCATTACTATCCCTGCCAATTGCCGGCGCCAGTTTCAGATATGTAAGTTCAGCATCGGAATTCATAGGATCGAAAAGATATTCTACCGAGTCTTTTGTTCCTGTCAGAATCACGTTTATGGTGCCCCGTTTAAGCAATTTTATTGCTTCATCACGGTTCATGTTGTAAAACAGGAAAACAGAATTACCAAGTTTGCTGTCATTGATTGAATACTTCCAGTGCCAGGCATCTGCTCCATCCTGGTTGTTCGTTTCACATTTATTGTTTAAGAAGGAGGTGAATGTTTCATTACCGGTTATTCCCCCGGCGTTTTTACTATCACTTATCACAGCAACCTTTCTTACCACATCAGCCTTTTTAGTAAAGGCAAGTCCGAGCCCGAGCGACATGAGGATAGGGAACAGTATACCCCAGAACAGTACTCCGGGTTCCCTGATGATCTCATGGAAAAGCGCAAGAGTAAGCTGCCATAGCTGTCGGAACCGGAAAATTCTATTCATTGATCTTCCTCCCTGTTAGTGATATGAATAAATCGTCAAGAGTTCGTCTCCTGCATTCCATATGTCTTAAACCAATATTCTCAGCTTTCATAGCCTCCAGGAACAGGGGAAGGTCTGTTTCAAAATCGCTGAGGGTTATAAATCCCTCTTTATCCGTTACTCCGCTTCTGATGAGGAATGGAAAGTCAGACTCCCCCGTGATAAGTGGTTTAATGCTCTGATCTGTTGTAAACTCAACAACCTTTTCATGTGTGTCATCCTCAAGAAGCTGTTGCAACGTCCCTTCCCTGAGTATTACACCATTATCCATTATGATGATATAGTCGCAAAGGCTTTCAGCTTCTTCCATATAGTGCGTTGTCAATATCATTGAGGTATCCGATTTTTCCTTCAGTTTCCTGAGGATATCCCAGATTTCTCTTCTGGCATTGGGGTCGAGACCGGTAGTGGGCTCATCAAGCAAGAGTATCGCAGGTTTGTTGATCAGAGCAATCCCTATTGCCAGTCTTTGCCTCTGGCCACCTGAGAGGTTGACCACATATGATCTTCTCTTTTCTTCCAGGTCGACAATCCTGATAATTTCTTCAACACGGTCGCGTCCCAGATAAAAGAATCCTGCGAACAGCTGCAGTGTCTCCACAACTCTCAGCTTATCAATGAACCTTGTTTCCTGGAGGGAGAGACCTATTACCCTGTGAAGCTCATCTTCGTTTCCTTTCCATTTCTTCCCCATAATGGTGATTTCACCTTCATCAGGTTTTTGTATGCCCTCGATCATCTCCACCAGGGTGGTCTTTCCGGCACCGTTAGGGCCGAGCAGGGCAATAAACTGTCCGCGTGGAATCGAGAGAGTGACTCCCTTTACAGCCCTCACATTTTTAAATGATTTCCGGACGTTCCTTACCTCTATGACATTATCGGGTTCCATTTTTAGAGAAAATTTGCAGAATTATTTTTGTTGGTGGTCAGATAAGTACGCAATATCTTCCGGGAGAGTAAAATTACAAAAAAAGGATCTTTACAGCAGCCTGTTATTTCGTTCCGAATAACCTGTCCCCGGCATCACCCAGTCCGGGGACAATGTACCCGTTTTCATTCAGCCTGTCATCGAGGCCTGCAAGGTAGATCTGCACATCAGGGTGATCTTTCATGATCCTTTCGACACCCTGGGGTGCCCCTACGATACATACAAGTTTAATGGTTCTGGCACCGTACTCTTTAAGAACGTTTATAGCATCTGAAGAGCTGCCTCCTGTTGCAAGCATGGGATCAAGAACCATAACGATAGCATCCCCCAGGTTATCTGGAAATTTGGAATAATATGTTATGGGTTTGAGGGTGGTATGATCACGGTACATTCCAATATGACCTATCCTGGCATTAGGTATCAGATTGGATATACCGTCCACCATTCCCAGTCCGGCCCTTAAAACGGGCACCAGGACAATATCCATTGCAAGCTCTTTGGTCCTGCAGTCACCTATAGGTGTCTCTACGGTTATATCTTTCAAAGGGAGGTCACGTGTTATCTCGTATGCCATCAGTGTGGCAATTTCACCAAGGGTTTCACGAAAATCCCTGGTAACGGTCTCCTTGCGTCTTAATATTGTAAGTTTATGAGTAAGCAGAGGATGTTTAAGAAGATTGAGCATGTTGACAATAACTTGTTTTTAGTACTCCCAAAGATAATAGAAAATTGACCATAAGTGATAATTTTTTACAGAGTATCCATCTGCCTTATTCCTGATTCAAAGAAACATGGGAATATAAAAGTCATTCCAGACGGTCCCTGTATGCAATAATTTTAATAACTTTACTATCAGTATTATAAAAAGAAAAAATATAGGCTGCCGCAAAGGAATGTGCTTTAATTAAGTGTATACCTGCCTTTCCCGGCTTAAAAACTGGTCGTTATGATTATCAAAGCTTTTCTCCCTTCGGTTGTTATGGCATTATTAACCTTACCAGTTCAGGAGCATTTGAGCATGGTAGAAGATTACTTTGAAAAGGATTCACAGGATAATGATAAAAGTTTCCGGCTTTTTAAAGATGAAAACCCAATTGAAACAACACTGGTGTTTAATATCGCGGCTTATTTCAGGGATCGTCCAAACCAGGGTTATCTGAAAGCTAAGATCACCATGAATAACGGAACTGACACGGTCAGCAGGGATATAAGACTGAAGACAAGAGGGATCTTCAGGAAGGGTTATTGTTATTATTCTCCTATTCAGTTAAACTTTAAAAAAGTTGATTTTGGTTATTCGGACCTGGATAAAATATCAAAGATAAAGCTGGTACCACCCTGTAAGGCAGGCATTGCAAATGAAAAATATGTTCTGAAAGAGTATCTGATTTATAAATTGTACAATGTTCTTACTGATACCAGCTTCAGAGTAAGACTCCTGAATCTGACCTGTATTGATTCTGAACAGAAAAAGAAGACTTATCATCAGTTTGCTTTCCTGATTGAACCTATTGATATGCTTGAAGCAAGGACAAACAGCCTTCAGATCAAGTCCAAAACACTCAATCAAAAACATATAGATCCCCGTATCATGGACAGGATGGCTATCTTCAACTATATGATCGGCAATTTTGACTGGTCGGTGCCCGGTCAGCATAACCTGAAAATTATTAAACCTCTTGTCTTGGATACGGCACAAAAAGGCATATCTATCCCTTACGATTTCGACTGGACCGGGTTGGTTGATGCATCGTATGCAGTGCCTGCAGAGTTTATTGGTGTTGAAAACGTAAGAGAAAGGCTGTTCCTGGGTGTATGCCGGAGTAAAAGTGTTTATGAACAAGCCATTAAAGAATTTGTAGCCAGGAAAGATGAGTTTTACGGAATTATAAATAAATTTGAATATCTTGAGGATAGAGATAAAAAACAGATAATAGATTACCTTGATGAATTTTATGATAACCTAGCTGGTTATAACAATGTTATAGATATCTTTCTTCGAACATGTAAAAAACTCTAACCCTAATACTGTTATTCATGAATAACTTCTTTGACCTTACCAATCAGATCTTCCTTGGCATCATGGGCCGCTTCGGGATCAATCTTATTTTTCTTTTCTTTCTGATACGGGTAGTATATTTCAGATATGAAAGGAAGGAAAAATTCCTTTTCACATTATTTCTTATGGGGATAATAACCTTCTTTATCTCCGCTATGCTTAGCAGGGTTTTTATTGAAATAGGCATGGCCTTTGGTTTATTTGCCATCTTCGGGATACTCAGGTTCAGGACAAGGAATTTCAGTGTGAAGGATATGGCATACACTTTTACAACTATCGGCATTTCAGTTATCAACTCCCTGAAAATTCTAAAATTTCCGCTGCTGGGCGTGCTGATAATTAATGCCCTGGTCATTGTTTCAGCATTAATCCTTGAAGAATATGTAAGCAGGAACAGATCTGAATCCTTCTCGATATCCTATGAAAACCTGGAATTTCTCAGGCCGGAGAAGAAGCAAAAGCTTATAAAGGATATTGAGTCTATTACAGGAAGGGAGATACTACGTGTTAAGATAAGGCGTGTTGATTACAAAAAAAAGACAGCACTTCTGGAAATATCCTGCAAGGGTGTTCCCAATACGTTACATCAGAAAAAATAAGGAAGCGGGTATATCATATCTTCGTGAACGGTTGATTCAGGGTCAGAACCTTATACCGATAACCGATATATCATCAGTCTGTTCCGCATCAGCAACGCTACGCCATCTCTCAAGTTCACTGTAGAGCATATCATTCTGTACAGGCAAAGGGTTTTCCACTATCCCTGACAGGAATTTCATAAGCCTTTTTTTCATATACCTTTTGTTGTTATTGCCCCCAAACTGATCGGCGTATCCATCCGAACAGAGATATAATGTATCTCCCGGCATTATTTTTCTGGCCAGGGAAGAAAACATATATCCGGAAGCATTACCATGGTCTCCGGAAAAATGTTCAAGTCTTATATCTTCCAATTTGCTGTTGGAATGGCAGAAAACATGGTTGCCCATACCTGATATTGTAAGCGTGTTATCATTTGTGTTAAACCTGCAAAGTGTGATATCCATATCATCTTCCAGTCCATATCCCGGGATGTCTCTCCGAAGGAACCTGTGAATGCTTGAATAAAGCTGGTCCAGTATCATTAGCGGTTCAGATGTTCCCACAACATTGATTACCTGGTCCAGATTGCCATAACCTATAGTACTTATAAGAGCTGCGGGTATGCCATGTCCCGTACAATCGGCAAGTGCAAAGAAGATGAAATGTTCACGCCTGCTGAAGAAATAGAAATCCCCGCTAACAAGATTTTTGGGTTTGAACAGAACAAAACTTTCAGGGAAACACTCCCTTATGAAAATATTTTCAGGCAAAAAGACTTCCTGTATATGACTGGCATAGTTGTAACTTCCCTGTACCTCCTTAATGGAGGCTTCTATTTTATTTCTTATGGAGTTCAGCCTTGCTGTTATTTCAGGAGAAGATCCTGCAAGCGAAGCTATTTCCCTGGCCAGGTTATTTGTTTCAGTGAGTAACTTATGTATGGTGCTTTGAGGTTTTATTGCATACGACAGGTTTTTGACCCTTCCCGGGGCAACGGGATATGCCTCATAACCTATATCTTTCAGAAGAGCAGGTATCAGTTTTACCAGATCGCGGTCCTTTTCTTTTTCTGACTCATCAAGTTCATCATACTCCACCAGGCCGGGATGTGTCTTTTTGTTATTATCCCTTTTTTCCCCATAGCGCCATCCGTTGAGTCTCTTTTCCCAGCACCATCTGATATGTTCAACAAGTGACATGGTCTCTATCTCTTCCTTATTAAGGTCGAGGGTGAAAGATCTGTAGCCCTTATTCAGAGGTTTTATTTTATATCCGATAGATAGTAATTTTGTCGGTATATGGTAAGCATTGTCCAGATTTGAATATTTAATTTCCAATGGCAGATCATCAAAATTGGCAGGATATGAACTTTCACCTGTCAGGTAACCGGGGAAGAGGCCGGCCATGACATTACTCTTCTTACGTTTCTTTATTTCCCTGAGATACTTATTGTGAATTACCCTGGCCAGTTTGATCACGATAGCCGGATCAATTTCCACGGCTTCTTCTGCCCTGATAATCTCAAAGCCTTGTTTCTTAAGTTGCAAGGGGATAAGAAGATTAAGCTCACGTTCCGGATCTTTTATCTTAATTCCTATATCGCCCATAAGTTTACGCAGCGGATGTATTATGCCGTTATTTACTGCCAGGCTGAGATGCTTATTTCCTGATTTATTTTTATTACTATAGATACTGCTGTCTATCCTTTTGAGAATTTCAATTTCGGAGTTGGTTATTATGCAGGTACGGCAAAATTCGCTAAAGGGACGTATAAACAGTTTTAGAGTTGTCAGTTTGGAAGGTATCCCGGCAGTATAGCTGATCCAGGGCGCTCTGTCCTCCGGTGAGAGATCCCTGTATTCCGGAAGGAGATCACTGCTTTCTCCCGGCAATTTTAAGCTTCCGGCAATATCGTCATAGAGGCCTGAGGCAATGGAAGAGCTTAATTTCCCGAGGGAGTCCTCAGGAAAAGCAGTGCCGGGATAATGTTGATCATCTCCCCGGTATATTAATTCTGACCACATATGGTGCACCGGCATTTAAAAGTTAGCTGATCTGAACAGGAGGTTAATTCATTTTCTGACAGTATTCAAACGGTAACCTTACTATTTTCGACATTTCCTTTCCTGCCTCCAGCATATCAATATCGTCTTCCTCATAATGCCAGTTCACCTCAACATTGAATCCCTCGGAGCGAAGATGAGCAAGTATCTTACAGATATCAAGGATCATCTTACCTGAGGATGAATTGAAATATTCAAAATCAAAATCAAAAGGAATACTACCGGACCTGTCTTTTGAAAGGAGTCTGTCTTTGCTGAATTCCTCCAGCCAGGAAATGATCTGTCCGTAAAATTCCCTGATATCGGGAGGACGTGATTCTCCTTTAATCTCAAATACATTGGTATCCGGATCAAGAATTACATTTGGTGAGTTAACCGTGGGGTCAATAATTAACTTTCTCATGATATTTATCTATTGAAATCCGTATTTCAAAATATACCAGATCGTTATAAGCATTTTTAAAAGAATATAACAACTTATGTCCCGACTTACGTCTCATTAATATACACCCTAAACCTGAGCCGTTTGTGTTTTTGTCCAGTTTTTTTGTGATATTCTCTTCGTAAAGCTCTGCCAGCTCATTGCTGTTCAGGCTGTTAAGTTTTTTAAGACAGTGGTCAATCTTTTCTGTTTTGTTTTCATCAATCAGATTGCAGGTATTGATGATTATCATGTCATCATAATCACCGACAGATACCTGGGGTTGATATGTTTTGTCATCCGAAGGACAGGCAGCTGAATGGTTCATAATATTTTCGAGGCATTCCACCAAAACAGAATAGACTCTTTTACCAGTGATCTTCTTAAGATCCTGGAATTTTCCGGATTCCCTGAGCTGAACTAAAAGTGTATCAATTTGTTTGTAATCTAGTGGTCCGGAATAAAACAAATAAATATCCTGGCTACCCATTTTACAGGCAATTTTTTTTCTGAATGCAATATAATTATTAACTTGAATAGCAATATAGCTTAAACAAAGATAATCTTTTTAGGTTGTCGCGGAACAGTTCTTTTTTCTATTTTCCTTACACACTTAATCTGAGATTTTATGAGTGAGACAATATTACAGGCGCTTATGAAGCTTTTTGCACTGATTGGAGATATCCATGAAGATGCTGTTACTTCCGGCAGGGAGAAGGCTCTTGTCAGAAAGTTTCTCTCACGCCAGCTTAACAATGAGCTGGTTAACAGGTATATGGCGATGTATGAAGAGTACCTCGGCATGTATAAATCTTCAAGTTTAAAGAAAGGAAGTGTGAAGGAAAGAAAGCGGATTTCTCTTAATTCAATGAGAATACTTGGTATCTGTGAACAGATAAATGAGGAACTGCAACAAAAGCAGAAGTTATATGTACTTATACAGCTTATTGATTATATTTCATTGGGAGAGGAGGTTACAGAAAATGAGATTGAATTCCTGGATACAGTTGCAATGTCTTTCTATATTCCTGATGATGAGTATGAAGATATTAAAAGGTTTGTTACAAATGATTTAGCCGGGATAAAGAATACCAACAGGCTTCTTGTAATAGATAATAAGAAGCAGGCAGTATCCGGGGCCAAACACCTGGTTGAAGAAATCCCGGGAGAGATACTGATCATGCAGGTGTCGTTTACCAATACCTATATTCTCAGGTATTATGGGAACGAAACTCTTTACCTGAACGGCCAGATAATGGATCACGACCGTACTTACATCTTTGATCATGGCTCTGTTATCAGGGGGCATGGTATCAATACCATTTATTATACAGAGGTTGTGAGCCTGATAAATAACACCATGTATGAGAGGAAGATCGTATTGAATGCCCGTGATGTCTCTTTCAGGTTCAGGCGCAGTAAGAATGGTATTCATAATATGAACTTCAATGAGGAATCGGGTCAGCTTGTTGGTATATTAGGTGGAAGCGGGGTTGGTAAATCAACCACTCTCAGCATACTTAACGGTACCCTGAAGCCACAGGAAGGTGAGATTCTGATAAATGGCTATAATCTCTATGACGAGAAGGACAGGGAGGCATTGAAAGGCGTAATTGGCTATGTGCCACAGGATGATCTCCTGATAGAGGAGCTTACAGTATTTCAGAACCTCCTGTTCAACGCAAGGATGTGCATGGGTAACCTCGATGAGGCAGAACTAGAGGAAGCTGTTACCCAGGTACTGACCGACCTTGACCTGTATGAGATCAGAGGTCTGAAGGTAGGCAGCCCGTTAAAGAAGGTCATAAGTGGCGGCCAGCGCAAAAGACTGAATATTGCCCTTGAACTGATACGGGAGCCCACAATACTGTTTGTGGACGAGCCTACATCCGGACTCTCCAGTAATGATTCGGATCTGGTGATGAATCTGCTCAAGGAACAGACCTACAAGGGTAAGCTGGTAATTGTCAATATTCACCAGCCGGGATCCGATGTTTATAAGATGTTTGACAGGATAATGATCATTGACAGGGGGGGCTACCAGGTATTTTATGGAAATCCTGCTGAAGCCATAGTATACTTTAAGACAACAGCTAATCTGGCGGATCCCTTTGAGGACCAGTGTTCCAAATGCGGGAACGTAAACACCGAGCAGATACTCCAGATACTCGAGGCAAAGGTTATCGACGAGCACGGGAAGGTTACCCGTACAAGGAAGATCTCACCTGAAGAATGGGCGGATAAATTTCGTGAGAATAATACAAATACTGCAGATGCTACAAATGGAGACAAAAGAGAATTACCGGTCAACAATTACAGTATTCCCGGTTTATGGAGACAATCGAAGATCTATTTTATCAGGGATTTTCTCACCAAGCTGGCAAATAAACAATATATTTTTATAACCCTCCTGGGGCCGCCCTTACTGGCTTTGCTCCTTTCATGGTTCACAAGATCTTCCGGGGGAGATACATATATTTTCAGAGATAATGATAATATCCCCGCATATCTTTTTATGTGTGTCATCACATCGCTTTTCTTCGGACTGATAATAAGTTCTGAAGAGATTGTTAAAGACAGAAAGATACTGAAACGTGAATCTTTCCTGAACCTCAGCTGGTTCAGCTATCTTAATTCAAAGGTTATTCTGATGTTTTTAATATCAGCCGGCCAGGCTATCCTGTTTACACTTGTCGGTAATTATATCCTCGAAATAAAGGGAATGACTGCAGTCTACTGGTTTGTACTTTTTTCGACATCATGCTTCGCCAACATGCTTGGTCTTAACATTTCTTCAGCATTTAATTCTGTTATTACAATTTATATCCTGATACCTTTCATCATTATTCCACAGCTTCTTTTCAGCGGGGTAATGGTTAAATTTGACAAGCTTCATCTTCCACAGGGTGCCAATCGTGAATATGTTCCCATAATTGGCGATATTATGGCCGCAAGATGGTCATATGAGGCACTTGCTGTTGCCCAGTTCAAGGGTAACAGGTATTCCCGTATTGTCTTTCCATATAAAATGAAAGAAGCTTTACCGGATTATTATGCAAACTATCTTACTCCTAAGCTTCAGAAGGATCTCAAGACCTGTTATGTGTATCACGACAGTGCAAATTACAGGGAATTAGTAAGCGGAAGACTTGACAGGCTTGGAACATATATCACCAGGTTATCGGATGAGGCAGGTATTGTACCCGAAGGTTGGATAAAAAGACTTAATATGGCGGATTTTGATAATCAGACAAGGCAGGCGGCACGCACATACCTCGATTCTCTCAGGCAAATCTTCCTGAAGGACAGGATCGATGCTATGGCTCTTGAAAGTCAGGTTAATGATTCACTTGAACAAGTTGTCGGAAAACCGGCTGTTGTCGCTATGCGTCAGAAGTATGAGAACACGTCGCTCAATGACTGGGTCCTTGACCTCAATTCTAAATTTAGAACAGAAGATATTAATGGTAAGATAATTCCCAGGTATAGCCCGGGATATATGAAAGCTACTTCCCGTTTTGGCCGGGCTCATTTTTATGCTCCGATAAAAATGATTGGCAGTAAGGAGATAGGTACTTACTGGTTCAATATGATAGTGATCTGGCTCATTTCAGCTATTCTGTATACGGCATTGTATTATAAGCTCCTGAAAAGATTGTTGGAATTTTCCGGTAGTCTGAGTATTGGGAAAAGCAAATAACTCTTTTGTTTATTACGGTTGTTAAGTCAATCTTTCAGCCATTCCGTTACAGCTTCCGGACTTAATCCAGGCAGGTCGAGTTTGTTTTTCTTTTTATAGCCATTCAGGTCATTAGCCAGCTTACCAGGCTTTTCTACCTCCTTCAGTTTCTCAACAGAATCATAGCCCAGGGCCATAAGCGGTTCTATCCACTCTTCAGGTATTCCCATGTCCAGGAATTCTCTCTTTTGCCTTTCGCCTTTTGTCTTTTGTCTTTCCACCGGTTTCATCTGAGGGAAGAAAAGCACATCCTGTATGGAGCTTTGATTTGTCAGAAGCATGGTGAGCCTGTCGATACCCATTCCCATACCCGAAGTCGGAGGCATTCCATATTCCAAAGCCCTTACAAAATCCTGATCGATGAACATGGCTTCATCATCACCCTTCTCCGACAGTCGTAACTGTTCCTGGAACCTTACCATCTGGTCAACCGGATCGTTCAGTTCAGAATAGGCATTGGCTATCTCTTTGCAGTTGATAAACAGTTCAAACCTTTCTGTCAGCCCGGGTTTACTCCTGTGCATCTTTGTGAGGGGAGAGGTCTCTGTCGGGTAATCTATGATGAAAGTTGGCTGAACAAGGCTATGTTCGCATTTCTCGCTGAAGATGGCATCTATAAGCTTTCCTTTTCCCATAGTCCTGTCATGCGGAACCTCCAGGTCGTCGCATACTTTTATCAGCTCCTCTTCAGTCATTCCAGAGATGTCGACGCCGGTATGCTCTTTTATCGAGTCAAGCATGCTAATCCTTTTATATGGCGGGGTAAGGTTTATAACCTTGTCTTCATAGACTATCTCCGTTTTTCCGTTAAGATCGAGAGTGGCTTTACTGATAATCTCCTCTGTGAAGTTCATCATCCAGTTATAATCCTTATAGGCAATATATATTTCCATGACGGTGAACTCGGGATTATGGTTACGGTCCATGCCCTCGTTACGAAAATCCTTCGCAAATTCATAAACACCTTCATATCCGCCTACAATGAGCCGCTTCAGGTACAACTCGTTTGCAATCCTAAGGTAAAGCGGGATGTCAAGGGCATTGTGATGCGTTATAAAGGGACGCGCTGTTGCACCTCCCGGGATGGGCTGCAAGATAGGTGTCTCAACCTCGAGGTATCCCTTTGAGTTGAAAAGCTCACGCATCGACTGAACTATCCGGGTTCTTTTCCTGAAGACATCCCTTACATGCGGGTTAATTATCAGATCAACATATCGTTGCCTGTAACGCATTTCGGGATCGGTAACAGCATCATACATTATTCCGTCTTTCTCCTTAACAACAGGCAGAGGACGGAGTGACTTGCTCAGGAGAGTGAATTCCTTCACATGGATAGTAATCTCGCCCATTTGTGTAACAAACACAAAACCTTTCACACCTATGATATCGCCAATGTCGAGCAGCCTTTTAAAAACTGTGTTATACAATGTCTTGTCTTCTTCGGGGCAGACATCATCCCTGCGCATATAAATCTGGATCCTACCTGAGGAATCCATCAATTCTGCAAAAGAAGCATTACCCATTATACGTCTGCTCATGATGCGACCAGCCAGGCTTACATCCTGGTAATTATTTTTATCAGGGGAATAGTTGTCGTGGATATCCCTGGCAAAGACATTTGTTTTATATTCAGCGGCAGGGTATGGATTTATTCCAATCTTTCTCAATTCTTCAAGAGAGGCCCTCCTGATCTGTTCCTGTTCACTAAGATTCGTTGTGGTCATGGCTGATCAAAATTTGTGCAAAGATAGGAAAATTGCTTTTATGGAAAACACCGACATCAGCCTTTAAGAGGTAATAAATTTGCCTCAAAACGGGCAGTGATTAAGTTAGTTACCGGGCCCGGACTGCCGTCACCGATTTTTCTGCCATCAATACCGGTCACGGGTGTTATCTCAAAGGAAGTACTGGCTATGAAGGCTTCCTGTATCACGTGAAGATCATCTGCCCTGACTGGCTCCTCCTTCACTTTTATCCCGTTTTCACCTGCAATCCTTATAATATTTGTGCGTGTTATTCCTGCAAGGATATAATTTGATTCGGGGTGAGTATATAGTGTATCTCCAATAACAAAGAAGATATTTGAATGGGAACATTCTGTTATGATCCCATTGCGTATGAAAACGCACTCCTGCATGTTGTTGTCAAGAGCTTCCTGGAATCCCATTGTATTGGGCAGCAGGGCAATGGATTTTATATCACACCTGTTCCATCTTATATCATCTGTTAACATGACATTAATCCCGGGTCCTCTTCCTTTTTGACTGATTTTCTTTTCCCTTGCTGAGGCATATACGGTTGGAGTAACAGGAGGTGACGGGAAGGAATGGGTTCTTATTGCAGCACCTCTTGTTACCTGCAGGTAAACAAGGGCCTGTTTCCCATGGAGATCATTGAGTGTGACCAGTTCTTCCGCAATTGAAGGAAAAGTATCAGCTTCAGTCCAGTCTATCCTCAATTCCGCGAGGCTCCTTTTAAGCCTTTTTGTATGACTTTCAATATCCAGAAATTGTTTTCCGTACCACCTTACAACTTCATACACTCCGTCGGCAAATAGAAAACCCCTGTCGTCGGGACTTATACAGATCTCTTCATGAGGGATGAAGTTACCGTTGAAAAATGAGATATTCATCTGATGTCGGGTTCAATGATTTCTGTCCTGTAGTCAACAGCCATCCTGGCTTCTTCCGGTGTAGAGGCATTACCACATGCAGCCTGTACAAACAATGAAGCTCCCAGGACTGTGGTTTCTGTCTGCGCTATTACTTTCAGGGGGATACCGGTAGCATTTGCCTTGAGTTTGTTCCAGAGCCGGTTTTTTGAACCGCCTCCTACACAAAGTATACTTTCAGCGCTGAATCCACCGGCTTCTTCAAGGGCTATTTTGCCAGTGGCCAGCCTTGCAGAGAGTGATTCAAGCATGGCCCTGTAAATCTCGTCCCGGGTTGTTTCCATGGTAATGCCCGTTATCTGTCCTGCAGGCTTACCTCCGGATTCCTCGTAAAACCGGGGATTGACCTTTACCCCGTTGCAACCCTCCGGCACTTTTTCCGCTCCTTTGATCATTGTTTCATAGACGTCCGTTTCAATTTCATTATAGAAACTCCTGCGCGCCCATTCCAACACTCCTGATGCAATCCACTGGGTTCCTATGTTGAATAATCCGGGTCTTGAGTCGAGTTCGGTTGTTATACCCATTTCCAGTTGCTCTTTTCCCGACATATATTTTTCAGCCCTGACCATCAGGATTTCCCAGGTCCCTGAGCTCAGTACAGGCTGATTTCGATTGGCACCGGATCCGAAAATAGCGAACTGTGTATCATGTCCGGTAGCAACAACGGGTAAGCCTTCAGGTAATCCTGTCTCATCTGAAGCCCTCTTATGCACAAGACCTGTTATAGTTCCGGGTTCAACCGGGTTCCCTAACTTTTCATAAGGAAAATGTATTTTGCCGAGTATGGTCTCTGAGTAGTTACGGGTCTTCTGATCAGTAAACATTGACGTTCCGGCCATGGTGGTATCGTTGACCATCTCCCCGGAAAGCAAATAAGCGAAAATGGAAGGCATGAAAAGAAAAGAAGAACTTTGTTCGATGAGTTCGGGTTTGTGTTCTGCAAACCAAATAAGCTTATTGATTGTATTAAAGGAGAACGGGAATACTCCGCTTATGGCATACAGATCCGTGGCTGGTATATATTTCCCTACTTCCTTCATAATATTTGCTGTCCTGTCACATTGCCAGGAGATGACAGGATACAGCATTTTCCCCGAACTGTCAAAGAGAGTGCCGTCAACACCAAAAGTAGTCACCGTAACACCGGTCACCTGGCCAGCCGGAATAGTGTTCATAACTTTCCTGGATGCCATGCACATCTTGTTCCATATCTCGTTCACATCCCATATCCTGTATCCGGGGTAGAACGGATCCGGCTGGGTATTATTGGTAAATGATTCGGACGCAAGGATATCGCCATTTCTGTTTATGGCTACTGCTCTTACATTTGTAGCACCGCAATCAAAGACTATAACAATATCTGCAGGCATAGTTGAAAATAAAATTCTGAATAATGTTAATCTGTCAAAAATGTGGTTTTATGATTTGCACAGTTGCCGGTTATTGCAGTTCATGCGGTTAAAAGAATCTAGTTGCTGATCCGGCAACAACCAGGGCAACCAGGTATAATACCAGTATGACAATCACCAGTATTCCCAGGTAGGCAAAGTAGTTCTTAAGGTTTTTCAGTGATATACGAAGGGCCTCTTTATCGTAATTCTTTACTGCCCGGGCCATATTTTTAGAATATCTGAAGAGATATATCCCCGGGAAAAACAATACGATAGCCGAGACGGGGACAGCAAGAAGAGTGTATGTTTCCGGTATTCCGATATAGTTTTCTCCCGACTTAAATGCTGAGAGGAAAGTCCCGGCAACCAGGCCCAGGATAAGAAACAGCCCCAGGAAGATATAACCTATCACTGCCAGGAACATAGTCCATTTCCTCGTTGTATTGAGATCGATGAGAGTCTCCTCCTCTATTTCAATGCTCTTTTTTTTTGTTTCCAGTTCCATATTAATTTATCATTTATAAAGGGGACCATAAGTCTGACATGCCCTGTAGTCGGCTCCTTCTTTGTACATTCCGAAGGCATTCCATGCACTGGGCCTGAATATTTTGTCCTCATCCACATTATGCATGCAGACAGGGATTCTCAATATTGAAGCAAGCGTGATGAGGTCTGCCCCGATATGTCCGTAACTTGAAGCACTGTGATTAGCGCCCCAGTTGGCCATCACAGAATACACATCCCTGAAAGGTCCTTCACCGGTAAGTCTTGGGGCAAACCAGGTTGTGGGCCATGTAGGATTTGTCCTGTCTGAAAGTGCCCTGCTCATCTTTTCGGGAAGATCAACCGTCCAACCTTCTGCCAACTGCAAGACGGGTCCCAGTCCTTTGACCAGGTTGACTCTCGAAATGGTGACAGGCATCGTCCCTTTTGTATCGAACTGTGAGGAAAATCCCCCTCCCCTGAAATACCCTGTATCTGCAGGCGGCCATTTAGTCGCTTCAAGACACGCAGACGCATCAGCAGATGTTATATCCCAGAATGGCTTAATGCATGGTTCTCCGTCCCTGATCTGTCTTCCTGAAAAGTCAAGGGCCGAGGCACCCGAGTTGATGAGGTGGATGACCCCGCCTGAAGCCAATCCTTCAGGTTTCATCCCGGTAACTCTTGTAATTGCTTCAGGGCTCCAGTAGGTACGAATATCTGAAAACATCTGGGCAGTATTTGTCAGCAGATAACCGAATAGCATAGGTACACCATTCATGGCATCATTTTCTGTTGCCACCAGATATGGTGGCCGTATGCCGTTCCAGTCGAATGATGAGCACAGAATCGCTTCAAGGAAGTCTCCGTTAGGCATATGATCAGTCCACTGTCGCTGACCCTGGAATCCGGCCAGGATTGCATTATGTCCGAGCGATTCCTCGCCGAAGCCAAGCTCCCGGAGTACCGGATTGCCAACCATCAGGTCGCGTGCAATCATTGTCATTTTTACCACTGTTTCCCATTCCCTGTCCTTTTGCCCGCGGTCTTTTTTCTTAATATTGATATCTTCTCCCTCCCTGCAGTATTGTTTTGTCCACTGAAGTGCTTTCTTATACTCTTTCCTGTCGTATATCTCTTCATTCAGACGCCTGTTGAACTCGCTCATATCGATATACTCGTTCCTCATTCCGAGATATTCCTGGAAGAAATCTTCCCTGACAATTGAACCGGCTATACCCATAGAAACTGAGCCCATCGACAGATAGGATTTACCTCTCATAATAGCTGTGGTAAGTCCGGCTTTTACAAATCTTAATATTTTTTCACTTACATCCTCCGGTATTGACCGGTCATCTGCATCCTGTACATCATGACCATATATTCCGAAGGCAGGCAATCCTTTCATCGTATGACCTGCCAGAGCTGCTGCAAGATAAACGGCACCGGGTCTCTCTGTACCGTTGAAACCCCAGATGGCTTTCGGAATGTCTGTATTCATGTCGATGGTCTCGCTTCCATAACACCAGCAGGGGGTAACGGTCAGGCTCAATCCCACCCCGTCCCTGCTGAATTTTTCAGCACACATGGCCGCTTCCGCCACACCTCCAATGCAGGTATCAGCTATTACGCATACAACAGGTTTCCCATTTGGATACGTCAGGCTGGAAGAGATCAGTGAGGCAGCATTTTTTGCCATGTTCATAGTCTGATCCTCAAGCGATTCCCTGACGCCATTCATTCTGCCGTCTATTGCCGGGCGTATACCTACTTTTGGAAAATCGCCGATGAAGGTCTGGTAACTGTTATTTACCTTAAAATCATTGGTAGTCATGGTGTGATATTTTATTTGGTTAATACCTGTTCAATTCTGTGGGTTAACAAATATAATCCTTTTTTGATAATACTGCTTTTTCGTACCTTTGCAGTCTCAATAATTGTCTTCGCCAGATGCAAAAAAGCAGACGTTTACCGGAATGGCTCAGGATGCAGAGAGCCAGTGGTGAGAATTACTCAAGGGTTAAACATGTTGTGATTGAAAACAATCTTCATACGATATGTACCAGTGGTAATTGTCCTAATATTGGAGAGTGCTGGAATGCAGGGACAGCTACATTCATGATACTCGGAGATATATGTACCAGGGCCTGCAGGTTTTGTGCGACAAAGACCGGAAGGCCATTGCCTCCTGATCCGGATGAACCATTACGCCTGGCAGAATCAATAAAATCTATGGGACTGCAGCACTGTGTAATAACATCTGTCGACCGCGATGATTTACCTGACGGAGGTGCCTCATTCTGGGCTGATACTGTAAGAACTGTAAAGGAGATAAACCCTGGCATCACTGTGGAGACACTCATACCTGATTTCGATGGAAAGGAAGAGTGCCTGGGAAAAATTGTTGAGGCAGGTCCTGATGTAATCTCACATAATATAGAAACGGTCCGGAGGTTGACGCCCCTTATCCGTACCAGGGCAAAATATGAGACCAGTCTTGGCGTGATACGTTTTATTGCCCGGAACAGCAATAAGGCCAAATCGGGATTTATGGTGGGACTGGGAGAAAGTGATGAGGAGATATACCAGACCATAGATGATCTGTATGAAGCTGGATGCTGCATATTAACTATTGGACAATACCTGAAGCCCGGTCAGGATTATATGGAAGTGGTGGATTATATCGCTCCTGAGAAATTCAGGGAATACAGGATCAAAGCACTTGATAAAGGTTTCAGGTTTGTTGAATCAAGCCCCCTCGTACGATCATCTTTTCATGCAGAAAAACATGTTGAAGGACAATAAATTTAATTATCTTAGCAATACGAAATCACAAAATTGAATTTGAGTTATAGAGTTGAATATAAGGATATTGGGGAGAGGGATTATAAAGAGACCTGGGATTTTCAGGCGGATATCTTTAATAAACTTGTTGAAAGCAAAAGGCAGGCTGGCCGGGCCGGAAAAGACAGCAGTATAATACTACCCGGAACACTTGTTTTTGTTGAACATCCTCATGTTTATACGCTTGGTAAAAGTGGTTCCGAAACAAACCTGCTGATAGATCCCGTTAAGCTGCAATCAAGGGGTGCGGCGTTTTACAGGATTGACAGGGGAGGTGATATTACATATCATGGTCCGGGTCAGATAGTGGGTTATCCTATTTTCGATCTTGAAGCAATAGGGATCGGAATGAAAGAATATATCTCACGACTTGAGGAGGCTGTCATCAGGACTCTTGAGGTATTCGGATTGAAGGCGTCAAGATTAGAGGGAGCCACCGGGGTATGGCTGGGGACTGACAGTAACGATGAAGCAAGAAAGATATGTGCTATTGGAGTAAAGGCCAGCCGGTATATTACAATGCATGGTTTTGCCTTTAACGTTAATACGGATCTTTCCTATTTCAATTTAATAAATCCATGTGGTTTTACCGATAAAGGTGTAACTTCATTGCAGAAAGAAACAGGAAAGGTACAGGACATAGGATACGTAAAGGAACTGGTTCGGGATAACCTCAGGGAAGTGTTTGACCTGGAGTGGATTAATACATGAATGGATGGAAAAGAAATGGGTAATTAAAGACAAGGCGGATACAGCTGTTGTAAAACAGCTGGCAGGAGCCATGGGTGTGTCGGATGCACTAGCAAACCTGATGGTACAAAGAAATATAACATCTGCCGGGGAGGCCAATGCTTTCTTCAAACCCAGTCTGGATTACCTGCATGATCCTTTCCTGATGAAGGATATGAATATTGCAGTTGACAGGATCTCCACGGCGGTTAAAAAAAACGAAAAAATACTGGTCTATGGCGACTATGATGTTGATGGAACAACTGCCGTAGCTCTCATGTATTCATTCCTGAAAGAGCAGTATCCAAATGTATTATATTATATTCCCGACAGGTACAAGGAGGGTTACGGGGTATCTCTGAAAGGTCTTGATTTTGCTGCTGATAATAACTGTAAGCTGATAATCACACTTGACTGCGGCATAAAAGCAGTTGAAAAGGTAAAGTATGCATCCTCAAAGGGGCTTGATGTGATTATCTGCGACCATCACTATCCCGGGGAAGAGATCCCAGGGGCCCTGGCGGTACTTGATCCCAAGCAGGCTTCATGCAATTATCCGTACAAACATCTGTCTGGTTGTGGAGTTGGATTCAAGCTGATATGTGCCTATTCGAAGATACAGGGAATATCTTTCAGTGATATAACACATTACCTCGATCTTGTAGCCGTCAGTATCGCGTCTGATATAGTTCCACTGACAGGAGAAAACAGGATCCTGGCATATTACGGACTCAAACAGTTGAATGAATATCCACGTACCGGCCTTAAGGAGATAATAAGGGAAGCGGAAGTATCAAGAGCTCTTACCATAGAGGATGTTGTCTTTAAGATAGGACCAAGGATAAACGCTGCCGGACGTATGGAAGCAGGCAGCAAGGCTGTCGACCTGCTTGTTTCAGACGATAAGCATCATGCTTCAGGAATAAGCAAGGAAATCAACAGCTTCAATATTGAACGACGTAATGTTGACCGCATCATCACTACTGAAGCCATGAAAATGATAGCTGATAGCCAGCGTCATGGTAATGCAAGGACTACCGTACTTTATAATCCCACCTGGAAGAAAGGTGTCATTGGTATCGTGGCGTCAAGACTTATTGAGACATATTACCGGCCAACGGTGATTCTGACCGAATCAAATGGATTTGCAACAGGTTCAGCAAGGTCGGTCCAGGGATATGATCTTTACCAGGCCATAGAAGCCTGCAGTGACCTGCTTGAGAGTTTCGGAGGCCATATGTATGCTGCCGGGCTGACCCTGAAAAAGGAGAATATTGATCCTTTCAGGAAGAAGTTTGAGGAGTATGTGACAAATACTATATCAGAGGAACAACTGGTTCCAAGAGTATTTATCGACACAGAACTGTCCTTTGCAGAGATCAATGAAGACTTTTATGGGACAATGAGCCTCTTTCAGCCTTTTGGTCCCGAGAATATGTCTCCTGTTTTTGTCTCCAGGAATGTATATGATACAGGATCAGGCAGAATGGTCGGATCCAGCGGAGAACATCTCAAACTTGATCTCTGCCAGGAAGAAACATGCCAGAGGGGTATTTCAGCCATTGCATTTAACCAGGCAAATCATTTCGAATATATAAGGAACGGACTTCCCTTTGATGTCTGTTATTCCCTGGAGATGAATGAATTCAGGGGAACAAAGAACCTTCAGCTTAATATAAAGGATATTAAATCCCCGAATGACAGATAATCTCCGAACAGGTTGGTCAGAATCTTAGCCTGACCTGTATTTTAATATCTTCCCTGCAACCTGTGTCAGTGATTACTGTTCCTGTTGAAGTTATTCCGTACCTAAGCCTCATTTCCGCTGTTTTACCTGCATCCCATTTTATCATAATATAGCTTCTGCTTCCGGAACCCGATAAAGCCGGTATACTGAAACTGTAAAGCAGGTCATTCTCATATGTATAGATTCTTGAGTTATAACTGTCAGTATTGAAGATACAATAACGCATCCAAACAGTAAGGGAAATTTTCTTCATGAAAAATTTCAGGTCCTGCAACATAAGAATACCCCTGTCGGAAGAGTGGCTTATCATTTTATGATCAATCCTGGTAGTGAATGATATATTGTCTGCCGGTGAATATTTGATAGTACCCCTTACGATTCTGGAAATAAGAGGTGTCTGCATTTTTATGCCTCCGGTGCCCGGATTGTCGACCATTGCAAATTTGTAATTATACAGAGCTTCCATTGCAAGTTTACCGGATGGGGCATATCTTGCAAGTAACACTTTCTTAATCGCGTATGAAGGGGCACTGCAACGGTATCGAAGCCACTTAAACTTCGATATATCGCAGCCTCCTGTTATAAAGAGATGCTTTGCTGCTTCAAAAGTGAAGTTACCGAGCATGCCCTCTTCATTAGCTGTTTCAGAACTCACTCCCGGTCCTTTACCATGAAAACTGGTATAACCGGGTGAATAATTCCGATATAGAAGATTAAATGTGAGACGGCCTGCCGGTTTTGCTGCTATTCCCTGCACAATGGCATGTTTGCCATTTTCATTCAATGATATCTCTCCGAAAAGAAGGAAATTTTTTATGGTGCTGTTATAAAAAGCCGAATAGACTGAATTGTGATAACCTTTAAAATCAAACAGGTCCCGGGGGGAATTACCTGCACCTTCCATTCTAAGCGACAGTTTGTCGCTGACACCCGAGAAGCCCAGCCTTATATTCCTGTAATCGTAACTGATATTCAGGCCCCATGTTGTTATACTAACGGCATCCTTCTTCTGAAGGGAAGCCTGAGTGTTATGAAGTCCGGTTTTACCAAGGCTAATTATATAATCTTCCTGTTTCCCATCTGTGGAATCTGTGGCAGCATCAAGACTGTTTAGGGAAAAAAAGAATGATGCCGATACATTTCTTATGCGGACAGCCATCGCTGTTCCCCTGAAGAAATTATTTTCATCCGTCGATGTATATGGCTTTAACTCATTTTTAGCTGCCATGAATCCTGGTGATACCAGTGATAAACCTGTTCTTATCCCGGTATTAAGGTTTGTACCCTGACCTGCCCTTGCAGAGAAATCACCGGCAATGATCTTTCTTATTATTCCTTTCCCTGTGTAGCATATATTGGCAGAAAAGAAATCAGGGATCAATGTGTTGTGGTTGAAGAATTTTTCTCCGGCATCTTTCTCCATTGTAAAGCCACCACTGAGGCTGCCGGCAGCAAATTTATATTTCGTCAGTGATTTCCAGGGAGAACCCGTATATGTCGGGTCCGTTGCACCTGTCCTGCAAGAAAGGCTGGTAATGAAACTGTTTCTCCAACGGCCACCAGATGAGGATATGACACTATTATTTTCAATGTTTATGAATGGGACCATCATGGCGGCAAGTTCTCTGTCAAAACCCGGAATAGCGGTTATCTCGTAAATTGTCAATATTCTCCCGGTATTACGGGTATAATCAATAAGTGACCTGACCTGGAAGTCAGAAAGGAAAAACAGCCTTGATATCTCATCAGGGTCTGAAGAGTTAATGTTAACCGGGTCATCGGCCAGATCTTGCAGTTTCTCTGTGTACAGGGCAGCTTCCTCCGTGTCACTGGCGTCGGATGCTATTTCTTCAATAACATGTGAAATGATATCTGTGAGATTAACAGACTGAGAAAAAATGTCATTACAAAATGAAAAAGAAAAGATCAATTTAATTACTATAAGAAATATTAATTTGAGCTTATTATTTGAAGTTAAATTTTTAACCGCAAAGGCCTCAAAGGAGAGCGCAAAGGACGTAAAGTTAATGTTGTACCTACAATTTTTCATCATATGAGATACTTACTTTAAATCCTGTTTACTACTCTTTTTATACCATCCTTTAATAAACTGACATTAAAGTTTATTAGTAATCCAAGCTTATAGTCACCTAATTTCATATAAGTCAGTATCTGTGCAAGATGAACATCATTTAGGGCTTCTACACTTTTTACTTCTATTACTACCTTTCTTACTACCAGGATATCAATTCTGTAACCGGCTTGAAGTTTTATTCCCTCAAATATCAACGGCATACTCTTTTCTTTTTCTATGAAGAGACCTCGTTGCAAAAGGCTGTAACACAGGCATTCCTGGTTAGCACTCTCTAAAAGACCAGGGCCTGAAGCCTGGTGGAGCTTAATAGATGAACCGATAATAATTTTTGATAGCTCGTTCTCGTTCATAGGTTTTGGTATTTAACATCTTCCTTTGCGTACTCTGCGATATCTTTGCGCGCTTTGCGGTTAATGGTTCTTATTCTTTAATTTTAATTATTAAGGTGATATATGTACTGACTCCCAGCCTGTCATGCAAAACAAACCCCAGATCGGCCAGGATTCTTTTTTCTCCATATCCCAGCCCGAAGGTAAAAGCGTTGTTTTTTGTCATATATCCACCCCGTAACCTGAGATCCTTCATCACTTCATACTCAAATCCTGTTTTGAGAAGGAGGCTGCTCCCGGTGCACATCTCGGCCTCAAGGCCCGCAAACAGCGAGCTGTTAAGGTATGTGCCAACCCCTGCACTGATCGTGAGGGGCATAGCTTCCTTACGCAGGGAGTTGGGAACAGGGTTGATGACATGAATCCCGATGGAAGTATTGTCACCGGGATTAATGATTAATCCTGTTTCGCAGGTAATTACCCTGTATTTATAATAATCAACAGAAGCCTTTTCAGAGAAGATATCCACCTGTACACCTGCTGCCATTATATCAGACAGGCGTATTCCGCAGGCAAGTCCCCCCGTTTCGAGCTTAAAGTCAGAATATCCAAAATGGCTGTAGACAACTCCCAGTGAAGCTTTTCCTGCTGGCACCACCATGAATGCGGTCCGGGTTCCCAGTTCTTTGAGTGAGAACCTGTCAGCGTAGCTTATTCCTGCAAAAAGTGATTTATTAAAGCCAAGTGAAGCCTGGTTCTGATAAAAAGACCAGGGGATCTTCCGCATAACGCATACATATCCCATTCCAGCTTCAGAGGCACCGGACGGGGAATGATAGGGTTCTCCGCCGGAGGCGCTGAGGAAGGGAAAAAGCAAGTATAACGAAACAGCTATTTTTTGCAGCGAGCTCAACCGTTCCAGTTTAGTAACCACAAGATACAAAAAATACGGTAACTACTGGAAGGTTTTTCTATTAATGAATATAGTGGTGAATAGGAAATGAGTCTTGACAGCTGGAAATCATGACCAGGAAAATCCGCCCGGACATTTTCCATGCCCGTATCATACTCTCTGTCAAATATAAGGCTGCCTAATTTGTTTTGTACTCGTACTTAACGTTTCTGAGCTCCTCGTTGGCTTTTACGATTTTGTTCTTCAGGGATTCCTTGTATTTTATTACTTCTTTCATCAATTCCTTATCGCCCGCAGCAATTATCTGCACGGCAAGTATTCCTGCATTCATAGAGGCATTGACGCCTACTGTTGCAACAGGTATTCCGGGAGGCATCTGGAGTATTGAGAAAATAGAATCAAGTCCCTCAAGAGAAGCTTTAATAGGTACCCCAATAACAGGAACAGGAGTCATAGCTGCTATTACTCCGGGGAGATGAGCTGCCATACCGGCTGCTGCTATTATCACTTTTATTCCACGCTGTCCGGCGTTTTTCGCAAATTTTTCAACTTCGTCAGGAGTTCTGTGAGCTGACAGAGCATTCATTTCAAAGGGTATCCTGAAAGTGTTGAGAATGTCAGCGGTCTTTTCCATCACAGGCAGGTCCGATGTACTGCCCATTATAATACTTACCAGTGGTTCCATCTAAAATTATTTAATTTAACTTACTGATAAGGACAAAAGTAAGGTATTATTTTCATATTTTCGCACCGGTTAACGGTTCAAAACCACCATTATGAAAGAAATCAATATTTTAGATAAGACATTCAGAGAACTAATAACCGAACAAGAAATCAATAGCAGGATAGATGAAATCGCAAAGCAGATAAACAGTGATCTGGCCGGCCATGATGTTGTTTTTCTTGGTATTCTTAACGGGGCCTTCCTGTTTGCAGCGGATTTGTACAGGAGGATAAAGCTGGAATCCCGTATATCATTTATTAAGCTGGCATCGTATGAAGGTACCAGTTCTTCAGGCAGCATTCGGGAGTTGATCGGATGGAATGAGGATATACGGAACAAGACTGTTGTTGTGGTTGAGGATATTGTGGATACGGGTAACACCCTTGAAAGGGTTTTCGGGGAGCTTGTTATAAGGAAAGCATCAGGAATTAAGATAGCTACCATGCTTTATAAACCCGATGCCTATAAGAAAGACATCTTTCTGGATTATGTAGGGTTCAGAATACCCAACGATTTTGTTGTCGGGTATGGCCTCGATTATGATGGATTCGGCCGAAACCTTCCTTCAGTGTATGCGCTGATTAAATGATCATATTTTTATTAATTTATAATTACTAATACCATGGTTAATTTTTTGATTTTTGGCCCTCCGGGATCAGGTAAAGGGACACAGTCAGTAAAACTCGCAGAGAAATTCAATCTTCTTCACCTGTCAACTGGAGATATGCTTCGTGCGGAAATTGCAGCAGGTACTGAGCTTGGAAAGAAGATGAGTGTTATTATGTCAAAGGGTGAGCTTGTCCCTGATGAGGTGGTAATTGAAATGATTGCAAATAAGATTGACAGCAGCAAAGGTGTGGCTGGATTCCTGTTTGATGGGTTTCCAAGAACCGTGGCCCAGACTGAATCTCTCGAAAAAATGCTCAATGAAAGGGGAATGAAGATCGATCTTATGCTTGCCCTCGATGTGGAACATGATGAACTGGTGAAAAGACTTGTTGGCAGGGCTGAGTTGTCAGGACGACCTGATGATAAGGACCCTGATGTTATTGAAAACAGGATAAGTGTTTACAGGGAAAAGACAGAGCCGATAATCAATTATTGCGATGACAGAGGTATTTACCAGGCTGTTAACGGGATGGGTTCAATCGAGGATATCTTTGAAAGACTGTCGGTTCATATGAGTAAAATTGTATAAGATCTCAATTTGCTCTGTGATCTCTGTGTAAGTTCTTTTTTTTAGTTACACAGGGTTACTACCCCCCAACCCCCTGAAGGGGGCCAATGATATGGCAGCATCGGACCCCCTGAAGGGGGCAGGGGATAGAAATTTTGTAATTAGCTTTGTTTCATAATATCCCAGGTATGTCAGGGTCCAACTTTGTAGATTATATTAAGATTTATTGCCGGTCCGGGAAAGGAGGAGCGGGTTCGGCCCATCTACGTAGGGAAAAATTTGAACCAAAAGGAGGACCTGACGGAGGTGATGGAGGAAGGGGAGGCCATATTATCCTTAAAGGAAATGATCAGATGTGGACTCTTCTTCATCTGAAGTATAAAAGGCATATTTTTGCGGGACATGGTGAGTCCGGCGGCAGGCAACAGGCAACAGGAGCAGACGGGAAAGATGTTACAATCCAGGTTCCGCTTGGGACCATCGCTAAAAATGCGTCAACAGGGGAGATCCTTTTTGAGATAACAGGCAACGGTGATGAAAAGATACTGGCCAGGGGCGGTAAGGGAGGACTGGGAAATACCCATTTCAAATCGGCCACACACCAGACACCAAGGTATGCACAGCCCGGAGAACCGGGCATAGAGGATGAGTTTATCCTGGAACTGAAGATCCTGGCTGATGTTGGGCTTGTGGGCTTTCCCAACGCAGGGAAATCAACTTTGTTATCGGTCGTAAGCGCTGCAAAGCCAAAGATTGCAGAATATGCTTTCACTACACTCGTCCCAAGCCTTGGAATTGTAAGCTACAGGGAAGACAGGTCATTCGTGATGGCTGACATCCCGGGGATAATAGAAGGTGCCCATGAAGGTAAAGGTCTTGGCATTAGGTTTCTTAGGCATATTGAGAGAAATTCCATGCTTCTTTTCCTTGTTGCTGCCGACAGCAAAGACATAAAAGAGGAATACAATATACTTGTTAAAGAGCTGCGGATGTATAACCCTGACCTCCTTGATAAAAGAAGGGTGCTGGCAATATCGAAATCCGATATGCTGGATGAAGAACTTAAAGATGAGATAAGAAAGGATCTTCCTGATGTACCCCGGGTTTTTATTTCATCACTTACCGGAGAGGGCATTGTAACTCTCAAGGATATGATTTGGAAAGTACTAAACGATAACAGGTGATTATGATGGAACATCTCGACCAGCAACTCTTCCTTTTTCTTAATGGAGCTCATTCCCCGTTCTGGGACCAGGTGATGCATGCTATCAGCGGGAAGCTGATCTGGGTGCCACTTTACCTTGCAATACTCATAACCATGGGGATTAAATATAAAAGGAAATTCCTGGTGATAGTGCTTTTTATTATTATAGCAGCCACTCTGTCTGACCAGATGTCTGTAATGATCAAGAACCTGGTCCAGCGACTCCGACCCTGCCATGATCCTGCGTTGCAGGGATTGGTACATCTGTTTAACGGTGAATGCGGAGGCTTATACAGTTTTGTCTCATCCCATGCTACCAACTCCTTTGATGTTGCCCTTTTGAGCTTATTGTTCATAAAGCGAAAATGGTTTTCCGTGAGTATCGTTATATGGGCACTTGTTGTGGGATACAGCAGGATCTATCTTGGAGTCCATTATCCGGGTGATGTTATATGCGGATCAATACTTGGTGCTTTGATAGGCTGGGGTATTTACAGCCTGTACGTCATCACCGATAACAGGATATTGATGAATAAGCCCTGGTTTGAAGGGCATCAGCTGTCCGGATAGTATCCGGAGTGTTTCCCTGCCGGATATATGGTTATTTAATTCCGCGGGATAATTAATTTTACCAGTAGAATATGTATTACCTGAATATTCAATCGGCGGATCCATTTCTGAACCTGGCTATGGAAGAGATACTTCTTAAAAATGACAGCAGGGACTTTTTTCTTCTTTACATAAACAACCCTTCAGTTGTGATCGGGAAACACCAGACTGCCCATAGAGAGGCCAATACGAAATTTACCTTCGAAAACAATATACCTGTAATTCGCAGGATATCAGGAGGAGGTACAGTATATCATGATCAGGGGAACCTTAATTTCTCATTTATTACCGGGAGTGAATCCGGAAAACAGGTGGATTTCAGGAGATATACGGCACCTGTAATAAATTTCCTGCGATCGATGAATATAGATGCGACATTTGAGGGGAAAAACGATATCAGGGTAAACGGCCTTAAGATCTCGGGTAATGCCGAGCATGTGCACAGGGAGAGGGTACTCCATCATGGCACATTGCTCTTCGATGCATCACTTAATGATCTTAGTAACACAATCAGAAAGGATACTTCGTGTTATTCTTCACGATCGGTCGACTCGAACCCGTCAGAAGTAACGAACCTGAGAAGGATGTTACCGGCAATGCATAATATTACTGATTTCAGAGAACAGTTGATTGACTACCTGGCACAGGAATCACATGATATGCATCCGTATGAACCGGATGAAAAGCATCTTAGGGATGCCGCGGAACTGGCTGCCAGTAAATATCATTCGTGGGAATGGAACTATGCCTATGGTCCGGAATATCATTTCCGGAACCGTTTTATCTATAATGGTGAAGAACATACCTGTCAGTTTTTTGTAAAGGATGGTATTATACAGGAAAGCCTGATTGAAGGTTCTCCTGTTCTTTTTGATGCTGCACATTATTTGATAGGATGCCCGCACATGCCAGGGGATATTTCAGAAGCTATGACCAAAGATAGATCGGAATTATGCAATCTCGATATTTTTAGTTTCTTTTGAGATAGCCGGACCCTAACCCGGGAAGTTATTTTAAGAAACAGGAAGATATAAGCATATGACCTATACAGCTTCATACAGGAGGATGCTTACAAGGATGGGCTATTACGGGTATCAGAACGGCCTTATATACAGGCATATAAGCCAGGAAGACGGTTGGGACAGCCATCTCGGAAAATGCCGTAAATTTATTCTTAAAGCTGTGGATCTGTTTAAACCATTACATATAACAGTATTAGGAAGCGGGTGGCTTCTTGATTTCCCACTTGCAGAATTATGTGAAAGGTCCGTAAAGATATCGTTGGTGGATGTCATTCATCCACCGGATGTCAGAGAGCAGACAGATAGATTAGATAATGTTGAACTTATTGAAGCTGATGCCACGGGCGGACTCATTCAAGAGATATGGGAAAGAGCAGGCAGGCTTCCGTTTTTCAGGAAGATGAGATCCTTTTCAGGTATTATGGTCCCGGAATTTAAACCTGATTTTGATACAGGCCTTGTGATCTCACTGAATATACTTACTCAGCTTGAGGCACGTATACTGGCATATCTTGACAGGAGGGCAAAGGTTAGTGAAGATGAATTATTAAGATTCAGAAAGGAAATACAGATAAAACATATTAATTTTCTTACAAGACAGAGCGCCGTACTTATTACTGATTACGCTGAACTTGTAACTGACAGAAAAGGAGGAACACAAACAGTATCAACATTGCTGGCCGACCTGCCGGAGCCACTCATCACTGAAGAGTGGATATGGAACTTCGACCTGCATAACAGCGATTATTATACCAACAGGAGTACAATGAAAATGGTAGCTTTGGCATTTTGATATTATGTATTATGAGCAGGAGCGAAAAAATAGCATCATATCTTGATGAATCGAAAAGGTTCAGTAATGAGGAAAAGAAAGAGGACAGGATACTTCTCATGCTGTCGGTTTTAAGACTGGTTATTTTCTTAGGCGGGATAGCTGTTTCCTTGTATTGCTTTACCAGGAGCAACACTGCCGGAATCCTTAGCCTGCTGCTTTTTGCACTACTTTTCAAGGTAGTCCTTAACCTGTTTTCGAAACATACAAAGCTTAAGAAATATTTTTCCAACCTGGCCCTTATTAACAAAAATGAGGCGGATGCACTTGCCGGAGATCTTTCTGCATTTGATCCCGGGGAATGTTACACAGACATACATCATGATTTTTCAAATGATGTGGACCTGTTCGGGAATAATTCACTCTTTCATAGTATTAACAGGACAATAACAGAAAATGGCAGGGATATCCTTGCCGAATGGCTGTCTGATCCTTATATCCTTGCTGCTGATCTCGAAGAAAGACAGGATACGGTAAGAGAACTGGCCGCAAAAAAGAAATGGCGTCATGAGTTCATGGCATCTGGAATGAATGTTCCGCTCGACAGGGAAGGAATAGCAGGTCTTATAGACTGGCTCAATGAAAAGAATGTGATATCCTCTTCAGTACTTGCCAGGTTCCTGATCATATTCCTTCCGGTTGCAGTCTGCACAACATTCATCCTGGCTGTATTGGGAACAATTTCGTACTATTTTTTTACCATGATCTTCCTTCTTAACCTCTTCTATATATCCCTGGGACTTAAGAAGACAAACAGGATACATGACATGGTATCAAGGAAACATGATTACCTCTCGGCGTTGATAGACATGCTTAATGACTTCGGCAGGGAATCGTTCACATCCGCTTCTTTAAACAATATAAAAAGATCATTCACAGGTGATAATGTATCTGCTACTGCTTCCCTAAAATCTCTTGGAGACCTGATACAGGCATTTGACAGCAGGATAAATATGTTTGCAGGTTTGGTACTGAATGGTTTGTTACTATGGGATTACCAGTGCAACTACAGGCTCGAGAAGTGGAGGAACAGGTACAGGGATATATTCCCTTCCTGGCTTGACATGTTAGGAAGGGTGGATGCATATTTAAGCCTTGCTAATTATGCTTTTAACAACGAAGATTTTGTATATCCTGTTATATCGGGTACACCATCGCTGTTTTCAGCCACGAACCTCGGCCACCAGCTTATCAGTGAGGAAAAAAGAATATGCAACGATTTTTCCATCAGGAAAAAGGGTACCATATGTATAGTTACTGGAGCCAATATGGCCGGTAAAAGCACTTTTCTGAGGACTGTGGCCATAAATTATATCCTGGCAATGGCAGGTGCCCCCGTATGTGCCACAGAAATGAGTTTTGTTCCTGTTAAACTGTTCACCAGCATGCGTACCACCGATTCACTTTCTGATAATGAATCATATTTTTATGCAGAACTGAAACGGCTGAAGACGTTGCTGGAAAAGGTTATGAACGGAGAACCAGTTTTTATAATTCTTGATGAGATCCTAAAAGGGACAAATTCAGAAGATAAAAGTTCAGGATCAAAGCTGTTTATGAGAAAGATACTCAAATATGGAGGGACAGGCCTGATTGCCACCCATGATATCTCTCTCGGCAAGCTGGAGGCAGAAGCCCCCGACAGAATAGTTAACAAGTGTTTTGAGATTGAGATTGACGGTCAGTCAATACTTTTTGATTATAAGCTGCATGACGGGATAACAAAAAAAATGAATGCTGTCTTTTTAATGAGCCAGATGGGCATTTTATAGAAGACAGATAAGATGATCACATGTTCTCCTCAAAAAGAAAATATGCTGAAAAAGATGGTTTTTATGATCTGTACTTTCTGAATTATGTTGAACTAATTATTTATACTTGCATTTTCGATACCAAATAACCACCTGACAGATGAGCAAGGCATATGAATTTCAGAGTCCTGAGAAATCACAATTAAAGAGAGAACTTGGTCTTGCCGCTGCAATTGCAATAGTAGTTGGTAACTGTATAGGATCTGGTATCTTCACTTCAGCGGCTTCGCTGGCCCTGGCATCAAATCCGAGGACATCAATAATCGCATGGGTTATAACCTCCGCAGGCTCTCTTCTGATAGCACTGAGCTTTGCCAGTCTGGGTACTGCCATGCCACGTACAGGCGGACCGATTGTATATACAAGGGCTGCTTTTGGCGACTTTGCTGGTTTTCTTATTGGCTGGACTTACTGGATAGGTGCCTGGGTTGGAAATGCTGCCATCATAACAGCCTTCATGATGTATTTCACTTATTTTGTACCGGAATCCAATACACCTATTGTGGCTTTTCTTGTTACCTCCGGAGCCCTGTGGTTCTTTACAATAATAAATATACTTGGCGTTAAGGTAGCCGGTATTGTTGGTATTATAACGGTTATCCTGAAGGTAGGGGCCCTTGGTGTATTTATTATTCTTGCTGCCATCCATTTTAATCCGGCTATGCTTGATACTGTTTCCGACCCTTCGAAAGCAGGGATGGATACCCTTCCGGCTGCCATAGCTATTGCATTATGGGCTTTTGTGGGTATTGAAAGTGCCACAGTACCTGCCGGAGAGATAAAAAATCCCCGAAAGAATATCAGGAGAAGTACTATCATAGGTACATTGTTGGCCGCATTTATCTACATTATCGTCTCTGTAGTCGGTATGGGTGTGCTCGACCAGGCTACGCTGGCTGAGTCGAAAGCGCCTCTGGCCGACATTATCAATAAGGCTACAGGTGGAACATGGGGTGGTAATTTTATTGCAGCCGGAGCCATCATTTCCGCACTGGGGGCCACCTCCGGCTGGGTACTTACAACAGCCAGGAGTGCATATGGTGCTTCAAAGGACAAATTGTTCCCCAAAATATTCGGGAAAGTCCATTCAAGATTCAAAACACCGGTGCCTTCACTGATAATCAGTGGTGTAGCTGCGAATATATTACTTATACTTAATTATGTGGGTTCTCTTACTGCTGCATTCAACTTTATGTTGTTGCTGGCAACACTCTCATTTTTACCTGCATACGCTTTTTCTGCAGCAGCCGATATAATGCTTCTTAAAACGCATGACGGGAGATTTAATATATTCAGCTTTTTGAAAAATTCCTTTGTGGCATTGCTTGCCTTTGCATATTCAATTTATGCCATATACGGTACCGGAGCACAGGTTGTTATGTACGGGTTTATACTTATGCTCCTGGGAATACCTGTATACGTGTTTATGATGATACAGAACAATAAAACCGACAAAGTAATAGATAATATCAGGAGAGAAGCGGGGCTGGAAAACTGATGGAAACAATGTATGTCACGAATGAGTTCATGAAAAGGACCCCTGTTTGAGGAGATAAAAGCTGACATTTATCAACACATAATACGTTTTTGTAATCCCCAATTAATCAACTAAATGTTTTAAAGCCAGAGGGTTTGTTTGCCTGGGGCCGGTTATTTGCGTAGATCATTGTTGAAAAATCAGGTTATAACTGCATCCCTTATTCGTTATATTTGCCCAAAATTCTGCAAAATGTCAGTAGGATATTCAGAAGAACATATAAAGACTTTAGAGTGGAGGGAACACATCCGTCTGAGGCCGGGAATGTATATCGGTAAACTTGGAGACGGGTCGTCACAGGATGACGGGATATATGTTCTTATAAAGGAAGTGCTGGATAATGCCATTGATGAATTCATGATGGGCTATGGTAAAAGGATCGATGTTTCCATTAATGGCAGGGAGGTGAAGATCCGTGATTACGGAAGGGGAATACCCCTGGGTAAAGTTGTCGATGTGGTATCAAGAATGAATACGGGAGCCAAATACGATTCCAAGGCATTTAAGAAATCAGTTGGTCTTAACGGGGTGGGTGTAAAAGCTGTGAATGCCCTGTCTTCCAGTTTCGTGATACGTTCAATACGTGACGGCAAGGTTAAAGCCGGGGAATTTGAGCATGGCATTCTTTCAAAGGATATCCCGCTTGAAAATACAAAAGAAGAAAATGGCGTTGAGGTTATCTTCAAACCCGATGAGGAGATGTTCGGAAATTATTATTTCATTTCAGAGTACGTTGAAACAATGATCAAGAACTATGTTTATCTTAATTCAGGACTGATAATCACTCTCAACGGTAACAAATTCTTTTCGCGGAACGGATTGGTGGATCTCCTGAATGAAAATATGAGCAAGGAAGGTCTTTATCCGGTGATCCATCTCAGGGGAGATGATATAGAGATTGCCTTTACTCATGGATTACAGTACGGAGAAGATTACTACAGCTTTGTTAACGGGCAGAATACGACACAGGGGGGTACCCATCTCCTGGCTTTTCGTGAAGCTATTGTGAAAACGATACGCGACTTTTATAAAAAGGATTATGATCCTTCAGATATTCGTTCTTCGATCATTGCTGCCGTCAGCATTAAGGTGGAAGAACCCATCTTCGAATCTCAGACTAAAACGAAACTGGGTTCGAAAGACATGGGCCCATCAGGTCCTTCGGTAAGGAATTTTATATCGGAGTTCATAAAGAAACAGCTGAATGATTACCTTCATAAAAATCCGGAAACGGCAAAAGTAATTTTAAAGAAGATACAGGATTCAGAAAAAGAGCGAAAAGCTATATCTTCTATCCAGAAGATCGCAAGGGACAGGGCAAAGAAAGTGAACCTGCATAATAAGAAGCTGAGGGATTGTCGCATACATTATAACACCAACGATGATATTAAGCTTGACTCCACAATCTTCATAACCGAGGGTGATTCGGCAAGCGGTTCAATTACCAAATCAAGGAACGTGGAGACACAGGCAGTATTTAGCCTGAGAGGCAAACCACTGAACTCATTCGGCCTTACAAAAAAGATAGTCTACGAGAATGAAGAATTCAATCTTCTTCAGGCAGCGCTTAACATTGAAGAAGGGATTGAAAACCTGAGATATAACAATGTGATCATAGCGACAGATGCCGACGTTGACGGAATGCATATCAGGCTTCTTTTGCTCACTTTCTTCCTTCAGTTCTTTCCTGATCTGGTGCGGAAGGGACACGTGTATATACTTCAGACTCCACTGTTCAGGGTCAGGAATAAGAAAGAGACAAGATATTGCTATAGCCCGGAAGAGAAGGCAAAGGCAATTGGAGACCTGGGGCCGAACCCGGAGATTACGCGTTTTAAAGGACTCGGAGAAATATCTCCCGATGAATTCAGGCACTTCATAGGAAAAGACATGAGGCTGGAACCTGTCAGGATGAAAAAGAATGATTCGGTAAACGGATTCCTCGAATTCTTTATGGGGAAGAATACTCCTGAACGACAGGATTTTATTATAGAGAACCTGAGGATAGAGGAAGATAAGGTTGAAGACGGTAACGACGGATAACAGTCAATTTTGAAGTGCTGTTTAATATATGGAAGAAGAGGATAAAAACATAGGTGATAAGATTAAAGAAGATGTAACTCAGGAGGGGCCAACTGCTCTTCATTCGGTTACTGCACTGTCGGGTATGTACCAGGACTGGTTCCTTGATTATGCTTCGTATGTTATCCTCGAGAGGGCTGTTCCGCATCTGCATGACGGACTGAAACCGGTTCAGCGCCGCATCCTTCATTCAATGAAAAGAATGGATGATGGCCGGTATAATAAAGTGGCAAACATTATTGGACATACCATGCAGTTTCATCCCCATGGTGACGCCTCCATTGGTGATGCCCTTGTCCAGCTGGGTCAGAAAGATCTGCTCGTTGAAACACAGGGTAACTGGGGTAATATCCTTACCGGGGACGGTTCTGCGGCACCCAGGTATATTGAGGCCAGGCTTTCAAAATTTGCACTTGAGGTGGTGTTCAATACTAAGACTACCGAATGGAAGCTTTCTTATGACGGCCGTAACAGGGAGCCAGTGACACTGCCTGTTAAATTTCCCTTACTGCTAGCTCTGGGCGGAGAAGGAATAGCAGTAGGACTTGCATCCAAGCTTATGCCCCATAACTTCAATGAACTGATAGATGCTTCTATAGACTATCTGCATGGAAAAGACTTTGAACTCTATCCCGATTTCCCAACGGCAGGTATGGTGGATGTATCGAGATATAATGACGGGCTGCGGGGCGGAGTAGTTAAGGTAAGGGCGAAAATTGACAAAATTGATAAAAAGACCCTGTCTATTACTGAGATTCCCTTTGGTAAAACCACAACCACGCTTATAGAATCAATCATAAAGGCGAACGAAAAGGGAAAGATCAAGATCCGGAGGATTGATGATAATACTTCATCTGATGTTGAGATACTTATACATCTCTTGCCCGGAGTTTCCCCTGATAAGACGATAGACGCATTATATGCTTTTACGGATTGCGAATATTCCATTTCTCCCAATACCTGTGTTATCGTAGATGATAAACCGTCCTTCATTGGGGTGAGCACAATACTGAAGCATTCTGCTGACAGGACCGTTGAATTACTGCAGTCCGAATTGAAGATCAGAAAAGAGGAACTTGAGGAAGAATGGCATATGTCGTCCCTCGAAAAGATCTTTATTGAGAAAAGGATATACCACGATATTGAGGAATGTGAGACATGGGAAGCCGTGATCGGTGCGATTGACGCAGGGCTGGAGCCTTATAAGAATTTGCTTATGAGGGAGGTAACCCGTGACGACATTATAAAACTAACGGAGATCAGGATTAAAAGGATATCAAAATATGATGTCAAAAAAGCAGATGAACATATAAAGGGGCTGGAAGCAGAGCTTGAGGAAGTAAAAAACCACCTGGCCAATATCATACCCTATGCCGTAAATTATTTCAAACAGATAAAAAAGAAATACGGGAAAGGCAGGGAGAGAAAAACTGAAATAAGAAGCTTCGATACCATAGAAGCTACCAAAGTAGTTGCCAATAACGCTAAGTTATATGTTAACTACAAGGAAGGTTTTATTGGGACAAGCCTTAAGAAGGATGAGTTCGTTTGCGATTGTTCAGATATCGATGATATAATAGTGATCAGGAAAGACGGAGTTTACCTTATTACCAGGGTGGCCGAAAAGATATTTGTTGGGAGC
Source organism: uncultured Rikenellaceae bacterium (assembly GCA_964472085.1). Classification (GTDB taxonomy): domain Bacteria; phylum Bacteroidota; class Bacteroidia; order Bacteroidales; family VadinHA17; genus LD21. Next base: position 15,874 of record CAYYIW010000010.1, on the reverse strand, counting down.
GATATCTTATATGCCCAGGTATTCCTTAAAAATGATTCACGTACGATTTATAACGTAGTTTACCATGATGGCAAGGATGGACCGGTAATGGTTAAAAGATGTGCTATATCGGGACTCACACGTGACAAGGAATACAATCTGACCCGGGGTACACCCGGATCAAAGATAATTTATCTGAGTGCCAACCCTAATGGTGAGGCGGAGGTCATAAAAATTCACCATAAGCCCAAAGCAAGGCTTAAAAAACTGGTCTTCGAGTTTGATTTCGGCGAACTTGCCATTAAGGGGAAATCTTCGATGGGTAATATATTGACCAGGAATGCAGTGCATAAAATTACTCTTAAGGAGAAAGGCCTCTCAACTCTCGGGGGAAGGAAGATATGGTTTGATGATGCTGTATTCAGGCTGAATGTTGACAGCAGGGGATTATACCTGGGTGAATTCAGTGCCGATGACAAGATACTGGTCATTACCAAGGACGGGTTTTTCCGGATTGCAGGTTTTGACCTATCCAATCATTTTGAGGATAATATCCTCATTATAGAGAAATTCAGGACCGAAAAGGTCTTTTCTGCTGTTTACTGGGACGCGGATCAGAAGTACTATTACGTGAAACGGTTTATGATCGAGGTCTCGGAGAAGCCACTTTGCTTCATTAATGAAAATCCGGAATCCAAACTTATTAGTATGACCGAGGTTGAATACCCGAGGTTTGAGATCCATTTTGGTGGTAAGCATAAGGACAGGGATTCCGAGATTATAGAAGTTGCCGAGTTCATTGGTGTTAAGAGTTATAAGGCAAAGGGTAAAAGGATATCCAGCTTTATGGTGGATAATATTCTTGAGATTGATCCGGTTGTTAAAAAGGAGACGCCGGAACCCGAACCTGAAGAGCCTTTTGAGGAACCTCCTCATTTTAACGCTGATGATGATCCCGCACAGATGAAACTGGAATTATGATGACCCGGAACCGGATAATATATATTATAGGGTTTATGGGTAGTGGTAAATCAACCACCGGAAGAAAGCTGGCTTCTTTGCTGGGATGGTCGTTTAATGATCTTGACAGGGCAGTTGAGAAACGTGTTGGCAAAAAAATAACCGAGATATTTTCAGAGGACGGCGAGGAGTATTTCAGGAACATGGAGTCGGTAACACTCAGGGACCTGGATGCTGTCTCAGATACGGTTATATCAACCGGTGGAGGAACACCATGCCACAGCGGTAATATGGATCATATGCTGTCGTCGGGAATAACTGTTTACCTGAAGCTCACGCCTCCACAGCTTAAAGCCCGCCTGGTACATTCAAGGACTGAACGGCCTCTGATAAAAGGTCTTGATAATGAGTTAATTATGGACTTTATTGAGAATAAGCTGGCTGAAAGGGAACCATGGTATAAAAAGGCGGACATAATAATTGACGGATTCGATGCCGATCTTCCCTCCCTTCAAAAAAAGGTCATTGCGAGGCTTGATCTTAGATAACCATTGTCATATCTCTTTTTCCCCGATAGTTAATTACCTGCGGCCAATGTTAATAACTACAGGAATTCAGTAATCCTTTAATGTCTATTTTAGTACTTTATAAGGAGTAACTAGGTAAGTATGAGTGACCGGTTAAATGTTTTCCCCGGGAACAAGGGGGAGAGGTATGTTTTATCAGGGCTTCTTTTCCAGGCGGTTTTGCTTGGTATTTTTCTGGGCGCCTTTGATATAGTGGCTCATTCTGTCTTTTTGTCGGTGTTTGATGTAAAGATGCTGGCAAAGGGTTATGTGGTATCGGGTATAGCAGGGGTGCTTTTCAGTGCAGCTTTTAACTGGCTGCGTGGCAGGATGAGTTACAGGAAACTGTCGGTTGTCAACCTCGCTTTTGTTACCTTGCTCACTTTTATTACCTGGCTTGGACTTGTCTCTTCCGGAAACGGGTGGATAATCTTTATTTTCTTTGTTCTTCTGGGCCCGCTTAATATACTGGTCATGATGGGTTTCAGGAATACCACAGGTGTCTGGGCAGACAATCCGCGAAACAGGGATCAGGAAAATATTACTGACAAGGGACTTATTGCAGGCATAATTTTCATATGTTACCTTATTCCGGTACTTATAGGCGTAGGAATACAGGCATATACTATACTGTTGACAGGTACCTTATCTGTTCTGGCTGCTACAATTATCCAGGTAATAGACAGACAGGTTGTAAGTTCTGCTACGGAAAAGATCCCGGGAAATGATGATGAAAATAATGAGAAGCAATCGGTCTATAAACTATTTGTATCCGACAGATCAGTCAGGCTGACAGGGATATTCGTTGCTTTATCTGTCCTGGCCTTGTTTTTTATACAATACTCATTTATGGCTGTAACCAGGGAGCAGTATCCTTCGGTTGATATGCTTGCAAAATTCCTGGGTATTTTTACAGGAAGCATGATGATACTCATACTGCTGGGAAAGATATTTGTTTTTTCATTTTTACTGCGCACTTTCGGTCTCAGGATATGCCTGGTCCTCTCTCCGGTTCTTCTGCTCATTTTAACAGGTGCGGTTGTAATAGCGGGTACACTCCTTGGATATGCCCATGAATCAGCTACAGGTTTTATGATATTTTTTGTTCTTCTTGCTCTCAGCAGACTGTTCTCAAAGTCTCTTAAGGATAGTGTTGAAGCGCCTTCAGTAAGTGTTATATCCCTTACCATGGATGGTAAAGTAAGGAATGATATCCAGACAGGAATGAGCGGGATCTTCAACGAAGTGGCTGTTTTTACATCCGGACTGATACTGTCGGGGCTGGGAATGCTTAGCTTCACAAAACTTATTCATTTCTCATTTGTACTGTTCTTTGTTGTCATCGTATGGATATTCATAGCCCTGGCACTTTATTCTGAATACCGAAAATCAATAAAAAGTACTCTCGATGAAATAGCAGCAGAAGCAGCTAAAAGAGGGAGGTACATTGATGAAGAACCTTTTTTCAGGAACAGGCTGGCTTCATCTGTTGCATTCCGGAAAGACTATTTCAGCCTTGTTTCAGGCGACCTGTCAATGCTGACAGGCAACAGGGGGAAATTATATTATGAGAATATATTCTACTATGCCAGCAGGTATAATGATATAAATCTGTTACCTGCCCTGAAAAAAATAGCAGGTTTGTCTGTTCTGGGAAAAGATATCAGGCAGAGAGCATCGGAGATAATGGAGACCGTACGAAAAAATGAACCGGCAACTGATTCGGGGGACTCTAAAACAGATCATGCAAGAAAATTGCTGTCAGGAACAAGAATGCCACAACCCTCGGAGATAATAAGGTTACTTCGGGATAGTAATATTGAATCAAAAAAATATGCAATCCTGATGATCGGTAAATTCAGGATATCAGATATGTTACCCGAAGTATGTGAAAGCCTTGGTGTCAAAGGCCTGGAGAAAGAAGCCTCAACGGTGATAAGCAGTTTTGGTGATGCTGCCGTTGATGAATTGATACGTTATTACCTGGTGGCTTCCGGTAATGAAGATACCTGTCGTCTTATACTGCGATTATTATCGAACATCTGTGAAGGAGAAAGCAGGGGATTCATATATTCAAGATTATGGTCCGGTTCAAGAAACCTGAGGGAAGAAGCACTTAACTGCCTGGTCAGGAGCGGTTTCAATCCTTCTCCGGAAGAAAAAGACCGTCTTCACCAGCTCATTTCGGAGACAATCGGAAATATTACCTGGAATATGTCGGCAAAAAGCTGCCTTCAGAATGGTAGCAATGCTAACCTGCTGAAAGTAATAGGTAAAGAAGATGAACGCTGGAACAGCTATTTATTTGATTTACTATCTATTACATATGATCCATTATCGATTGGCAAACTGCGCCAGGCTTTAGCCGTAGAAACATATGAAAGTACCAGTTACGCTATTGAGGTGATCGACCTGATGACTGATGAATCCATCAGTCACCTTCTGGCAACGCTTTTCAACGATATGCCCCTCCATATTAAGATTAAAATCCTGCACCGTTATTATCCTGGTCATGTTCCGGGTTACGAAGAGTTACTCGAGGATATTCTGAATCGTGATTATAACCTTCTTGGTCTTTGGACAAGGGTGTGTGTGCTCAGGAGTATACCCTTTGTGGAAAGAGATATACTCATTGAGTCAGTTGCAGCCCTTTTGTTCAGCCCGGAAAATATTATCCGTGAAGAAGCCGCAAAAGTACTTGCCAGGTCGGATATAAACAATTACAGGTCTGTAGCTAAAAGAGTCCCTGATTTCATAAGGAAGAGGCTCGACAGTATTGTATCCGGTGAGACAGCCAGGGATGATCTTCTGTATGAAAAGACAGTATTTCTCAGGGAGTGTCTCCAGGGAATCCCTGAAGAAAAACTTCTATACCTGGCGGAAGCAATGAAATATGGTGATTCCCTGCACTCATCTCCTGATATTATGAATAGTGATGTGATAATATGGCCGTTAAAGTCCGGTGATAACAAAAAGGAAGTATTTATTTATTACAGAGGCGAATTGTTGAATAATAATATTGATGTTATAACAAAAGCAGATTCAGCTTATTATGCACTTTCCGTAAAGGCTGTTGATGAGTTTACGGATCATTTTCCGGAAATCTCAGCCGATGTTTTGGCATACCTTGAAGAAAATGAAGAAATTATGGTTTAAAGATCTGTTTATGTGGTATTTATTGTGATAGTTGAAAAAGGCATTGTAAGGATTTAAAAGATTATGGCACCAAAAAGAAATGATAGAAATTTCAATCCGTTTCCCGGACTGAGACCTTTCACTCCCGAGGAAAGTGATCTCTTTTTCGGGAGGGAAAAAGAAAGCGGAGAACTTCTCGAGAAACTGATCCGGAACAGATTTGTCACCGTAATTGGTGCCTCCGGCAGCGGTAAATCTTCCCTGGTTCACAGCGGTGTTCTGCCAATGGTCAGGGAATTTAGGACCGCCGGACCGTCTGAATGGAGGATCCTGTCTTTCAGACCGGGTGATGATCCGTTTGGAAACCTGGCCGATTCACTTGCATCTGATTTTGCAGCAAGGGGCACAGGGAAAGTTGAGAAGCTGAAGATAGTGTCGGAATTACATAATAATCCTGAAGGTATTTCAGGCGCTGCAATAAACCTTAAGATAGCCCCCAAAGACAGGATATTGCTTGTTATTGACCAGTTTGAGGAACTTTTCAGGTATAACCTGCATGCTAAAACCGATAATGCCCTCCCGTCTGCCACCAGGTTTATCGATTTCATTGTTAAGGCAGTAAGTGAGTCATCTGTCAATATCTTTACCATTCTGATAATGCGTTCCGATTATATCGGGGAATGCGCTCATTATCCGGGGCTTACAGGATTGATAAACAACAGCAACTACCTTGTACCCCTGATGGGCCGGGAGAATTACCGGGAGGTTATTGAAGGACCTGTTATGTATGCGGGAAAGAAAATTGATACTGCTCTTGTGGATCGTTTACTGGATGATATTGGGGGCAGGACAGATCAGCTGCCGGTACTACAGCATGCCATGATGCGAACATACGCTCACTGGCTGAAGATGGGAGATCTGGAAAGACCCCTTGGTACAGAGGATTATGAATCTGTCGGGACCATCAGTGATGCAATGTCTCTTCATGCCAATGAAGCTTACAATGAGCTTGATCAGAAAGGCAGGGAAATATGCTCCAGCCTGTTCAGAACAATCACAGGAAAAGGTACTGATAACAAGGGATTCAGACGTCCGGAAACCATTGAGAAAATATCAGTCATAGCCGGATGTGAAGAACAGGAATTGATCGGTGTGATAGAGAAGTTCAGGCTTCCTGGCCGCTCGTTTCTGGTGCCCGGCCATAATGTTCCACTCAAAGAGGACTCGGTTATAGATATATCGCATGAGAGTCTGATAGATCTGTGGGACCGTCTGCGTAACTGGGTAAATGAAGAAGCAGCATCAATACAAATGTATAAGAGACTGTCTGAAGCATCCGCAATGTACCAGCAGGGGAAGACAAGTCTTTTAAGGCAGCCCGATCTTCAGATGGCCATCAACTGGCGCGAGATCAATAAACCCACACTAGCATGGGCTGAGAGGTACAATCCTGCTTTCGAAAGAGCTATGATGTACCTTCGGACAAGTGAAAAAGCCTGGATCGAAGAAGAGGAGAATAAGGTGAAGATCCAGAGGAGAAAGATGAAGAGATCCAGGGTAGTGGCTTCTGTTTTTGGTATTGCTGTCATTATATCCCTTGCTTTAATGCTGGGTGCATTTATTCGTAAGACAGCAGCTGTGAAAGATGCCGCGGTGGCTGAACAACAGAAAAACGAAGCTGAATTGATGAAGACACGTGCCGATTCAATAGCTTCCGTTGTAAATACCAACCTTAAAACAGCTCTCCTGGACGTGGAAAAAGCCAGGCAACAGGCTGAAGAAGAGCGAAAAATATCGGAAGAAGCCAACCAGTTGAAATATATTGCTATCAGGGATAAGGATATTGCAGTAGAGAAAGAAAAGAATGCTGAGGAAGCAAAGGAAAATGTCCAGCGCCTGAGAATGATTTCTACCGGTAAGACCATGGCAATAAGATCCGTACAGATGTCTGACCATACCGACCTGCAATCCCTGCTTGCTTACCAGGCATATCTTTTCAATAAGCAAAATAAAGGCTATGAAAATGATGCGGATATTTTTGCAGGATTGTATAATGTTGGACGCAGGTATGGTAACCTGAACTATAAAGCTTTTGTAGGCCAGGAGGGAAGTATAAAGAGCATTGCTTTTGCTCCGGGTAAAAGAGAGTTCTTCACCTCCGGAACCGACGGTAAGGTTATCAGGTGGTCGCTTGACGGGAAGAACCAGACCCTGCAGGTTGTTTATTCAGGATCGGATATTATTGATGTCCTGGCTGTAAGCCCTGACAATTCATGGCTTGCTTGCGGAAGTGAAAATTCTGTTATCAGGATGATACCGCTGAAATCAAATACCAGGGCATATGAACTCAACGGCCATTCAGGGAGTATTAATTCTCTCATATTTTCTTATGATGGGAAATACCTCTATTCTGCGGCGGTTGACGGGAAGGTACTTAAATGGGACCTGGCCGTAAGAACAAGCACGGATATGACCGATGGAACAGTTAAGATTACTTCCATTGACCTGTCGGCTGACGGGAACCATTTTGCAGGGATTAGCAGTGACGGGGGAGTCCTGGTATGGAATCCGGGAAATAAGACAGATAAGTTCAGTATTGATACCGAAGGAAAAAACATAAAAACAATCCGGTTTGATCCTGAAAAAAGTCTCCTGGCTATAGGCGATGATAAAGGAATAATAGAATTGTGGGATATCAGGCAACACAGGAAAATATCAGAGATAAAAGCCCACGACGGCCAGATCAATGATATCAGGTTCAATGAATCGTTGAAACAGATGGCTACTGCAGGAAATGACAAGAAGCTTAAGATATTTAACGTGAAAAATCCCGAGGACCTTTCAGAATTACCGATCACATTTAACGATAACTCAGAAGTGGTACTGGTAATGCAGTTCAGTCCCGACGGACAGTTCATTGTCTCGGGTGAGTTTGGAGGAAGCCCTAACCTGTTGAGCCGTCCGGTTACTGCCGATTACCTTGCTAACAACGTTTGCGGTAACCTTGAAAGAAACATGACAACAGAAGAATGGAAGACCTATGTGGGGAAAGATATTCCATATGAAAAAACATGTCCTGAACGGATGTTCAAGATCAAGGTCGAAGAAATAAGAAACTAAATATAATTTGGGAATTTAGTGTACCTTCCGGGGTGTCTCAAAAAGTTGAAATCATTTACCACAAAGGGCTCAAAGGTTGCACAAAGGACACAAAGATAAATTGTAATAATTCAGTACTTTGTGCCCTTCGTGTAATTCCTTCGTGTCCTTAGTGGTTAACTACATATTTCGAGACACCGTTATCTTAATAACAATGTTGTAAATTTTCGTTAAATTTGCATCCCGTTAAGGTACTCATACCAGGAGTATATTGCTATTGGTTATATTTATTATAAAGACATATATAAAAAATGAAAAACAAGAAAGCTTTTCTGATGATCTTAGATGGATGGGGTATTGGCGACGGTTCAAGATCGGATGTTATAAGCCAGGTCTCCACCCCCAATATTACCTATTATAAGGAAAATTACCCAAATTCCAGGCTTCATGCTTCAGGCGAAGATGTGGGATTGCCGGATGGACAGATGGGAAATTCGGAAGTGGGGCATCTTAATATTGGTGCAGGGCGTATCGTTTACCAGGACCTGGTCAAGATAAATAAGGAATGCAAAACGGGTGAGATAAGAAAGAACAAAGTACTTACCGAAGCTTTCTCCTATGCACGCGATAATGACAAACAGGTCCATTTTATGGGATTGCTCTCCGATGGGGGGGTCCATTCTCTGGATAAACACCTGTATTACCTCTGTGACATGACCAGGGATTACGGACTGAAAAATGTCTTCATTCACGGATTCGGTGACGGGAGGGACACTGATCCCCGCAGTGGATTAGGATATATGAAAGATCTTCTGAATCATCTCGAAAAATCAAACGGACGGGTTGCCTCTTTCATAGGAAGGTATTATGCCATGGACCGCGACAAAAGGTGGGAAAGAATCAGGGAAGGATACGATCTTGTTGTAAATGGGAAAGGAACTCCCACCCGGGATATACTGAAGGCTATGCAGGATTCATATGACAATGGTATAACTGACGAATTCATGAAACCGATAGTGGTGACAGACGGAAAGGGAAATCCCGTTGGAACCATACAGGAAGGAGATGTGATCATATTTTTCAATTTCAGGAATGACAGGGCCAGGGAACTTACAATAGCACTTACTCAGAAAGATATGCCGGAGAACGGGATGAAAACCATACCGCTTCATTATTGTACAATGACACCATATGACGCCACTTTTGAAGGATTACATGTGATCTATCCCAAAGAGAACACGGATAATACCATTGGTGAGGTTATTGCAGAAGCCGGTAAAACTCAGCTCAGGATCGCGGAAACAGAAAAATATGCTCATGTAACCTTCTTTTTCTCAGGAGGGAGAGAAGAAAAATTTAAGAATGAGGAGCGAATACTTATACCTTCCCCTAAAGTGGCAACATACGATCTCCAGCCTGAGATGAGTGCTTATGACGTCAGGGATGCAGTGATAAAAGCTGTGGAGACAGAAAAGTTCGATTTCATATGTCTTAATTTTGCAAACGGTGATATGGTAGGACATACCGGTGTATATGATGCTATTGAAAAAGCAGTGCAAACTGTTGATGAATGTGCAGGTGCTGTAATTAAATCAGCACATGATCACGGTTATGATATCCTGGTCATTGCAGATCATGGAAATGCTGATCATGCCCTTAATGAAGATGGTTCCCCGAACACTGCCCATTCACTGAACCCCGTGCCAAGCATCCTGGTCAGCGAAGATTACAGGAATATTAAAGAAGGTATACTGGCTGATGTCGCACCTACACTACTTACAATAATGGGAGTTGAAATACCAAGGGAGATGACCGGTAAAGTATTGGTTTAACAACTCCCTTAATGAGGGTGATTTAAAAGTTATATTTTACCGCTAAGTTCGCAATGAAGGTGCAAAGGGCGCAAAGTTAAATGAATAAATAACAGCACTTTGCGGTCTTCGCGTTTTGCCTTTGCGGCCTCTGCGGTTAAGATCTCTTCACTTTTAAGACACCCGCTTCGAAAAATAGAATTTAAATATATTAGAATGCTTCGTATTGACGATATAATTTTCAGCTTCGATTTATTGGAGAAAAAGTTCCGCTGCAATCTTCCTATTTGTCTGGGTAACTGCTGCCGGTATGGTGATTCCGGGGCCCCGTTAAGTGAGGAGGAAACCAGGATCCTTGAAGATATATTTGAGGAAATACGACCCTTTATGCGGCCTGAAGGTATAGCTGCTGTTGAAGAACAGGGAACAGGTATACTGGATGCAGATAATGACATGGTTACACCACTGATAGACAATGAGGAGTGTGCCTATACTGTTTTAAGTGATAATATCTTTATGTGCGGTATTGAGAAGGCCTGGTCAGCTGGACGTATTTCTTTTCAGAAGCCCCTGTCATGCCATCTCTTTCCTGCAAGGGTAAAATACTACAGCGATTTTATTGCTGTGAACTATACTGAACTTGATATGTGTGCCCCTGCCCTGGAAAAAGGCATTGCCGACGGAATTTATGTATATGAATTCCTTAAAGGTCCCCTTATAAGGGCCTTTGGTAAAAAGGTTTATAACGAATTATGTACGGCTGCTGAGGAATTACGCAGGAGCCAGCTTCATCAGCGGCAATAATACAACCCAATATTGTTTAATAAATGGCAAACAATATTATCAATATCCTGCCACCACCATGGAGATCCTTCACTCAGCTTCGCTTCGTTCAGGATGACACTGCAAGTAAGTAAGTTAGGAGGAATGAGGCGGGGCGTTTTGTTATAATATTTATTACTGATTGATATGTACTTCAAAACGCCCCGCCTCATTCCCCATATTTACTCAATCAACCATGTCATCCCGACGCGAAACGCAGTGAAGCGAGGGGATCTCCTGATCATTAAACAGAAGTTATTCAAAAGAATTTTTTTAGGGAAGTATAATGATATCTCTGCACTGTTCATTATCCCTGATAACCGAAAAAAACTATTAATGGTGAAATCAGGCTGTGATTTTAATTGAAAATACCGCATTTATTGATTTAATGAGACTTATGTCATCACATAAATATAAATCATATTTTGTTATGACATTAGTCATTAAAATAGAAAACATAAAATAAAAAGAGATGGAAGATAAACCAGAGATCTTCCAGAGAGACCTTAGCTTAAAAAAAATAAATAAAGCAAGAATATAAGGATAAGTCTGAAAAACATTGAAAACAAAAAGAGTTGGTAATATTTGGAAAGTTGTACCAATTTACCTACTTTTAGCACTGTTAACTTTAAACCTAAATCTAAATACGTATGAAGAAACTATCTCTATTGATTGCATTGCTTGTGTTTATAAGCGGTTCAGCCTTATTTGCACAAACAAAAGTCATTACTGGTACGGTTACCTCTGCTGTTGAAGCTGAGGGACCCATACCCGGAGTAACTGTTTCCGTTACAGGCACCACTATTGGTGCTATAACGGATATGGACGGGAAATATAGCTTACCCAATGTCCCGGCGAGTGCCACAAGCCTCACCTTCTCCTATGTAGGTATGAAGACACAGGTGGTGGAAATCAACGGCCGTTCGGTTATCGATGTAAAAATGGAATCCGAACTTGTCGGATTGAATGAGGTTGTTGTTACAGCTGTCGGTATTTCAAGGGAAAGAAGAGAGCTTGGTTACAATGTGCAGACTGTTAATACGGATGTCATTAGTGCCAAACCAAATGCCGATGTTGTAAACTCTCTGGCCGGTAGGACTTCAGGTGTTCAGATAACCAGTTCTGCAGGTGATGCAGGAGCTTCAACCTATATAACCATCCGTGGTGCTCACTCTATCACAGGTAACAACCAGCCATTATTTGTTGTAAACGGAATGCCGATCATCTCCGGCGGTGGTGGTGGTGGTGTTGACGGTGTAACAACATCAAGCCGTTCCATCGACATTAACCCCGATGATATTGAGTCGATAAGTATCCTTAAAGGTGGTGCCGCTACTGCTCTTTACGGGTTGAGGGCTGCAAACGGTGCTGTTGTGATAACAACAAAAAGCGGTAAAGGTCTGACTGCAAGAAAAATTGAATTCGACTCATCTGTAGGATTTGACGTAGTATCGCAGCTTCCTCCCCGTCAGAAGATCTTTGCCCAGGGTAATAACGGAGTATGGGCATCAGGTAATTCTTTTTCCTTCGGGCCAAAGATCGCTGACCTCGAATACGATGGCGATACCAGTTATAAGTGGGATCCTTTTGGAAGACTTGTACCTAAAGGAACCGGCGACGGTAAGCCGGCACAATACTATGATCCCTACAAATTTTTCCAGACGGGAGCCACCTATAACAATAACCTGAGTGTGAGTAATGGTAATGATATGGGGAACTACTACTTCTCAATATCAAATCTTTCACAGGAAGGAATTATACCGAACAACAAATACGGAAGGACAACCCTGAGATTAAATGCATCCACAAACCTGACAAAGAAAATATCCCTGGGTGCTGATTTTGCATATACAAACTCAACAGCAACCCAGATCCAGAAAGGTTCCAACGTTTCCGGTGTCATGCTTGGTTTGTTAAGGACTGCTACAACTTTTGATAACAGTGCAGGTTATATCTTCCCCGACGGAACAGAGAGGACCTATCGTAACGGTGGCGGATATGATAATCCGTACTGGGTAGCCAATATGATAGCATACGATGAAAACGTTAACCGTTTCACCGGAAGTACAAACCTTACAGTTAATTTTACCGATTACCTTAAACTTACATATAATGCTGGTCTCGACTGGTATACAAGAAGGTATTTAGATAAATTTGCAATTAATTCACGAGCCTATCCTAATGGTTATTATGACGAGTATATGAATTATGCAGGGATATTCAACTCTGACCTCTTACTAGCCTTTGACAAGGACTTCGGACAGGATCTTAACATCCAGGCAACACTGGGTAATAACATGTACTCAACATACAGCAAATATTTATATGGTGATGCTACAGACCTGGTAATTCCGGATTTCTACCAGCTGTCGAACTCAGCAACCAACACTGTGCAGACAGGTATCAGTAATTACAGGACAGCTGCTTTCTTCGGCGATTTTCACGTTGGTTACAAGAGAATGCTTTATCTGGGTTTTACAGGACGAAACGACTGGTCAACAACGATGCCAAAAGCTAACCTGTCGGCCTTCTATCCTTCTGTAAGCCTTGGTTTTGTATTCACAGAGCTCGGACCCCTAAAGAACAATGATGTTCTTTCATATGGTAAGTTGAGGGCTTCCATGGCACGTACCGCAAACATTGCCGGTGCTTATAACACATCAAATTATTTCTATAAAGCGGGTGCCCTTGACGGATGGACCAACGGTGTTACATTCCCGTATATGGGTTACGCAGGTTTCGCACTGGGTTCAGGACTCGGTAACCCTGATCTTAAACATGAAACACAGGATTCCTGGGAGGTAGGTATGGAACTCCAGTTATTCAAGGGGAAAATAGACCTTGACGGTTCATACTTCAGGAACCTTAACAAGGACCTCCTGATGCCGGTTCCAATTGCATCTTCAACCGGATTTAGCTCTGTATATCTTAATGCTGCCGAAATGGAGACCAAAGGTGTTGAGATAAGTGTTGATGCAAACGTTATAACTTCGGGTGATTTCTCCTGGAATATTCTTGCCAACTTCTCACAGATGAAGAGTGTTGTAAATAAACTTGCTGCCGGAGTGGACAACCTGTTCCTTGGCGGCTTTACAGTTCCCCAGGTAAGGGCAGTAGCCGGACAGGAATATGGTAGTATTTTTGGTGAGGATTATTACAGGGATGACAATGGCAATCTCCTGATCAATGATGATCCGACCGATAACTACCGGGACGGATATCCATGGACTGACACAGGCGTGATGGTTCCGATAGGAAATACTGCTCCTGACTGGACAGGAAACATAACCAACACGTTTACATATAAAGGAATAAGCTTCTCCTTTATGTGGGATATCAAGAAGGGTGGTATGATGTATAATGGTACACGTTTTGCAATGAACTACTTCGGTACTTCTGAATCCACTGCGAAACGCGAGGTTTATTATACTCCGGAAGGAAGTATCGATTTTGATCAGACCCCGGCAGAGAACGTTGTGGTTTTTGATGGCGTCTATGGTCACCTCGATGCTGATGGTAACCCTGTAAGCGATGGTGTTAAGAATACAACACCGATTGTACTTGACCAGGACTGGTACCAGGGAATGGGAAGTAACTTCGGCGGAGGCCCTTCGTCAGCTGCAATGGAACATACAGATTGGGTACGACTGAGAGATATCACATTAAGCTATACACTTCCGATCAAAAATAAGATTGTAAAGAATGCCCAGGTATATTTCACAGGTAAGAACCTGTATCTCTGGACACCTTATGTGGGTATAGATCCTGAAACAAGCCTGCAAGGAGCTTCCAATGCTCAGGGTATGGATTACTTTAATAACCCTGGTACAAAGTCTTATATGTTTGGTTTGAAAGTCACTTTTTAATTAACCAATTAATTATTATACAATGAAAAAGCATACTAAATATATAATCAAATTTGCAGGGGTTGCATTTTTAATTGCATTGGTTCTAAGCTCCTGTGAGAAATGGATTGATACTAATATAAACACGGATCCTGATGCTCCGGCAGATGTTCCGATGAAGCTGATTTTACCGGGTATAGAACAGGATATGGGGTATAACCTGGCCGGTAATGATATGGTGAGAACAACAAATATCTGGATGCAGCAGTTTGACGGTGTAGTTCGCCAGTCATTCACTGAAGCCAGGTATCAGCTTCTTCCTGCCGATGTAAACAATCTCTGGGACGCACTTTACACCGGCATGCTGATGAATGCAAAAACTATGCTCAACAAGGCTGAAACCCCGGATAATGAATCTCCGTATAATGCGGGTGTTGCCAGGGTTCTGATAGCAACAACACTCGGGACTGCAACAGATCTGTTTGGAGATATGCCTTTCAGTGATGCCTTCAAGGGTATAGATAATGTGCTTCATCCTACGTTCGACACGCAGGAGAGAATATATGATACTCTTTTCGTAATTCTCAACGATGCTATTTCAAACTTTAACGCCGGATCTGATCCTATTGGAGTAGGTGGAGATGTAGCATATGGAGGGGATGTTGCAAAATGGAAAAAAGCTGCCTATTCTATGCTAGCACGTCATGAGCTGCAACTTACCGGAGTCAATGGCAATGCAGCTTACTCTGCCGCACTCGCAGCAGCTGCAAACGGTTTCGCCTCAAATGATGATGATTTCATGATTCCTTGGAATGCAGATAACCATAATCCTATTTACCAGTTCATGGAACAGAGAACTGACATCAGGATGGGCTCTACTTTTGTGGACATGTTGAAAGCAAGCAATGATCCCCGCTTACCTTTCTATTGTGCTGAAGATGGAAATGGCGAATATACAGGAAGTGTTATTTGCTCTCAAAACGAAGATGCATCAAAACCAGGAGACTATATAGCGGCTCTGGATGCACCATCTTACCTGATGACATACTCGGAGCTTAAATTTATTGAGGCAGAAGCTAACATGGCTCTTGGAAATACAGCAGACGCCCAGGCTGCATTTGAAGCTGCTGTTGCTGCTTCGGTTCTGAGGGTAACAGGCAGTGCCAATACAGCATGGCTGGATGCGAATATTAACGGTGTTGCTGTATCAATGGATCTGATCATGACTCAGAAATACATTGATTCTTTCGGTACCAACCAGGCATATGCAGACTACAGGAGAACAGGCTTGCCGGTTCTTACTATTCCTTCGCAGGCACTTCTCTCGGCTGTACCTGCCCGTTTCCCTTATGCTCAGGATGAGATATCCTATAACGGAGATAATGTACCATCTGTGACCATCAGTGATAAATTATGGTGGAATAAGTAATTCATGATAAAAACATAAAAAATATTGACTCATGAAAAAAATATATAAAGCAATATTCTTATTTATCGCTGTAGGAGCAATGTTTATCTCCTGCGATAAAACCAAATTGGAAGGTGGCTTCGAAGCTATGACCTCATCACCAGACCCGAATGCATCATATTATATTCAGTTCGTAGATCCTGTTCAATCATTTGAAACAGGAGTTGCCCTTGACGGAAGCCTGATTGA
>CAYYIW010000009.1:57500-98370 GCA_964472085.1 uncultured Rikenellaceae bacterium | reverse complement strand
AAAATTTGATTGGGAGTGTAATCTTTAAAGACTACCTTTGTTCTAACATTAATTTTCACTAATTATCAACAATTTAAAACTTCAGAGGGTGTGCTGGCAAACCGGAAATGGCGCGAACTTGCAGCCTTTTTTGGGAGCGTGAAGCCTGCGGCATTTTGCCAAAAAAGGCTGAAGTTATCATTTCCGGCGCCCTTTTTCTTTGGTTCGTTTCTTTTTGGACGAACAAAAAGAAATGAACATTAGTACATAAAATAAGAGGGTGCCGTTTGAGACACCCTCTTCTATTTATCCAGTTTATCCAGGATATTGTTCCATGTTATTTCTTTAATTCATTATCCTTATTTTTCCAACCCGCATACTTGTAATATGCCATAACCGACAGGACTGCCAGTACCAGGATCGAAATATAAACAAATGAGGGTACCGGTACAGGATCGCCTGCAGCATACGAATGCATACCCGACAGATAATAATTCACTCCAAAATATGTCATCAGTACTGTTGAAAATGCAAACAGCGACAACAGATTGAATGAATACACATCTTTCAGCCCTGGTATAAGGCGCGAATGTATTACCAGACTATATATTACAATTGTGATAAGCGACCAGGTCTCCTTCGGATCCCAACCCCAGTATCTTCCCCAGGATTCATTTGCCCAGACAGCACCCAGGAAAGTACCAATAGTAATGAAATACAGACCCAGGGTAAGTGTCTTGTAGTTGATAACGGTCAGTTCATCCACCGTTGCAGATATCCTTTCCCTGTTCTTCTGGTTGGATAAAGATATAAGTATGAGTGTTATTATGCCCAGAATGGCTCCAAGACCAAGGAAGCCGTAACTGCCGGTTATCACCGATACATGCAATGTAAGCCAGTATGACTTAAGAACCGGTACAAGGTTGGTGATCTCCGGATCCATAAAACTCAGGTGTGCAACCATAAGGGTCATAGATCCCAGTACGGCCGTAGATGACAACGCAAAAGCGGACTTCCGGCTAAAGATAAATCCTGCCAGAAGTGTAACCCACGAAATGAATATCATGGACTCATATCCATTACTCATCGGGGAATGCCCGGCTATATACCAGCGCAATGCAAGACCGAAGGTATGGAACAGGAAACCTCCGAAAAGCAGCCAGCTCAGAACTTTTATAAGAATGGAATTCTTCTTCTTACCCCTTATCACCATGGTTATAAGGCTTATCAGCATGATAAGGCCAACGGTGGCATAGAAGGGGAAAAGTTTTTCAAAAATACCCATCCTGTAATACAGTAATTCCGCATTTGTCTTAAAGGCCGAGGGAAGTTCATACCCTGCAAATCTCTCCTGGTATTGCGTTATTGCACGGGTAACATCGCGTGTATCAGCAATATTGTTAGTCTCCAGGGCATTGGTCAGAACAGGCATAATATTGGAAAGATACAGTGAATCCTCTTTGCTCACTGCATGCTTTAAGGCTTCTTCCGGTGATCCCCAGTTATGTGTTCCGTCTTTTAGCGGAAACATCTTCAGGAAGTCGCCTTTGTAAATCATATAGACTATATTAAGCCGTTCATCCACTTTCATAACCTCCTTGTCGAGCTTGCTCCTGTCGCCAGGAGCTTTTGAATAGGCAAGGTTAACATCGGCAGATATCTTGTAGGTGCCGTTTCCACTCAGGTCAACCAGGTCTGAAAAGGAGGCGTATTTCCCTTTTATTCCAATCTTCTTCTGAAGTTCCCTGCTCGAGACACGTATAAGGGGGACATCCTTCCAGTCGTTGAAATCCAAATATATTCCAAGGAATACCTGCATGGATGATAATCCTTTAAAATTATTCTTCCGTGCCACCTTGCGCAGAATATCATTACTCAAAGTAAAGAGAGGCTTTGTCCTTCCTTTCTGATCCTGCACCAGCACTTTCCCGAACTCATCGGCCACAGACTTTCCGATTTCCAGCTTCTGGGCACTGGCTGAAGAAAGCCCCGAAAGCAGCATGATGAATGCCAGGGCAGTGACCGTTTTCCTCAGATTGGATTGCCAGTATCCGGCCGTCACCTTATGAAAAACTGAATTCCGGTTAATAAGGGTAAGTATTATGAAGAAAAACAACAATGCATAACCGGTATAGGTGACCATCATCCCGGCCATGTCGTGGTTAACTGAAAGTATGGTTCCCTTTTCATCCCTGTCAAATGAGGACTGGTAAAAACGATACCCTTTATATTTCAGAATATTGTTCATAAATATCACAAATGGCTTTTCAATCCCTGCCTTTTTATCCATAAGGACAACATCGCTTTTATATCCTGAAGGGCTGTTTGAACCCGGGTACCTGTCGATGATGAAGTCGTTCAGCTTAAGATAGAACGGGAGGACAGCCACTTTTGAACCATATGTAAGGACCACTGTCCTGCCATCAACATTACAGCTGTCAGATGCCACCATATCCGTGGACCTGTCCCAAAGGTATACTGTCTCAGTCCTGTCACCACCATAGATATGAAATATAAAGGCATTCTGCCCTGTCTGCTGCTGTGCAGGATTAACGGCTACTGCTGATTCTATCCCAGATTCCGTAAGAGTCTGTGGTATGATTTTTATGTCATTTATGGTATAAATCTCCATCTTACTCATTTCAACTTTCTCTCCCGGAGTTAACGTCTTAATATCGTGAGATCCCATGCTCATCTCTCCCATCTCAAGGGGTGAACTGATCATAAAGTTGCCGTTTTCGTCAGAAATATTTATATCCCCGGGTGTTGAAGCATCAAAACTGAATGTCAGGCCTTCATACGACCTGGTCTCGCCTTTCTTTATCAGCAGGTTATCCTGCGACATCATGTCTTTGGTAAGGACCAGGGATACCATCGGAACCCCTGCCGGATTATCATTTATTACTTCGGATGCATTCGGTATTATCTTTGACAACACGAGCTGATAATCCTTGTTATTAATGTTAATCTTCGTATCAAAATTATCTGCCGATATATTTGTCATATTATATTTCACATGGTGCATATCCAGTACTTTCCCTGTGTTGTCCTTAACAGAATATCCTATATATTTTTCGGTGGAATAGCATTTGTTCTGAACCTGCCCTTCCCTGATATGAATTGTGCCTTCCCATCCGAAATAACGTGTTATTCCTGCCCCGATTATCATTACAATAAATGACAGATGAAACAGGGCTCCTGTTATCCTTGTCTTTTTAAACAGTTTAAAGGTGATCAGCTGACCGACAAGATTTATTGAGAGTAAAAGAAGGATCAGCTCAAACCACCAGGAATCATAAACCATATTATAAGCAGCTGATGACCCAAAATCATTTTCAATAAATGTGGCTGCGGCCATCGCTATTGCAAATATTACAAATAATACTCCCATGAAAGCCGGGGAGATAAAGAACTTCAAACGTTTCATATTTTTGTTATCTTTTGATTTTATTTAAGGAGGCTGGACCTGCCTTAACCGGTTTAACTTAGCCTTTCTCCGATATCTGTTTTAATTTTTCTTTATCAATTATCCTGATCCTCGAAGAATCGGAGCGGACAACGTCCATTTCTTCAATCTCTTTCAGTATTCTAACCACACATTCCTTTGCCATATTAGCCATTTCTCCCAGTTCCTGCCTCGACAATATTATATCAAACTCATCAGCAAAAAAAACTTCGTCGGAAAAGTAAAGTAATGCATCGGCAAGTCTTCCAGGCATTTTTTTCTGGGCCTGGCTCACCAGCCTGGTATGTGCCCTTAATGACTTAGCGCTTATATCGACCAGCAGGCTTTCTGCAAAATCACTGTTTAATCTCATTAGCTTTCTGAAAACATCAAAACTAATAAAACAGGCATTTACCATAGTTAATGCAGCTACTGAAAATGTATGGCGTGAGTTGGTATATGCCCCCGGACCTATCAGAAGCTGTCCCGGTAAGGCAATATCAAGGATGAAATTCCTGCCCTTGTTCCCTTCAATATATGTCTTTGCCATTCCGCTAACGAGAAACAATGCATTTGAAGTAGGGGAACCCTGTTTGACAATAATCTCCCCGGGTTTAAAGATGGCTTCATACTTGTTATCTTCAACCAGGGTAAGCTCATTTCTGGTAAGAAAGCTAAAATTCTTCCAGATTCTTGTGCAATTTTCGCAATTATCTATTAAATTTACATCAGACATATTAGGTTATTGAGGATGTCAAAAATATGTTATAATGAATCGTGAATAACAAAACTAACAAATATCATTCAATTAATTGACATTTATCAAGGGAGAATAATACATGTATCAACAATAAATATCGTAAATAACATAAATGCTGTTATCGAATTAACAAACCGATTTGCTAGATTGCAGTACGAAACTTTAACAAATTAACCTGATATGAAAAACTTAATTAAACTATTCTCAGCCCTGTTTGTTGCAGGTGTTATTCTTACTTCCTGTGAAGGACCTATGGGACCTGCCGGACCAGCCGGTGCTGACGGGACAAACGGCACAAATGGTATTGATGCAAACGCCACATGTACCACATGCCACAACAACAGTGCATTGATTGAATTAAAACAGGCCCAGTGGAGCGAATCTGTACATGCTACAGGTACTAACGCCGCTTATGCTGACAGAACAGGATGTGTTCGCTGTCACACAAGCCAGGGCTTCCTGGAGTATGTAGCAGAGGGATCAGATGCTGATATTTCAGTGCCAACAGATCCGATGCAGATCAATTGCTACACATGTCACCAGATCCATACTACTTTTACATCAGACGACTGGGCACTCACAAAACCGGGTGCTGAGACTCTTATATTGCAGTATGACGGTGCAGATGTTGTGTATGACAATGGTAACAGCAACCAGTGTGTTGGATGTCACCAGGCACGTGACGTATCGCCGGCACCGGTTCTTGACGGAGCTGATTTCGAAGTCACAAACAACCGCATCGGCGTTCATCATGCACCTATGGCTAACTTCCTGCTTGGTAAGATCCCGTTCGAGCTTCCGGGAGAAATATACCCTACATCCAATCCTCATTTCGGCACAGACGGTTGTATTACATGCCACCTGGCAGATCCTTACGGATACCAGGCAGGAGGTCACCAGATGGGGATGACATATGAACAGCACGGTGCTGAAGAGGTCAATACAAATGGATGCATGACATGCCACTCAACAGTTCCTGATTTCGAAACTCTGCAGGCTTTAGTATCAGCTAAACTTGACACTCTGAAGGCACAGCTGATAGCTGCAGGTATTTACGATGTCTCTTCAGATCTGGCTGTTAAAAGTACATTCAAAGCCAATATAGTTCTTGCTTATCTTGACTATGATGCAGTTCTCCAGGACAAGAGCCTCGGAGTCCATAACCCCGAGTACATAAAGGCATTGGTTAATAATTCGATTGCAGAGATGGTAGCTCAGGGTTATCCTGCTGTTATACCGGCCAAATAAATTACCGAATAATATAACCTGTAAAAAGGGTGTCTGAACGGGCACCCTTTTTTGTTGTTGCTAAATGATATCTCAGGCAGATGTGTGCCTTAAGCCAATTTGTACCGTCCTTCAGGCCTTGGAAATAGCATAACAACTCCATACCGGCGGCGGGCAACGCTGGTTACAATTTATCGCCACTTCGCGTCTCAGGACAAAGCTCAGAAGAAGCGACGCACAAACTACCCCAGTAATAGCCAGGGGTGCATATTCGCTGCTATGTTGCCGCCGATTTGTAATCGGTGACATAGCCTGACTTCGTTGAGGATGTCATAAAAGAAAAACTGCATACCATAAAGGACCCGAAGGGATTTTACAAAGCCTGCCGGAATGCCAGCCTTTTGCCAATTAATAGTTTAATCCCGGTGATAGCCGGTTATCATACCCCAGAACAGGGATGATGGTTTTGCTCCCAGGGTACATGTATAAATATGTATGAGCATAAAAACAGAAAGGAAGAATCCCATAGTTATATGGAGCATGTCGGTATAAATGAGGCCACTGACCCCAAGGAAGTTTTTTATCGTGATTTCCGGGAAGAGTAGTCCGAGTCCTGATATTATCAGAAGTGGCAAAGCTACATACATGGCAAGTACATAACTGAATTTCTGCAGAGGATTAAATTTCTCCTTTTCAGTTATCGGGAAAGGTTTTTTCTCTCCCTTAAACATCCCGAAAGAATAATATTGCAATTGCCTGATCAGGTTATTGATATAATTTTTCCTTTCTGACCTGTAGTACCTGCCATTTTTGGTAATCATATTACCCGTAACAAACACTATATAATTAATAGTCAGCAAAATTGCGGCAGCATTATGCCATTTTACAGCTTTGGCGAATCCGACAACATAGGCCGGGTTGTCTTTACCTGTATACTGCATGCTCAATCCTGTTATAATCAGAATGATAAATAGTACAGCATTAAAAAGATGCCATAGTCTTATCCATTTGGGGTAAAGATACATTGCTTTCTCCTCTTATAATTTATTACGATTTCTTAATGAACCTGAAAATTATATGAATAATTATCACTATAAATATCCCAAGGAATATTATCTGACTCGCCAGGTTCAGGTATTCATTTCTGTTTGCACCTATAACATAGGATGAGTTAAGAATTATTGCATTAAAGAACCCGTTACGACGATTTTCCCTGGATTCGAACTTATACAATGAAGCCATAAGCAGTGAATTCTGCGAATGACATTCGTTACATAACCTTACAGCCTTCTCTTTAGGGAGAATAAGATGAGCAACGGGTATACTGTCATTCACCCTGGTATGACATTCAATACATCTTACATTTGCAAAATGGGCAGCCTGGTTCGGCAGCCAATCGTGCTTCTGAATGATATTGATCTCCTTCCTGTTGGTAAGCAACTGAAAATTATTGAAATTGGAATGACAGTTAAGACATATCGCATTATCGTAAGCAATTTTTTCCCTGTAATCACCTTTACCCACATCAATCCTGTAAGTATGCGGGTTATGGCATTTCCAGCAGGAAAAACCATCTTTCGCGAGCCTTATATAATGTACACTTTTCTTATATTCCTTATCGATCGCCTCGAAATGATATTGGGAAAAACTTTCATCCCCACCATGGCAATCAAGACATGTAAAGGTCTCCTGCTCCATCCTCAGTTCCCCGGGATGTGGGAATGTTGTATAATCATATGAATGGCAATCGGTGCAACCGAGGCCCTTATGGTTTGATCTGTAAAAATCTTCTCTTTTGATGATCTTGTCGGAACACATCAGCTCACGAACCTGCCTGCCAAGAGTTTCATTTGTATATTCATAAATTGACTGACCGTGACATTTGAAGCATTTTTCGTTATCTTCAGCGTACGGCGAAACATAGGATGCAGTATCCTGCACCGTATTTTCTTTCAGCCATGAACCGAACCGGCCTGCAGATGCCGCCGAACTTATAAAGGTGAAAATGAACAGAATAATGATCCTGAACTTATAAAAGCTCATCCCTGAAAACATAATTTATTATTAGAACCTCACAGTAATATTAAAGCCAAACAGATATTTGCTGTTGGTGTTAAACACCAGATTTCTCTGGTCGATAATCGAGTTATAGTTGGCTGCAAAAATCTGGAAAGAATGCGTGGCAGTATTTATTTCCCATCCAAAAGAAAGGTTTGGCTTAGGCTGTGTATCAAGATCCTGTTTTGTCAGAAGCTGATCATATTCCAGAAGAAGTGTCTGATTCCCGAACAGGTTGGCCCTGGCACCGGCTGACAGACCAAAATTCACATTTTTATAACCGCTTACATCACTGTATATGGGAACCGAGTTATAATAGATAAATGAAGGAGCGATCTGGGCTGATATCTTATCAGTGAACTTGCGAGCTATTATAAGTTGCGTGAAATATGATAACCTGTGAATATCCTTGAAACTGGCCGCAGGGCCAAAGTTATCCTTGCTCCTGAGGTCAATAACAATGTTTCCGAAATAAGATAATGATACAGGTACCTTATTGTCTTCAGTCTGGCGAAGGATGGCATATTTCCATTGTATATCCTGGGATTTGTAGTCTTTTTCAGTACCCACACCTATCATTATCCTGTCTGTAATTCCGTAATTAAGGGCAAGACGGGTGTTGGCAGAACCATAAATTCCGTAAAGGTTATGATAGTTCTCAATAGTACTGAATCTGTGCTGGATCTGAAGTTGTAATCCGCCTTTGTAAGGAGATTCAATAGTCTGATTATCAATCAGGGTATTTGTTGCAAAGGTACCGCTTACTGGAGTGGATTCTTCCTGTGCAGTTGCATTCTGCGCAAAAAGTGCAAAAGGGAAGAATGAAAATGTCAAAAGGATCAAGATCTTTTTCATGTTAATAAGTTTTATCAGATTTGGTTATTTTTAATTGTCTAGCGCTCCCTGGTTTATCCAGGTAAGGATTTGTAACTTTTCCAGGTCACTTGTCCTGGCTTCATGGTCTGACTTATTCAACTGCAGATAAAGAAGACTCTGATCGCCTGGCTGAGTCACAAAGCCTCCTGATTTAAGTGCCTCATATGATTTCCCTTCTCTCAGATCAGGAGCTCTCAGAGCCCCATGACATGTAATACAGTTATCCGTGAAAATCGGTTGAATAACCGTTGAAAAGTATATGGTATCAACGGGATTGATCTGAGGCGGTAAAAATGAGTACTTCTCACATGAAGAAATTCCGGCTATCAGGGCAACCAATGCCACTCCTGCCAGAAGTTGTCTTTTCACTTTAAATTTCTGATTCATATTTAAATTTTTGTTAATTTATCTGATTAATAGCAAGTGTTAAATTATTCACAAATATACCCGAATATCATAATAGAATGCACCTTGTAGTGCATAATTTTAATATACTTACCATGCTTTTTATCATGTTAAAAATTGATCTATGTCACTGATCATGTTGATATATATTTTTGTCAAATATTGATATATATTTTTCTAAATTTACGAATAATTATTTAAATACCTAAATCATACCTTTATGACCCCGTCCGCCGCAGAATTATTTATGATCCTGGCAATACATCCTACGAAGGGACGAATAGCAATTGAAAATATCCATTTCAGGTACACCCTTACGGGAGCAGTATTAATGGACGCTCTCAGTATGGATGAATTCACGATAGAGGATAAGAGACTCATTCCGTCATTTACAAAAAATGGAGATCCGCTTCACGATATGGTGGCAGACAGGATAACCAACTCATCCAGAAACAGGAGAATATCATTCTGGATAAACCGTCTTTCTCGGCGGAACATGCTCATATTCAATGAAATAATCACCAGACTTGAAAAAAAAGATATTATCAGGACAGATAAGAAGAAGTTCCTGAACATCATTCCTTATAAAAGGTTCTGGTTCAATGACAGGAGCATAAGGGATAATCTTATCGAGCGGTTACGGCAATTCCTGATATACGGAAAACAACCTGGCAAAAATGATCTTATGCTCCTTGGACTTGTCGAAGCCTCCAGGGCATACCGGCTTCTGTCAAGAGAAAGAGCAGAAGTAAAACAAATGAGAAGAAAGAACGGGGATTTGCTGAAAGGGGATATTATGAATACAGAAATTAACCTGGCTATCAGGGAAGTCCAGACAGCCATTATAGCATCCGTTACGGCTGCTACAATGGCTGCTCATGGTTCTCACTGAAAAAGATCAATAATTCTGAAAAAACGATCAGAATTTATACATATTATCTTCTATAAGTTTATCGGCTATTCGCCTGCGTGCATCCTTAACATTTATGCACTCAACCCTGGAGAGGTTTTCCACTGCCTTAACAAGTGATGAACATGATTCGGGAGATGAGAACGATCCGACAGCTTCAAGAGCCGATTTCCTTACAATATCAGCTGTATCGAACAGACAGGTATCCAGCATGTCCTTATAAAGTGATATATTACCTTTTACAGATTCCATCTTTTCAACTCTTAATGCCAGAGACTCAGCCACATATGTCTCCATCATCATCTCTGCTATATTGTTGAGCACCTCCTGTTCGTTTATAAGACCTTTTTCAAAACGTTTTGAAGCACCGTTTATGCATAGCAGGATAGCCTTTTTGAAGTTCCCGATATATCTTTTCTTTGTCTCAAAATAACTTTCACCCTCTTTCCTGGCGTCAGTAATATTATCAAGATCACCATACAGTCTTTCTGCTTCGCCGAAGAGATCAAATTCACCCTTCATGGCACGTTTCATTGCAGTGTCAACAACAAGAAGCCTGTTGATCTCATTTGTTCCTTCAAAGATCCTGTTGATCCTTGAGTCGCGATAACCCCTTTCAACAGCCATTTCAGCTGAATAACCCATACCGCCGTGTATCTGTACAGCTTCATCAGCAACATAGTCAAGCATTTCCGATCCAACAACCTTAAGTATGGCTGCCTCAACTGCATAATGGCTGATAGCTTCAATGGAAGCTCTTCCGTAATCGCCGCAATCGACGGTGAGTTTCTTCATCAGGCTGTCGATATCATTACTTACCCGGTAAACAGCCGATTCGGAAGCAAACAGGCGGATAACCTGTTCCGCTAATTTATATTTCAGGGCGCCGAACGAAGATATCAGAACGCCGAACTGCTTCCTTTCGTTGGCATATTTTACTGAGTCGGTAATTGCTTTCTTAGCGGCTCCAAGAACATTTGCCCCAAGCTTAAGACGTCCCATATGAAGGATACTGAGAGCAATCCTGAATCCTTCACCTCTTTTGCCAAGAAGGTTTTCCACCGGTACCTTAACATCATTAAAAAAGATCTGGGCTGTTGAAGATCCCTTGATACCCATCTTATGTTCATCAGCTCCGATAACAACACCCGGATATTTGCTTTCAACGATAAAAGCACTCAAAACCCTGTCGTTGTCAATTTTTGCGAAGACGACCAGTGAATCTGCAAATCCTGCATTGGTGATCCACATCTTCTGTCCGTTAAGAATATAATACTTACCGTCTTCACTGAGCGTTGCATTTGTCTTTCCCGAGTTAGCATCACTTCCTGCTCCGGGTTCTGTAAGGCAGTAAGCCCCTATCAGTTCACCTGTTGCAAGCCTGGTAACATACTTTTCTCTCTGCTCCTTGTTGCCGTAATACATTATAGGAAGAGTCCCTATACCGCAGTGTGCCATATAGGCTACAGAAAAAGAATAACCTGCACCGGTAGTTTCGGCTACAAGCATCTGTGTAACAAATGACTGTCCGAAACCTCCCAATTCCTCAGGTATCGAAACTCCCATTAATCCAAGATCGCCTGACTTTTTAAGAATTGTCTTCATCAATTCCCTGTCTCCTGTTTCAAGCTGTTCAAGATTGGGATAAACTTCAGCGTCAAGAAAGTCACTGCAGGTCTGCGCTATCATCTTCTGTTCCTCATCGAATTCTTCAGGAATGAAAATGTCTGTGGCTTCAACATCACTTACCAGAAATTCACCACTTTTCAAGAGTTTACTGTTTTCCATTTTAGTCAGTTTATTATTCGGATTAATTTAAATATTCAGTGATTGTACTATTAATTCTGCAATATCCAGGTTCTTTATCTCTTCTTCCCTGTTCTTGTATTTAAGCCCGTCTGTGATCATTGTCATACAGAAAGGGCAGGCTGTTGCAATTACCCCGGCTCCTGTTTCAAGCGCGTCTTCGGTCCTTTCAATGAAGATCTCCTTGTTTCCTTTTTCCGCTTCTTTGAACATCTGTCCTCCTCCTGCACCGCAGCATAAGGCGAAGCTCTTATGCCGAGCCATCTCAACAACGCTGCCTGTCAGCTTACTGAGTATTTTACGGGGTTCTTCATATATATTATTGGCTCTTCCCAGATAACACGGATCATGGTATGTAACTGATATGTTACCGAGTGCTCCGGCATCTATTCCAAGCCTTCCCTGGTCAATCTGGCTGCTGAGAAACTGCAGGTAGTTTATGACCTCATAATGTCCGCCCAGGTCAGGATACTCATTCTTAAAGATATTGAAACAATGCGGACATATGGTAATGATCTTTTTGACTTCATACATCTTAAGTATCTCTATAACCTGCAATGCCTGCATCTGGTAAAGCATCTCGTTACCTGCCCGCCTGGCTGGATCGCCCGTACATGTTTCTTCCTTGCCCAGTACCGCGTAACTGATTTCCAGGTATGTAAGTATCTTTGTAAAGGCTCTGACAACTTTCTTATATCTGTCATCAAATGCTCCGGCACAGCCTACCCAGAACAGGTATTCCGGTTTCTCCCCCCTTGCAAAGAGATCAGCCATAACAGGAACTTCTATTTTACGGGTTTCCATTTTTTTATAATATACTTTATCAATCAGGTTCTAACATAATCACTTAAAGAGGCAATTACCTGCCATAATCTACTGTTCCGGCTGTCAGTTGATATTGATCTCAAGGTCCTTAGCCCAATCAAGCCTGTCGTCAGCGGAATACTGCCACGGGGCACCATTGTTCTCAATATTATTGAAGACCGTTTTAAGCTCTCCCGGAGCCGATGCCTCTTCCATGACCAGGTACCTGCGCATATCAACTATCAGGGTCGGATGGTTGATGTTTATTGGACACTCCTTCGCACAGGCATTACAGGTAGTACATGCCCAGAGTTCTTCTTCAGATACATAATCCCTTACTAATGACTTGTTATCACTGAAATCCCTTCCGTTTTTTACCATCAGCGGACCTTTCTCCTTCATCCTGGCCCTGAGATCCATCATTACCTTCCGGGGCGAAAGCTTCTTTCCAGTAACATTTGCCGGGCAGACCGAGGTACATCGCCCGCATTGCGTGCATGACAGGGAATCAAAATAATTCTTCCATGAAGCATCCTCAGCATCTTTAACCCCGAATCTTTCATAAGGAGCATCACCTTCAGCAGCTGCAAAAGCTGTTTCAGGATTAAGCATCAGCCTGACCTCCCTGGTAATGCTGTCCATGTTTGGAAGTTTACCCAGCGGGTCAAGCCTGGAAAGAAATACATTGGGAACCGACAGGAAGACATGAAAATGTTTTGAATATGGAAGTATGTTTGCAAAAAGAAATATCAGCAGAATATGAGACCACCAGGATACTTCAAATACCGTCCTGTAGGTCTCCGGTTGACCTCCTCCAAACCATTTTGCCAGCACATTGCTGACGGGGTACAGACCGATAAGCTTTTCTCCCGTTAGCGTTTTGAGTTCTACATAACCAGTGTTCATTGCCAGCAGCGAAACCATAAGCAACAGGATGATGGTGAGTGCGATGTTAGCATCAATATGAGAGATCTTCTTCATCTCTATTCCCTCGAACCTCTTTACATGAAAAAAGATCCTCCTGCTGAGAAAAACAATGATCGATACTGCCACAAGCAGGGCAAAAACATCGCCGGAAGCCATTATAAAATTATAAACCGGACCCAGAAACTGTAAAATCTTGTCTGTTCCTGTAAGTCCGTCAATTACCATCTCAATGCTACCTATCAGGATAACACAAAATCCCCAGAAGACAAGGGCATGGAACATACCAATTACAGGCCTGCGGAAGATCTTGGTCTGCCCGAAAGCCACCGAAAGCATGGTATTTATCCTTTTGCCGAAATCCTTTACCGGGAATGCCGCACGTGTAAACCTGAAGTAACTGATAAGTCGTCTGATGGTATAAAAGAATATCCCCAGTGTGACCAATAGAGTGATTGCAAATACTATCTGTTTCGTCATAGCTGACCGGTTAATTCTGTTTTTTTAAAAGGCCGTTGCTTACAACGGCCCCTGCTATTTTTTTGATTTAACAGCTTCCACAAGTTTCGGAAGTACTTTCATCGCATCTCCTACTATGCCATATTGAGCTGATTCGAAGATCGGAGCGTCCTTGTCTGTATTGATAGCGACGATATATTTCGATGAGCTGATACCTGCAAGGTGCTGGGTTGCTCCGGATATACCCGCTGCTATATAGAGATTAGGTGCGATGATCTTACCTGTCTGTCCTGTGTGTTCTTCGTGCGGTCTCCAGCCCTCATCTGAAACGGGCCGGGAGCAGGCTGTTGCTCCGCCGAGCAATGATGCCAGTTCAACAAGGGGCCCCCAGTTGTCGGGTGATTTCATGCCCCGACCACCTGATACAACAATATCAGCATCCATGAGCAAAATCTTTCCTGCCTGCTTCTGGACATCCTTTATTGCAGTTTTAAGCAGGGAACCATCAACTGCCATTTCCCGGTTCTCAATAACTGCTTTATTTTCCGTTTCTGCCAGGTCGAATGAATTCTGAGCCAGGGTAATTATCTTAACCGCGGTATCAATAATAAGATGCGCATAGGCATTCCCGGAAAACGTTCTTTTGTATACTGTAAATGGCTCAAGGCTCAGTGGAAGTTTACTTACTCCGGTACCAATGCCTGCCCTCAGCTTTACTGAAAGCCTTGGTGCAACAGCTTTGCCTGTGTTGTTGTTGGCAAAAACGATAACAGAAGCGTTTTCCTGTTGTGCTACATCGGCAAGAACGCTGGTGTAAACCTGGTTATCAAGAATATCAAACTGGCTTCCGGTTACATTGATTATTTTACCGGCACCATAGGTCCCAAGTTTTTTAAGTTCTTCCTCTTCAACTTTTCCAACAGAAACAGCTGTTACAGATGTACCGGCCATTTTTGCAAGTCCGGTGGCATAAGATACAAGTTCAAAGGAAAGCTTTTTGAATTTTCCGTCCCAGTTCTCGGTATATACTAATACTGACATATCTTTTCAATTTACTGTTTTTTTACTATTTTTCAGATTACCTTGGCCTCATTCCGGAGGATTTCGATCAAATCTCCTGCATTCTCTGCATCTATATACCTGCATGCTGCACGCGGAGCAGGCTTTTCAAATTCAACAATCCTTGTAAGCGGTTCTCCTCCAACAGGCTCATACAATTTTACAGGTTTTGTCCTTGCCATCATTATACCTCTCATTGCAGCAATCCTGGGCTCTTTGGCAATACCCTTCTGTACAACCGCCGTAAAAGGAACAGGTACACTTACAACCTCTTTACCTCCGTCTATCTCACGTGTCAGAACAGGCTGCCCGTTATCGAAATTAATGCCGGAAACAGCTGATACTGATGGAATACCAAGAAATTCTGCCACCATACCCCCCACCATGGAACCGTTATAATCACTCGACTCAATGCCGCTCATTATTATGTCAAACTGCTCTTTCTTAACAACCTCTGCTATCTGCGAAGCAACAAACCATGCATCCGAAGTCTCTGCATTGACCCTGATAGCATCGTCGGCACCTATTGCAAGGGCCTTTCGTATTGTTGGCTCAGAAGAAGCAGGACCAACGTGAACTACAGTCACTGATTTAACTCCTGTGCTGGCGTCATCCCTGAGCTCCAGGGCACGCGTAAGCGATAATTCGTCCCAGGGGTTGATAACCCATTGAATGCCGGTGGTGTCTATTGAGGTATTTCCTTCGGCAAACTTTATCTTTGTCGTTGTGT
Organism: uncultured Rikenellaceae bacterium; assembly: GCA_964472085.1. GTDB lineage: Bacteria > Bacteroidota > Bacteroidia > Bacteroidales > VadinHA17 > LD21. The sequence continues at coordinate 82,928 of CAYYIW010000009.1, read as the reverse complement.
CGGGAACATTGCTGATACAAACCAGAATTTTCATCTAATCTACGATATTAGTTAATTTTGTTTTTATACCGGGCATCATGAAAAAATTTCTTCATTTTAACCCTCGCGGCGGCAAATATAATAATTTATGAATCACAATCAAATCTGAAAAATATCAATAATATCATGTATTCGAAATTGTTATTTTAGTCAAATGACTGATAGTATGGTGTTTGGTTTAATGTTCATGACCACATTATTATACTGGTCGAAACGTATGCCAATCATCCGCCTATACAGGTGAGATTTTCTTCCACAATATTAAAAAATAGAAATAATAAAATTAAATTCGCACCCCGTAATTCATTTTTTAATCAACCGGCAGGATAGTGAAAAATAGTTTAAAATCATATGGAGCAATAATGGCAGCTGTGATCTTCTGGTCAGTGTCATTCATATGGTTCAAAATGGCCAACAGGACTTTTTACCCGCTTACGATCATCCTGATGAGGCTTGCCTTTTCATCAATACTGCTAACTATATTCCTGGTTTTTACCGGCAAATTCGTAAAGATACAGAAGTCTGACAGGAAGCTTTTTATATTGTTGGCGTTGTTTGAGCCCTTTTTATATTTCATTGGTGAGAGTTTCAGCCTTACATATGTTTCGGCCACATTATGTTCCGTTTTCATATCAACAATACCTGTTTTTACAGCCATAGGTGCATGGATAATCTTCCGCGAAAAGCTAAGGTTCATCAACTATGCGGGAATCATCCTTTCTTTTATAGGTGTGGTGGTGTTCATCCTTAACAGGGACGGCACAATATCATTTGACATCCGGGGCCTGGGATTTTTAATGCTTGCAGTGCTGTCTACCGTAGGATACAGTCTGGTACTCAACAAGCTGGCAGGCAGCTACAATCCCATTTTTATTGTTAATATTCAGAATATTATAGGTTCAATCCTGTTCCTGCCTCTTTTTATTATACTCGACCTGAGAAACTTCATTACCATTCAATTTACCTTCAGTATGTTTATACCGGTAATTGAACTTTCTGTATTTGCATCGGGAGTTGCATTTGTAACCTTTACATATGCTTTAAGACATATGGGCGTGTCAAAGGCAAGTGCATTCGCAAATATCATTCCTGTTCTGACTGCTATTTTCTCTTTCTTCCTCCTGGGTGAAAAGCTGACTTTCCAGAATATGGCCGGTATGTCAATTGTCATTGCAGGTCTGTTTATGTCGCAGATCAACAAGAGAAACAGGATATCAAAAAAAGCAATTGCCCTTGCAGGCAGGACTGCATGAGAAATTTCATTTACATAATTACTTCAGTTTAATACAGGCAGCAACCAGTTATACGATTAAATAAATCATGCTATCTTTGGCATGTATTGAAAGCTATGAGAAAAAAGACCATTATCTTTCTTCTGTTCATCTGTATTATCCCTCCGTCCTTTGCGCAGACTGGAGGAGATAATGTTTATGAATTTCTGAACCTTACCCATTCAGGACTGGTTGCATCACTGGGTGGAACCAATGTCTCTCTCCCGGTAAACGATCTTAATATGGCATATCATAATCCTGCACTGCTAAAATCAGAAATGGATAACAGTCTTGCGCTCAATTATGTCAACTATTTCGCAGGTATCAACTACGGTCTTGCCATGTATTCCAGGTCATACCCCGGTACCGGCAATTTTGCTCTTGGAATGACATACCTTAACTACGGATCTTTCACCGAAGCCGATGCCTCGGGGACAATAACCGGGAATTTCACGGCAGCAGAATACGCCCTCTCGGTAATTTATTCCAGAACGATAGACTCCCTATTTAACATAGGTGTTAATCTCAAGCCTGTTCTGTCCCATCTCGAACGATACACTTCGGCAGGTTTTGCAATAGACATAGGAGCAGAATGGCATAACACTTCGGGTCTTTTCTCAGCAGGCCTTGTGATCCGGAACCTGGGATACCAGTTAACGAGATATGCAGGGGAACCCAGGGAAAACCTCCCCTTCGAGATACAGGCAGGAATTACGCAGGCACTGGCCCATGCACCTTTTCGGTTTTCACTCACCCTGAGACACCTGGAAAAGTATGACCTTACCTATACATATACCGATCCTTCCGGCACGATAACAACATCATCAGGCTCTTCAGGCTTTTCCGAAAACCTGTTGAGACATGCCGTGCTGGGGATTGAGCTGACACCCGGCAAGAATTTTTACCTGGGCGCCGGTTATAATTACCAGCGGCGCAGAGAATTATCTATCGACTCTAAAACTTCTACAGTGGGGCTTTCATGGGGATTTGGTGTTAATACCTCAATTATGGATATTGAATTCGGGCGGGCAACATATCACCTGGCCGGATCATCCACGCATGTATCGGTAATACTTCGCCTTAATAATATTTATAAAAAGACCAGGGTCTGAAACAAACCTCAAAAGTATTTGTATTATAGTCTATGAACAGGAAATTTATTATAGCCATCGACGGGTATTCATCATGCGGAAAAAGTACTTTTGCAGAATCCATTGCAAAAGAACTGGGATATAAATATATAGACAGCGGAGCCATGTACAGGGCGGTTACCCTTTATTGCCTCAGGAACGGATTCATTAAGGACGACCGTCTTGATACTCTGGCGTTAAATAATATACTGCCGGATATACATATTGACTTTGTCTATAATACTGTCCTGAACGAGTATGAGACATTACTAAATTCGGAAAATGTGGAGGAAGAGATCCGTGAGATGGAAGTCACATCTCATGTTAGCAGTGTAAGCCAGGTACACGAGGTAAGGGAAAGGATGGTTGAATTACAGAGACAGATAGGTGAAGCAAGGGGAATAGTTATGGATGGTCGCGACATTGGCACGGTCGTTTTTCCTGCTGCAGATATTAAGATCTTTATGACAGCCTCCGTTGATATAAGAGCCCGGCGAAGGTACAACGAGCTAAGGGCAAAAGGTATTGATGTGAATTATGAAGAGATCAAGAGCAACATCATAGCCCGGGATATTGCTGATGAAAACAGGGATATAAGTCCTCTGAGAAAAGCCGACGATGCTATTGTCCTTGATAACAGCAGGATGACTGTGCAGGAACAAATGCAGTGGATCAACAATATCATTGAAAAGAAAGGACATGACAGTTGAAATTGACAGCCAGTCGGGCTTCTGTTTTGGCGTACAAAATGCTGTGGAGATTGCAGAAAAAGCACTCAGGAACGGGGAAAAAGTATTTTCACTCGGACCAATCGTACATAATGACAAGGAAGTGGAAAGGCTCTCTTCCTTGGGTCTTGTCTCCATCGACCATGAAGAGTTCAGAAAGCTGAGAGACTGCAAAGTACTCATCAGGGCCCATGGGGAGCCACCGGAGACCTATGAAACAGCCTGGAACAATAATATTACCATCATAGAAGCCACATGTCCTATAGTAAGAAGACTACAGTCAAAAATCAGGACTTCGTGGCTCTCAACAAAAGAAGGCAAAGGACAGGTGGTGATCTTTGGGAAAGCAGGTCATGCAGAAGTGGTAGGCCTCCAGGGACAGATCAATAATGAAGGTATCCTTGTTTCAGGACCTGATGATCTTGACAGGGTTGATGTCACATTACCGGTTCACCTTTTCTCCCAGACAACGATGAGCGTCAGGGAATATAACAGGCTTGTTGAAATACTACGCTTCAGAATAAAGGATAAAGGGATATCCGACCCCGACAAATTACTTACCGTGCACAGAACTATCTGCGGCCAGGTCTCAAACAGGGAGCCTCACCTTAAAGTGTTTGCGAAAAAACATGACACAATAGTATTTGTCAGCGGAAAAGAAAGTTCAAATGGCCGTATGCTTTATACTGTATGCAAGGAAGTAAATCCGGACACTCATTTCGTATCTTCACCCGAAGAGATTGAACCCTCATGGTTTAAAAACAAGCATTCAGCAGGTATTTGCGGAGCCACATCAACACCAAAATGGCTCATAGAAAAAATCAGAGATATTGTTTCAAGCATTTGAATGTTTGAACATTGAGGTTCTTGCACGCCAAAATAATTATTTTACCTTTGTAACATTCATCAAAACAGTATTGTTTCTATTGATATTAGCCATTAAATGGTTGAACCAGCAGAATTAACGTCTTATAGAAACCAACACAAATGTCACAGTCAAAAGTCTATTTCACCAACCTTCGATCCAAACCATCACAGAACCTGTTAAAAAAACTGGAGAATCTGGTAATAAAAGCAGGTATTGATAAAATAGATTTCAGCAAAAAAATAACAGCTGTTAAAATTCATTTCGGGGAACCCGGCAATTTGGCATATATAAGACCCAACTATGCAGCAAAGATCGTTAAAATGTTGAAACAGAAGGAGGCTGTTCCTTTTCTTACTGATTGTAATACACTATACTACGGAAAGCGTTCCAATGCCCCTACACATATAGAAGCCGCTTTTGAGAATGGCTTTAATCCGATGGCTGTTGACTGTCCGGTTATAATTGGAGATGGCATTAAGGGAACAGAATACAGGGAAGTAGCACTGAACACTGAGTATTGTCAGTCTGCAAAGATCGGCAGTGCAATTGCTGATGCCGATATAATTGTGTCACTTAACCATTTTAAAGGTCACGAGGTAACCGGTTTTGGAGGTGCACTGAAGAACCTGGGTATGGGGTGTGCCTCAGTAGGTGGTAAACTCTTCCTGCACTCAGGCGGATCACCTGAGATTTATGAAGCTAACTGTACGGGTTGCAGGATATGCGAAAAATACTGTGCTTATGATGCGGTAACGGTTGGTCCTGATAAAATAGCCCGAATAGATTATGAAAAATGCGTTGGCTGCGGACAGTGTGTAGCGGTTTGCCAGTATGACTCTTCAAGGGTTGTCTGGCAGAATTCTTCTGAGACAGTCAACAGGAGGATTGCCGAATATAGCCTGGCTGTGGTTAAGGACAAACCCTCTTTTCACGTTAATTTTATTATGAACGTATCACCCGATTGCGATTGCTGGGGCTTCAACGATTACCCGCTCGTTCCTGATATAGGTATTGCAGCATCGTACGACCCGGTAGCCCTCGATATGGCAAGTGCCGATCTTGTCAAAACAGCGCCGGCGCTGGCAGGAAGCAGGATATGTGAAGATCACTCATTTGGTGATATGCACGGAGAAGACAAGTTCAGATCTGCTCATCCTGACACACACTGGCATGCCGCCCTCGAACATGCAGAGAAGATCGGGCTGGGAAACATCGGATACGAATTAATAACTGTTTAATATTCAGTATAATTTTCTGTTGGTTAAAATGACTTTGCTGCTCATTTAATTTTTATATTTGAGTGTTATCAATATAACACTGAAGACTCATGAATACCAAGGTCAGGACAGCGCGTCTTTCAATAATCTCAAATACACTGCTCATCACCATGAAACTGGTGGTTGGCCTTATCAGCGGATCTGTAAGTATAATATCAGAGGCTATACATTCTTCTATGGACCTGGTGGCTGCTGTCATTGCATTTATCTCGGTACGCATGTCAGATAACCCACCAGATTCCCGACATCCTTATGGCCATGGTAAGATTGAGAATATATCCGGAGTAATTGAAGCCCTTCTCATCTTTGTTGCTGCCATATGGATCATAATAGAAGCTGTGAAAAAACTGACTGGTGAGCATACCGGACTTGAATCAATCCTGCTTGGATCGCTAGTTATGTTCGCTTCAGCCGTTATTAATGCTTTTGTGTCTTCCAGGTTATACAAAGTTGCCCGGCAGACTAATTCAGTAGCCCTCGAGGCTGATGCCCTTCACCTAAAGACCGATGTTTATACATCACTGGGTGTTGCAGCCGGACTGGGTCTGATCATCATAACAGGGATAGAATGGCTCGATCCCGTTATTGCTATATTAGTAGCTCTTTTCATCATATCCGAAGCTTTTCAGCTTCTTAAAAAGGCCTTTACTCCCCTGCTTGATACGGCATGGGGTGAAAATGAGATTTATGAACTTGAAAATACCTTGAAACGCCTCGGGGTTAATTACCATGATCTGAGGACCCGGGTGGCTGGTAATTACAGGTTCATCGATGTGCATATGGAAATTCCTGAAAACGAGTCAGTAGGCGATGCTCATAAATACTGTGACATGATAGAGAAGGAACTGACAAATATTTACGATAACCTGACAGTCAATATTCATGTTGAACCCGAAAACTAATCAATGTTCCTGACTTTTTTAACCTGTCTTTGCAGTTCTGCCAGTTTGGCCTCTTCCCTCTCCCTGATTAAGGGAATAAGCTCTTCTCCCGCCAGTTTGAATCTTTCAGGTTCTTCAGGATTATTAAGATACACCTTTGTTCCCGGAGTCAGTCCTTTTTCTATAACTACAAATTTATCATTAGCCTTACCAAGCAGGACAATCTGTTTCTTCCTGCGTTTGGTATAAACAAAAGGTATGCTGTCGAGACCGGCCTGAACACATTCTGTGGGAATATATATTGCATCAGGAATGACACTCATGACAATCTTGTTACCGGTAGTCATCGAAGGTCTTAACGCCGGGTCTGACTTGTCAAGCTTTATAAGTACCTCAAACATTTTATCATTTGAGTTGGGAAGTATTTCCCCGATATTGGCTATCGATAAAACTGATCCAGTAAATTGCTTGTCGGGAATAGCATCAATTGTTATATATACCTTTTGTCCTGGTTTGACCTTGTTCTCATCAACTTCACTGACATACGTCTTTGAAACAAGAGACGACAGATCAGGCAGGGTGGCAACAGTACGGTCAAAGAAGTTTATTGATGATCCTGTTTTTCTCTTCGAGCCATTCCATTCTTTTTTATATATGACCATACCGGGAGAGGGAGCTGTTATAGTAAATCCGTCAAGCAGATCCTTTAAATCCTGTGCCCTTCTTTCAATCCTGGAGATCTGAAGCTTCTGGTTTGAAATATCTGTTCTGTTCTGGGCAAGTGTAAGCTGATAACTCCTTTTATCCTGTTCCAGCACACGCTTTGCCTTTTCAAGGTTAATCTCCGCCTGTCTTATTATCGGCGGTGATTCGTATTTTGAGTTATGGAGTGTCATGGCAGCTTCTGAAACCGTGTACTCCTGGTTCCTGATAACATCCCGCTGGGAATTCTGCACAACAGCCGTATCAAGCTTTTTCATATCCAGGTTTGTATGCAGGGTCTTTAGCTGTTCGACCTGGTCTTTATAGCTGTTATCAAGCTCTGTCTTGTCAAGTGTTGCTATGTAATCTCCTTTCTTAACAATAGTACCTTCCGGAACGAGATCCGTTATCTTTATACTTCTTGCTCTAACAAAACGTCTCCTGGCAAAATTAGGTCCGTTGATATCAACGGACTTTTCTGCTTCCAATTCACCTGTTGCAGAAAGTGATATTTCAAATTCACCCTCCTTAACCACAGCAAACTGATCAGGAGAGTTTCGCTTTGATGCTATCTTATTGAAAACAAATAACAGTATAAAGGCTAAACCAATTCCAATACCCGTAAAAATCAGTGTCCTTTTCATCTTCTTCTCCTATAGTATCAAATAAAATTGTTCTAAATCCAGTAAAACCTCAAAAGTAGGACTTTAGGCCGGTTATTAAAAGCATTTAACAACTATTAACATGACGTTAACGATAAGTTTATTACGAGGAAGGCACTTTTTGCACTTTTTTAAAATTATTCAGGACGGCGATCTGTTGACGGGATGTTCTGTGTTGATGTTGAATATTATATTCTTTTGCCCGTTTGATATGGGATGAATATTGTACCTTTAATTCAGATTTATAAATCTTTTGAAATTCAAAAAACAAATTAATATGTCATTAACGGAAAAAATAGCCAGCGACCTGATTGCTGCAATGAAGTCAAAGGATAAGGTAGCTCTGGATGCGATCAGGGCCGCAAAAACTGCTTTCATTCTGGCAAGGTCGGAAAAAGGAGCTGACACTATTCTCAGCGGAGAGGAAGAGCTGAAGATAATGCAAAAGCTTGTTAAACAACGCCGCGAATCAGCAGCTATATACAAGGAACAGAATCGCCCCGATCTGTATGAGAAAGAGATCCAGGAAGCCGATATTCTTGAGAAGTACCTGCCGGCTAAAATGAGTACCGAAGAACTTACCGGAAACCTCCAGGAAATTATAGCAAGAACAGGGGCGACATCGCTTGCCGATATGGGTAAAATAATGAGTATTGCCACCAAAGAACTTGCAGGAAGGGCTGAAGGAAGAGAGATATCAGCCCTGGTAAAAGAGTTACTTGGCTGACAGCTTATTATTTTATAAGCACTTTAAAAACAGGCCTTTTTAAAGCAGAATCAAAGAGCATATCACAATTCAGAATTTTTTTGGTACAACTTTTGTATTTATCATTACGAACACGTTCCTTTAAAAACAAACGTTATGAAAAAGTTAATGACCATCTCACTTTTTGCAGCGCTTCTTACCACAGGTACTGCGCTCAAAGCACAGCAGGAACCGAAGGAATATCTCGGGCTCCCCGGCGACAACCTTAACCTGTACGCGGTAATGCAGCTGTTTCAGGAATCAAAGACACTTGAGGACTTTGAAAGAGACCTGAATAATCCGGAATCAAATATCAACAACCTCGATCTCAATGAAGATAATATGGTTGACTATCTGACTGTTGTTGATAATGTCGACAATAATGTACATAACATTGTCATTCAGGATCAGTTAGGACCCAAAGAGATCCAGGATGTTGCAGTATTTACTGTTCAGCGCTTCAGCGACGGACAAGTTCAGATACAACTTACAGGCGACGAAGCCCTTTACGGAAAGAACTATATCATAGAACCGATATTTGACAGTAACGGTACACCAAACCCCGGATATATGGGCAATACTACCGTAGTTAACGGCAGAACGGTGACCGTGGTTACCACAACCCCGGTACAGATAGCTGCCTGGCCTGTCATAAGGTTCATCTTCAGTCCAAGGTACGTGGTGTGGCATTCATCCTGGCGCTGGGGCTATTATCCTGGCTGGTGGCATCCATGGAAGCCGTTTTACTGGGATTATTATTACGGGTACCATCATAACCTGTACAACCACTATTACAGGTATTACAGGAGATGGGACACACACAGGTATTCTCACTGGCACGATTCCTACTACTCATCGCACTATAGATACTCTCCTGCAGTACACAAAAGAATTAAGTCAGGAGCCTACAGGAAAACTTATTCTCATCCTGACCAGAGAAAAGTAGGCGCCGAAGCTTACAGGAAAACCTATAATGCTCAGAACAGGAGAACTAATGTAGGTACAAATTTTAACCGGACAAACAGAAGGATAGAGAATAGCAACACACACCAGGGGAAACCGGCAGTATCAACAACCAGGACAACTGTTACACGAAGAACAACTACAGGAGTCACTAATACAAGGAAGAATTACTCAAACTCAAACCGGAATAACAACGCTAATAACACCCGTACAGAAAAGCAGGTTACCCCGCGGAGAAATGTTAACCGTACCACGGTGACACGACAAACAACGACAAAGCAGGTAAAGAGCAACGGCTCACGCTCAGTATCAAGAAGGTCTGCTGGAATAAGCAACTCTTCACGTAAGAGTAACCAGAGTAAGGCTTCAAAGCTTTCAAAGGCTCCGAAGGAAAGAAAGAAAACTTCATCAGCAGGTAAAAAATCTGATAAAAGTAAAGCACCACGCAGAAAGTAAAAGGTTAATTAACTTATATCACGGTATAAGATCAACGGGAGTCGCATAGAGAGTTATTCTTCAAGCGGCTCCCGTTTCATTTAAATTCACCTGTCTGTGCCCCGATAGGTTTATGGTATCAAAGAGACGATAATAATCATTCCTGCCTATTCCGTTCACGGTGATTCGTATATAAACATGCTGGATTATTATTGCAGAAATTGTACCTTTGAAAACAGACAACTATGGAACCCGCATCCTGTAATATAGCGACAAAAAAGAGAACATGGGAGTTACATATGACCAATAAAATCAAAATTTATTACACATGAAATTCAAGATCATCACAGTTATCATTCTCCTGATACTCCTGGTTGTCTTTGCACTTCAGAATGCAGAGACAGTGCAGGTGGAACTCTGGTTCTGGTCAGTAAAAATACCCGGTGTGCTGTTAATACTTGTGTCTGTCTCAGCCGGCATAATTGTAGGAATGATATCCTTAAGCATCGGATCCAGGAGATCACGGAAGGGAAAGGAGACTGAACCGGAAAAGAATGATAAAAAAGACTCTGCCGTAAACAACTTCTTTGAATAGATGGTTATCAGTGATGATATGACCATTGTTTCAATACATATATCTTGTCTGTGGTATATTAAAACTTCATTAATATGAAGATGGAATTTCTGAAAAAGTTGGATATCTCGGGACTTATACCCAGGATGGGCCAGACATCTTCTGCTCCCGGATCTGTTAAGTATGTTGGTGTCGACAGAGTAACTCCTGTTAAATTACATGTTATAGACTATAATGAGAACTCACTGACAGAGAAGGATCCATCTGAAATATCGGAATGTATGCCGGTAAAAGAAGAAGGCGAGATAAAATGGCTTAACATATCGGGGGTACATGATGAGACTATTATTCACGATGTAGGTGAAAGATTTGGCATACATCCGCTGGTCATGGAAGATATTGCCAATACTACCCAACGACCAAAGGTTGAAGATCATGATGATTATATTTTTCTTGTTGTAAAAATGGCCTATCTGAGACCTGAAGACGGTGAACTGCAGGTTGAACAGGTAAGCCTGCTCATAGGTAAAAACTATGTTATTTCATTGCAGGAAAAAGAAGGTGATATACTGGACAGCCTCAGGGAGCGTCTTCGGAATAACAAGGGGAGATTGAGGAAGATGGGTTCTGACTACCTTATGTACGGTATCCTGGACACTATCGTTGATAATTATTTCTCTGTTATAGAGAGTATAGGGGAACAGATGGAAGACACGGAAGAACAGCTGCTTCAATCAGCCAGCCAGGAAACCCTTAACAGTATCTATCAGCTTAAAAGGGAACTGATGTTCCTTCATAAATCGATATGGCCCATGCGTGAGGTCATAAATTCGTTACAGAGGGATGACTTTGAGCTTATAGATAAAACTACATTCCTTTACCTCAGGGATGTTTATGATCATGCAATACAGGTTGCCGAGACCCTGGAAATATTCCGTGAAATGTCATCAGGAATGCTCGATCTTTACCTGTCAACTGTCAGTAACAGGCTTAATGAAGTTATGAAGGTGCTGACAATTTTTGCTGCAATATTCATACCACTGACCTTTATAGCAGGGATATACGGTATGAATTTTAAGTTCATGCCTGAACTGGAATGGAGATATGGTTATGCAATCTGGTGGGCTGTGATAATACTGGTCACTTTTGGCATGTTCATCTACTTTAAGAGGAAAAGGTGGCTATGATCTGCCATCATTTGAAAAACTGACTTTATGGAACATATAGGAAGGATACTTATCATTACAGGTATCATAATTGTTGTTGCCGGCCTCATACTCTATTTTGCAGGAAACAGGCTTAACTGGCTGGGGCATTTGCCAGGCGACATAAATATTGTAAAGGGCAATGTAAGGATCTTTATACCTATCACCACTATGCTTCTCCTCAGTGCTGTCTTATCCCTTATTCTGTTTATAATAAGAAAGATATTTTAACACAAAGACCCTGTTTGTTGATTTTTTAATTATTTTCGCCCTCTGTCTGTTGTTTTGTTTAAATAACCGCCAGCTAACTTTATATTATTAAGTTCCTTATATTACTGAATTAAGATCATGATCGCGAAATATTCTCTAGACAAGAAAAAAATAAAAGTTCTTCTGCTGGAAGGTATCCATGAAAATGCTGTGAAACATTTTAACGAAAACGGCTATAGCAATGTTGAATATCATAAGGGTTCTTTATCAGGGACAGAACTGGAAGAGAAGCTTAAGAAAACGCACATAATCGGTATCAGGAGCCGTACTGCACTTAGAGAAGATTTACTGAAGAAGGCCCCTAAGCTTTTTGCTGTAGGGTGCTTCAGCATAGGTACCAACCAGGTTGATCTTCTTGATGCCGAAATGATGGGTATACCTGTCTTTAATGCTCCATTTTCCAATACCAGGTCGGTAGCAGAGCTTGTTATTGCTGAATGCATTATGCTGATGAGAGGTATACCTGAGCGCAATGCTCTGGCTCACAATAAAGTATGGCTTAAAGCTATCAATAACTCTGTAGAGATCAGGGGCAAGAACATGGGTATAATAGGTTACGGGCATATCGGTTCACAGGTATCCATTCTTGCTGAAGCAATGGGAATGAACGTATTTTATTACGACATAGAAAAAAAGCTTAACCTGGGTAATGCCAAACCAGTGCCGTCACTTAATGATCTGCTGATGATATCAGACACAGTTACCATACACGTTCCCTCAACAGACCTTACAAGAAACATGATCTCGACAGAACAGTTAGCCATTATGAAGAAAGGGTCATGTCTCATAAATGCATCACGTGGAGATGTTGTGGACTACAGGGCAGCAGCGGATTCGCTCAGGGCAGAACACCTGTCAGGTGTGGCAGCTGATGTCTTTCCCAAGGAACCATCCTCAAACAGCGAGCCTTTTGAAAATGTACTTCAGGAGTTTGATAATGTTATACTTACCCCGCATATAGGGGGAAGCACTCAGGAGGCACAGGCCAATATAGGTCTTGAAGTTGCAGAAAAGCTTGTCAGGTACAGCGATACGGGTTCAACTCTGGGAGCTGTCAATTTTGTTGAAATATCGCTGCAACCAAATAACTCCAAGCAGCGGTTCCTGCATATTCATGCCAATGTCCCGGGTGTTTTGCGTGAAATAAACAATTATTTCTCATCAAGGGGCATCAACATTTCTGCTGAGTATCTGCAGACTGATCCGCATATAGGATATGTTATAATTGAAACGGACAGTGACCTGGATCCTGCGGTAATTCTTCGCGACCTGAAAAAAATACCAAACACCATCAGGGTGAGAAATCTCTATTGAAATTCCTGATTATCGACTTTTTTTGACTACAACATATGCTTTTCAGAATTATATAGCTAATTTCATTGGATAATTTATCCTGATGTTGTTACCGTTTAATCCTGACCAACCATGAAAAGCAAATCATTCAAAATGACAGCCGGAAGAACTATGACTTGCAGGCATCTTCTTCTGACTTTTAGCCTGTTTTCTCTGACAGTTTTTACTTCCATTGCCCAGGGGACAAGACTTCTAAGGCAACCTTCCATCAGTGATACCCGTATAGCTTTTACATATGCAGGAGATATATGGGTTGCTCATCTTGATGGATCTGATGTTACCCGCATTACAAGTACCCAGGCAGTTGAAAGGAATCCTGAGATCTCTCCAGACGGTAAGCTTATTGCTTTCACCTCCAACCGTTCAGGTACCGATTGCATTTATGTTGTTTCCGTGGAAGGAGGCACACCCAAACGTCTTACATGGCATCCCTCTGCTTCAACTGTAAGAGGATGGACACCGGACGGATCAAGGATACTTTACGCCACATCTAGAGACTTCGCGCAGCCTTCAGTCGAACACCTCTGGCTCGTTCCTGCCAAAGGTGGCCCGTCGGTACAACTGACCTCACAATGGGGAACCAGTGGATCCTTTTCTCCTGATGGCAGCAGCATAGTGATAGACAGGATTAACAGGTGGGACAAGGAATGGCGTGATTACAGGGGCGGACAGAATACTTCTCTTACAATACTCAACCTTAAGGACAATTCAGAGACTCTGATTCCCAACGAAAGAACCATCGATATCCTTCCTGTATGGAATGGAGATAGGATCTACTTCCTGTCCGACCGCGACTGGACCGTTAATATCTGGTCCTATACACCTGCTACTAAAGAACTGAAAGAAATAACTCACTATAAAGGCTCCGATATCAAGTGGCTTTCAGGTAAAAACAAGCTTGCATATGAACGCGACGGTTACCTTAATATTCTCGATCCATCAACCGGCGAATCAAAACAGCTTGAGATTAACATATCAGGAGATTTTCCGTGGGCAGAAACAAAATGGGTCGATGTCAGTGATCAGATAACAGCCGCATCTATATCACCAACGGGTAAAAGAGCCATTATGGAAGCACATGGTGATATTTTCACCATACCGGTGGAATATGGCGATGTCCGAAATATAACAGCAAGTTCGGGAGCAGCCGACCGGGCCCCGGTATGGTCACCAAAGGGTGATAAAATAGCCTGGTTCTCCGATACCGGGAACAAGGAATATGTGCTCATGATTACTTCGCAGGACGGAATGTCTAAACCGAAACAGATACCAATAGGTGTATCAAAAATGGCATGGGAACCTGTCTGGTCACCCGATGGGAAACTCATCGCCTTTGAAGATAATGATGTAAGAATAAGAGTGATAGATACTGAGAAAGAAACTATTATCACCATAGATACAGGCGGAATTAATATTGAACGTGGATCCATGGGACTAAGATGGTCGCCTGATTCCAGGTGGCTTGCCTATGCAAAAACAGGCCCCAACAATTTTCGGAGGGTGACTATTTGGTCAAAAGAAGACAAATCTGTACACCCTGTTACAAACCTCTTTGCAGACTGTTTTTCCCCGGCATGGGATCTTGACAGGAAACATCTGTATTTCCTTGCAAGTACAGAGGTGGCCCTGGGATCGGGATGGGCAAATACAAGTTCAATGAACTCAAATCCGGATTATGAATGTTATGTCATAAACCTTGACAGGAACGATCCTTCTCCATTTAAGTTACGTAGCGATGAGGAAAAGCCGGAAGAAAAGGCAGTGAAGAAAGAAGAACCTAAAAAGACTGAAAAAAAGAAAAAGGGCAGCGAAAAAGTAAATCCTGCAGATACCACAGGCAATGTACATATCGATTTTGACAACATCGACAGGAGAACCATCCCCCTTCCAATACCCGGCAGAGAATACAGGTACCTTCTTAATGGTCCAAAAGGAACAGTGTTCATCGCCGAGAATGTAACCAACAAACCCGGACTGACCCTGCAAAAATTTGATCTGAAAGAAAGGAAGCTTAAGGAGTTTACTGGCGGTGTTGGTAATGTGTCAGTCTCGGCAGATGGCAATAAGCTTCTTGTACGATCGGGAAAATCGTGGAAGGTGCTTGATGCCTCCAAACCCGGAGATGATGGTAAAACCCTGAATGTAACCCTTCAGATGAAGATCGACAGGCAGGAGGAATGGAAACAGATATTTGAAGAGGCATGGAGATATGAAAAGGATTATTTCTACGACCCGGACATGCATGGCCGAAACTGGGATTCTGTTTACACGAAATATGCTCCCCTGGTACCTTATATTAAGCACAGAACAGACCTTACCTATATTCTCGACCAGGTTAACGGAGAGCTTTCAGTCGGTCACAGCTTCGTAGGTGGAGGTGATTTCCCGGAGGTGGAAAAGGAAAAGGTGGGGTTGCTTGG
Source organism: uncultured Rikenellaceae bacterium (assembly GCA_964472085.1). Classification (GTDB taxonomy): domain Bacteria; phylum Bacteroidota; class Bacteroidia; order Bacteroidales; family VadinHA17; genus LD21. The sequence continues at coordinate 67,405 of CAYYIW010000009.1, read as the reverse complement.
TGCCGACCTGGTACCTGACAATAACAGGTGGAAAATAAAACGTATATATACTACCGAAAGCTGGAATCCCAATCTGACAAGCCCTCTTGATCAGCCAGGAATTAAAATTAAACAAGGTTATTACATTGTTGGCATAAACGGGAAGGAGCTGACGGCAGATGATGATCCATACTGCTTTCTCGATGGAACCCTCGACCAACAGATCATGCTTGATATTGACAGCGTTCCCAAGTTTGAAGGTTCATGGACAGAGGCTGTCAAACCAATCAGGAGTGAGACAGCATTGCGCCAGAGAGCCTGGGTTGAGGACAACAGACGTCTTGTCGACAGCCTGTCGAAAGGACAGTTGGCTTATGTATGGATACCTAACACAGGATACCAGGGATTGGTTTCATTCAACAGGTATTTCTTTGCCCAGCAAAATAAAAAAGGAGCCGTTATTGATGAACGTTTCAACGGTGGAGGTCTGCTCGACGATTATATGGTCGACCTGATGAAACGTACCCTCCGCGCAGCATACACCAACGAGGTACCAGGGGGAAAGCCAGGGTTGCTACCGGCCGGGATACTCGGTCCAAAGGTTTTGCTCATAAATGAGATGTCGGGCTCAGGAGGCGATTTCTTCCCTTGGGTCTTCAGACAGCAGAAAGTAGGTCCACTGATCGGATCCAGAACATGGGGAGGACTCGTCAAGGCATCTGTACATTACAGCCTTATTGACGGTGGATATATCACAGCTCCCGATAATGCAATTTTCGATCCGTATAACAACAAATGGATAGCCGAAAACAAGGGTGTGCCTCCCGATATAGATGTCAGGCAGGATGCCCTGTCGCTTTCAGAAGGCCGCGATGCCCAGCTGGAAAGAGCCATAAAAGAAACAATGGAGCTTATAAAGAATGTTAATTTCGATATAAAAGCTCCCCCGTTCTCACGACCGGCAAAATGATCAAAGAATAATTCAATAAAATAAATGAGGACAGCTATTATTACCGGAGGAACAAGAGGTATAGGAGCAAGCCTTGTAAGAGATTTCCTGCAGAATGGTTGGAACGTTGTTTATTCCGGCACTACAGATTCATCTGTAGAGAAGTCTATGATCCGCATGAAAGAAACTTCATCATCAGGAAGTTACGAGGCATTCAAATGCGATGTCACAATTGAACAGGATATCACAAAATTGTGGGAGAATGCAACAAACAAATTCGGATCAGTGGATATATGGGTCAATAATGCAGGGATAACAAACGACCGTAATACATTCGATATGATATCCCCCGATATATTTGAAAAAGTCATCGACGTAAATATTAAAGGCCTGATGCTGGCCACTCATGTCGTATATAAAAGGATGATCAGCCAGGGTCACGGAGCAATATATAACATGGAAGGACTGGGTAGCAACGGACGCAAGATATCCGGGCTTACACCATACGGTACTTCAAAATATGCCGTACGCTATTTTACCGATGCTTTTGCAGCTGAAGTGAAGGACGGCCCGGTCATTGTAGGTACTATTAGTCCGGGTATGATACTGACAGACATGACACTCAAACCTCTCAGGGAAGATCCGGATAAGAACAGGAAGCTGATAAAGATCTATAATATATTGGCCAACGATCCTGAAACAGTTACTCCGTTTCTTGTGAAAAAGATGATAAATAACAGGAAGAACGGCGCAAAAATAGCCTGGCTGACATCCCTTAAAATTTTAAAGAGGTTCATACTGGCACCATTTTCCTCAAGGGACATAGTAAGTAAATACCTGAAATAAAATGAATTATAACTCAAGGCAAAATAATCCAGGTAAAAATATTACCTGTAATTGTATTCAACAATAAAGAAAATTGAAACCAGAATGGTTTTAAAATTGATTTTTTATATTTATTTGCAGAAATTTGAATGGCCTGACCGGTAACAGACAATAAATGATAATAATCATAATTCGAGGCAGACAAACTGCATTATTGTATTTTGCCTCCTGGAGCCTGATGGTAATATTTAAAATGAGTTAATGATTTATTATTCAGTAAACCTGATAATCACTTCAGCACTTATCACTTATAAATACTATACGTATAAATACATTCCTAATGTTCTCCTGTAAGCTGTCATAATAATTACGGGGGCATGAAAGAGGAATTCGTTTTTAACTTAAAAAAGATCCCTTATGTTACTTCACCAGCAATTTGTACGAATGACAAAGAAATATGCCGGTAAACCTGCCATCATCGATAAAACAACAGGCAGCAGGGTCCCGTATTCAAAGGCTTTAATAGCTGCACTTATTCTTTCTTCAAAATTTAAAGAATATGATGAGGGGTTCATTGGCATAATGGTACCAACCTCAGCCGGTTGTTCACTGGCAACAGTGGCTTCCCTGATGAGTGGCCGGATACCTGTAATGATCAATTATTCAACAGGTGCCGAGAACAATGCCAGGTATGCCCAGAAAAAATGCAGGTTCAGGACTATCATAACATCAAAGGCCCTCCTTGAGAAAATAGACTGCCCGGTAATTGACGGGATGGTGATGCTTGAAGATATTATGGAAAATATAACGACCGGGGATAAGCTTAAAGCTGCATTAAAGTCAAAATTACCCGTTAACATGATCCTGAATAGTATTCACAAGGGTGAGGAAAACGATACTGCAACAATACTGTTCACCAGTGGCAGCGAAAAGGACCCGAAAGCAGTCCAGTTAAGTCACCGGAATATCAGTTCTAATATTGAAAGTTTCAGTGAACATATCGGGATAGTCAGTTCGGATATACTCCTGGCCAACCTTGTTTTCTTCCATGTATTTGGTCTGACCGTGAATCTGTGGGTATCGTTTTATAATGGACTTACAATGGTAACTTATGCTAATCCTCTTGACTTTCAGACAATTAGCACGATAGCGCGGGAAGAAAAACCCACAGTGATGGTAGGAACACCAAGTTTTTTCTGGGGCTATCTGCATAAATCGGAGCCGGGAGACTTCAAATCACTCAGGCTGATGGTGGCAGGAGCCGATAAATGTCCGGATGCTCTCCGGGAAGGATATAAGAAGAAGCACGGGGTTACATTACTTGAAGGTTACGGTGCTACAGAGACATCTCCGGTGATATCAGTCAATACACATGAAGATAACAAACCCGGAAGTACAGGTAAGGTTATTCCCGGGGTACAGGTAAAGATTGAGAATTTTGAGACAGGGGAAGAATGTAGAACAGGAGAAGTGGGAAAGATCGTTGTAAAAGGAGACTCCGTGATGAAAGGATATTATGATGATCCTGAACTGACTGCAGAAGCCCTTGTTGATGGTTGGTATGATACAGGTGATATGGGTTATCTTGATAAGGACGGATACCTGTGGCATGCGGGCCGTTTCAAGAGATTTGTCAAAATAGGTGGTGAAATGGTATCTCTTGTAAAGGTAGAGAATACCCTTGAAAAACACCTCCCGATGGGAGTATCATGCTGTGTGGTTGAAGTATCTGATGAGAAAAAAGGCGCTTCGATAATTGCCACTGTAAATATTGAGGTAAACAAGGCCGAAATTCTAAAAAAAATGGGGACCGAGCTACCCAATATTGCCCTGCCTAAACAATTCGTGGTAATTAAGGACCTCCCTATGATGGGGACGGGAAAGATCGATTTCAGGAGTGTGACAAAGATCGTTCAGGATATTCTCAATAATGTTAATGTTGAAAATGTCTAGCAGTTTTTAAATACCATAGAGTGACTATTGAGTCTTAAATTTCTGAATACTCTCTGTGGACCTCTGTATAACAAAAAAATTAAGCCTGTTCAGTCTTTGTTTCCTCCTTACTGTCACCCCACTCTTTGCTGAACCTTTCCCTGTAATGTTTTCTCCATTCATCAGCCCTGATCTTTTTCCTTCGGCTGTCGTGATGACCGGGAGCAATCCCTGTAAGCAATATCTTGGAGAGCAGGAAGAGTCCGGCAGTCTGCCAGAATGTTAGAACAGGCCCATGGAACAATGAAGGTATTAATGCATTCCACAGGCTCATGGTGACAAAAATTGCCAGGAAAACAAATCCTATTCCAAGGATTGCAAAACCTGTATACTTTAAAATCCTTAGTGCTTTCATTTTATTTTTCTTTTAATAGTTTATACAATTCATTCAGTTTATGCCTCAGGGCAAGAACAGCATATCGTTTACGTGAAATGAGAGTATTGACCAGTATACCTGTTTTTTCAGATATTTCTTTAAAACTCATCTCTTCCAGTTCGTTTGCTACAAAAACACTCCTTTGCTCCTCAGGCATTTCAGCCAGTGTTCTGTCGATGACCTCCCAAATCATCAGTTTCAATTCCTCATCTTCAGGAGTTGTCCCCAGCGATGGCAATATGTCCTCAAGACTAAAAGGACCGTCCGCATCCTCCGAAACATTTATCCCATAGCTGAGACTGACATGTCCTTTTTTTCTGAAAAGATCGATGATCCTGTTATCTGCAACCCTGTAGATCCATGCCCTGAGATTCTCTACTCTCCTGATGTCCCTGAATCCAAGTGTAAGCTGATAGAAGACATCCTGCAGAATGTCTTCGGCCTCAACCGTTCCGGATGTCCTTTTACGGATATATCCGAGTAACCGGGTGCGCTCGAGCCTGTAAACCTCACCTATTTTTTCTGACTCTTTCGGACTCATCTTGATAACGCCTTTTGCTCCATAGACGAAACAGTGACTGAGATATTTTAAAATTACACAGAATTTTTGTCCCCAATAAACAAATATCCAAATAAAATTCTGAATACCAGGTTAGTGCGGATTTGCAATCCGTGATAAAAACACGGGTAATAACCATCCTGCTACCATCCCGGAGATCCTTCATTCCGCTGCGCTCCATTCAGGATGACAGTGCAAGTAAGGGACATTGAGGGATTTAGCTTCGCCGAGCTCGCCTTCGGCTCGGTTCGTCGCGTTGCTCCTCAACTTTTGCCTTTTGCCTTTCTCCTTTTTTTCTTCATCCCCTCACTCCCCATTCTTGTATAAATCATCCCCGTAACTGAATTATATTTATATTTACTCCTTCTGTACCTTAAAATATCCGATTATGAGAACAAAAATATGTCTGGTTATGACCATTTTCTTGGGCATATGTTTCATTTTGCCACGACCCGCTTTCGCCCAGACTGAAAACTGGACCTTTTTAAGGGGAAGCAATCTTGATGGTATTGCTGAAAAGGAAAACATACCGTTACACTGGGATTCTACGGCAATCAAATGGAAGACCATGATCCATGGCAAAGGATATTCTTCACCGGTTGTCTATGGTGATCAGGTATGGATCACAACAGCTACACCAAATGGCAAAGAACTTTATGCTGTATGCGTCGATTATAATTCAGGCAGAATTATACATGATGTCAAAGTATTCTCTCCTGAACAGGTCGAGGGAAAACACACACTCAACACCTATGCTTCTCCAACGCCATGCATAGAAAAGGGATTTGTTTATGTTCATTATGGAAGCCTGGGTACTGCATGTTTAAATACTGCCAGCGGGGCTGTCGTCTGGACAAGAACCGATCTGAAATGCAAACATGTTCAGGGTCCTGCATCCTCCCCTATACTGTATAAAAATCTTCTGATACTTCATTATGAAGGAACAGATGTCAGGTTCATCATTGCAGTCGATAAATCAACAGGAAAAACCGTGTGGAAAGTTGACAGACCTGCAGAACCATATTTGCAATTGCCTGAAATAGGGCGGAAAGCTTATATAACACCGATAATAATCAATGTCAAGGGACAGGATATGCTGATCTCAAACGGATCTGCCGTTTGCATAGCCTATGACCCGGATACGGGCCGGGAGATATGGAGAGTAGTCGGTGGTGCTGAATCCACCATCGCCATGCCAATAGCTGAAAACGGACTGTTATACTGGTATACAGGATTTACAGAGGACAGCAACGGGAAAAGTACCGAATTCATTGCTGTCAATCCAGAGGGAAAGGGTGATATAACAAGTACAAATATCCTGTGGAGAAAAAAAGAGAGACTTTCACGTAACCAGTGCCTTACTCCTGTAATAAAGGATGGACTCATTTATACAGTAAACACCATAAATACAATGATGTGTATAAATGCCGGCAACGGAAGCGAAGTCTGGTCGACACATGTTTCCTCAAACTGGGACGCTTCTCCACTTTATATTAATGGTAATGTGTGGTTTTTCTCCGTAAAAGGAGATGTCATTACACTTAAAGCCGGCAGGAAATATGAGGTTATTGCCCGTAACAGGATGGATTCCGGCATATGGGCAACACCGGCAGTCCTGAGAAACTCTGTTATCCTCAGAACTGAGAAATATCTTTGCAGGATCAGCGGAAACTAGACCTGTCGCTGCGAACAACAGCTAAAGATATTTGTTTATATTTTATTGAATGCCAGTGAAAAACAAATTAATAATATTCTATGGATGTTCCATTATTTTCAGTCGTTATAACCACCTATAACAGGGCGGAACTTATAAAACGAGCCCTTGAATCACTTGTAATGCAGACTGAAAAAGACTGGGAAGCTGTTATTGTCGATGATGAAAGCACTGACAATACCTACAGCCAGGTTGTGCCTTACCTGGATGCATTTCCTGCTATCAATTATATCAGGAAGGAACACAGCGGCGAACCTCTTTCAAAAAATGCCGGCATCTTTTCATCTTCCGGGAAATATATAACATTCCTCGATTCAGATGATGAATATGCTCCGGATCATCTGAAGTTGAGAAAAGAAATACTGACAGGAGATACCTCGATAAATTTCATTCACGGAGGAGTTAAGATTATCGGAAATCAACTTGTACCGGACAGGTTTGATCCGGAAAAATCAGTTAACCTGAAGGATTGTATCATAGGGGGTACATTCTTCGTTGACAGGAGCATTATGAATGAACTTGAGGGATTCAGGGACATTCCTCTTGGTGCCGATGCCGATCTTTATGACAGGGCTCTTAAAAAAGAAATAATTATAAAAATGGTGCTATACCCTACCTACATTTACCACCACGAAACAGAAGATTCAATAACCAACAGGTTCTTAGAAGAAAGAAGCCTGAACAGGTGATTAATAAACAGTGTTAAAATAACATACCATGAAAGCACAATCAATAGAAGAAATTAAGGATTTCATATCAAAGAACCTGCCCGGGTGGCAGTATGAAGAAGGTTTTTTGATAAAAGGATATAAATTCAGAGATTTCACCGAAGCTTTTTCCTTCATGACCTCGGTAGCTCTGACAGCCTCAAGGATGGACCATCATCCTGAATGGAGCAACATATATAATACTGTTATTATCAAGTTGCGCACCCATAGCGCTGCAGGAATAACCAACCTCGACCTAGAACTGGCCTCAGCAGCTGAGAAATCATTTGAAAAATTTGGCTGAAAAGATATATATCACTTGCCGAAAAACTCCCTCTGCAATACAGGTCCCGTTATCTGATTGCTGGGTGCGTCACCTCGTGATACACATACCGACACCTTTTTATCCAGTACTTCAAATATTTCAGCTACATCCTTATGTGTAAAACCAGGACACAGGAGCACAGAATCAATTTTGTCCTTTGCATAAAGATCCCTGCAAACCGTTAATGCTTCTTCCTGATCTTTAACCACATATGTATACAACTTGTACCTGCCGGTTTCTATCAGGCTATGATTTTTCCTGTAATCTGCATCCGGTGCGTGTGCAATAAATACTGTCTTGAAAGCCATAATTACATATTTTTATCTGGTGAATATCCTATTCTTCAACTTGTGATCCCCTCAAAATATTGTCAGCAGATTCAACTATTAGTACACTTACGACTTTCAAATTTAATAATAAAAAAGCCGGCTTACTTAAGCCGGCTCTGCAAATCGCTTATGAAATTTCAATCTGTTTTGGCGGTTTTGGTTTCGCCTCTTCCTTTTTCGGAATGGTGATCCTGAGAATACCATTCTCATACCTGGCATTTATCTTTTCACCATCGGCTGTATTTGGCAGTGTAAAGGAACGGCTGAATGACTGGTAGCTGAATTCCCTCCTTGCAAATTGCTGGCCGTCTTTTGTTTCATTTTTAACTTCCTTCTCGGAAGAGATTGTGAGCATGTCGTTGTTAAGTTCGATGTTAAAGTCTTTTTTGGTAAAGCCCGGTGCAGCCAGCTCCACTTCAAAATCATCAGCACTTTCTTTGATATTTACCGATGGCAGAGTGGTATCGGTGTTTGAATAATGCCTGTTAGTCCAGTCGAACAGATCATTTTCAAGAAAACGATCAAAAAATGTCGGTAAATGATTTGAAAATCTAACTATTGCCATGATTCATTCCTCCATATTTTAAGTTCAACATCTTTTTTCGACAGGATTATATCAAATTAAATGCCAATATGGATCATCATAACGGTTTAAGATTATAAATTACGGATTTTGAATATTTTAATAAAACATCGGGGAATAACATATTGTCAATTTGACACTCAACAGGCTGCTAGTCATGTCACTATGGCACAGAAAAATATTTAATCCGGGGAAATTATCTGATGGTTTTTATTAGAACAAGAGGATTAAACAGAGTAACAATTGAATACCGAATAGAAGCCGTCTCAAAAGTTGAAAGCCATTAAACGCAGAGAGCGCAAAGACATTAAGCAGAGAATGCAAAATGCTGAATTTAAACACTTTGCCTTTGTAGTCGTTGTGTCTTCTTTGCGTACTTGGTGGTTTTATGGAACTCTTTAGACGGTTTCCTCAATACCCATATTGGTGAGGTTTTGTAATCCGTGTTTACATGGAGTGGAATTTTAAGGAATCTCAAACTGTATACCGCATACCTCCCAATGTCTTATGTCTTACGTCTTTCGCTTTCAGTACCTGTGATCGAGCCAGTGTATGATATTAAGAAGCAACTTAAGATTGCCTTTTGCAAAACTGGAATTAAGTCCGGCCCTGGTAAGGTTGCGTCCTGTAAGCTGGGCTGTGAACATCGCTGCCTCACCGAACATAACCACCCTTCCCTGTCCGTATTCCATAAACGCACCTTGTACCCATGTGCTATCGAGGGGAGTCAGCTTTGTCGACCTGTCAAAGACCCAGGCCGTATCAGGTTCAAGCAGGGTATATCTTTTATCAAACCTGAGGATAGGAATTGCTTTTCCGGGTATCCTGAATGCCTGTCCGGTAAAAGTTACAACGCTGTCAACCCGTTCAGAGTCATTCCGTCCGTTGGAAATAATATCAGAGGTAAGCGAACCGTCGGAACGTGTAAAAAAAGATGTTCCTCCCCTGGCAGTATCGACAGCAAAACCGTTTGTGAAACTGAATCCGAATGCTGCTGCAAGATCAGCAGCTGCACCCCCCATTGGCATATGATCGGCGATCAGGAAGAGAGACCCTCCATCTTCAACCCATTTCTTCACATCCTGGATCTCCTTCGGTGCAAAAGCTGAAGGAGTGGGCAGGTACCAGTGCTGAACATTGATCTTATTCATTGCATTTGCTATGACAAGTATCCTGACTCCCTGCAATGCAGACATTTCAAACCTGCCTGTATAGGGCTTTACAACATACCCGTCCTTCCTGAGGACTCTGGCAAACGGATCATACCTGCCATTCAGGGTATGGTAATTATTGTGCCCTTCATCAATTACTACCAGCGGACCCTTTCCTGTGGAATATTCAGGATGAGCAATAACCGGATCGTATTCGCTATCAGGTATCTGTTGTGAAAAGAGATCAAATGGCAGGGCACAGACAAGAAGAGTCAGAATTAACAGCCTTATTTTCATACAATTATATTATTAAAATTGAAAGATCATAAGATAAACGTAAAGATATATAATTTATTTAGTGTAGTACTGTCTTTGTTCTCCATCATATGTCCTCCAAAATATGCCTGATACCTGAT
>CAYYIW010000009.1:47443-57400 GCA_964472085.1 uncultured Rikenellaceae bacterium | reverse complement strand
TACTTCCTACTTCCTACTTCCTACTTCCTACTTCCCGCTCCTCCCCCACAGAACATCCTCTTCATTATTTTGTTAAAGGTATATCATGAACAAAATATCAATAATATCAACAAGTGTAAGAAAAGGAAGGCGGAGCCACAGGGTTGCCCTGTATTTTAAAAGATACCTGGAGGAAAACGGGCTGGCATCGTCCGAAATACTGGACCTTGATAAATACAGGTTCCCTATTTTTGAGGAAAGACTCAGGTTCCAGGAGTCGCCATCTGAAAAAGTCATTGAGTTTGCTTCTAAGATCAGGGAATCGGACGGGATCATTATAGTCACCCCGGAATACAATGGTGGTTATCCGGCAAGTATTAAAAATGTAGTTGACCTCCTGTATGATGAATGGCACAGGAAACCTGTGGCCATATCAACTGTATCAGACGGTAACTTCGGAGGCACACAGGTGATCATATCCCTGCAGTTTAGCCTGTGGAAAATAAGGGCATGGACTGTGCCGGCTATGTTCCCTGTACCGAATGTAGAGGACAATTTTGACGAGAATGGGAATCTCACAGGAAACCCGGCTATGGAAAAAAGAACAAAGAATTTTGTCAGTGAACTTATGTGGTGTATAGAAGCAGGAAAGCTCATGGCAGGAAAGCAGGATAATGGCAGAAGATAATAATAGCCGTCATGAAGATAACGTCCCTGGTGTAAAGATGCCTGTGCTCTTTGTCGGGCATGGCAGCCCGATGAATGCTATAGAAGAAAATGAGTTTGTCAAAGGCTGGCGCGATATTGCACTGACAATCCCTCGTCCGCGTGCTGTTCTTTGCATATCTGCTCACTGGGAAACATATGGTACCCATGTGACCTCAATGGAACATCCCAGGACAATACATGATTTCGGGGGCTTCCCCCGTGAATTATATGAGGTACAATATCCTGCACCAGGTGATCCGACCCTGGCCGCCAGTACCAGGTCGATGATAAAACCTGATGAAGTAGGTCTCGATAAAACCTGGGGACTGGATCATGGTGCCTGGAGCGTAATAAGACATCTCTATCCTGATGCTGATGTACCGGTGGTACAGTTAAGCCTGAATTATAATAAAACAGCCCGGCAACATTACGAACTGGCTGAAGAATTAAAGCAATTGAGAAAGGATAATGTGCTCATCATAGGAAGCGGTAATATGGTCCATAACCTTTCCAGGGTCAGCTGGGATAAGATAAATGAACAGGGATTTGGCTATGACTGGGCACTTGAAGCCAGTGAAAAGATGAAGCAGTATATCCTTTCCGGTGATCACAGTTCACTCATAGACTATAAAAACCAGGGCAAGGCCTTTGACCTGGCCATACCAACACCGGAACACTTTCTTCCGTTACTTTATGCACTTGCACTGAAGGATGCCGGTGATAATATTACCCTATTCAATGATAAACCCGTAGCCGGTTCCCTGACGATGACCTCTCTCAGGATAGGGGAATGAATATGACCGGCAAATGATAATCCATCTGAGTAGCAGGTCTATCTGCGCCTTTGAAATAATTTACGGGAAGTCTGCCTGAATAATATTATACCCAGCCCGTATCCCATATCTTCAGCTTTCCCGTCATAACTAATATTGATCCCGGGACCTATTGTCCAGCCATGACTCAGATCAAATTCCATGGAGGCTTCAAAGGTCAAAACACTCGCACGCTGGCACATAAGGTCAAGAGAAAGTGATTTGTTGCCATCAAGGAACATCCTGTAGCCTCCAAGGAAGCCATAATCAAGGCTGTCGGTTGTAAATCCCTTTTGTGATTCGCCATAGGCATTAAGATATAATACGCCCCCGCGAATATTTTTCGCCATAATGAAAGTTGCCACAATATTGGTTTTCAAATCACTACCATTAAAAGGAACCAGAAGAGAGATCATGCTTGAAATAGTCGGAGAACCATTATGCTCATAGTTCCACCTCTGTAACCACGATATCCCCAGCGACCTGGCCACATCTGTTATGCCCTCACCGGCATCCAGTGCAGGAGCTACCACGCCAAACAGGCTGTTCCTTAAAAATCCATGTTCAGCAGGAGTGTAACCCAGGTTAAACTGGTAATGGAACTGGTTTCCCGATTGCCCGGAGCCCAGGAAAGAATAATAGGGCATTAGCGGCGGGGCAGGCTGACCGTCAGTTATGGAATTGAATGACACATCGGTCTGGTAATTAGTAATACTGTCTTCCAGATTATATTTACCTATATCACCAGGGAAACCTTCCCTGTCCTGTGAATAAAGATTAAAGCAGAAAAAGATAATGATGACCGGAACAATATTCTTCATACCGTATTAGCTGACAGCAATATTAACTGGTGTCTTAAAGTATATAACAATACCAGCCCGTATTGTTCAATAAAACAATCATAACCTGAAACAATGGGATAAAATGCGGGTAAGTGCGAATCAAAATCTACAGGTTATGATGAACCTAATGGATTCTTTCCTAATTTTAGGATATAATAATCAATAAGCGATCATGAAAATCAATAATAACAATGAGATCTTTGCTGCTGAAGTGGAAATGGAAGGAGCAAAGGATGTAAAAATGAAGATACTGATCGGACCGGAAGATAAATCATACAACATTTTTATGAGGCATTTCTTTATTTCTCCCGGTGGTAATACCCCTTATCATCAGCATAACTACGAACATGTGATCAAGGTGGAGAAAAATAAAGGCATTGCTGTTGATGAGAACGGTAATGAACACGAAATAAAAGCAGGCCAGAGCCTTTATGTTAGGCCCAATGACCTGCATCAGTTCAAAAACCCCTTTAACGAGGTATTTGAATTCATTTGCATCATTCCTAATCCTCAGAAAATAAAGTAAGGATTATTCAGCGGAATCTTTTGCTTTAGTGGTATCTTCTGCCTTAACAAGATGCATTCCGCACACCGGACAATCGCCGGGGTGATCATATGTCTTTTCACCTTCGCAATGCATCGGGCAGTAATACTTTGATTCTTTGTTTTCTTTTGTTTCCATGATATTATCTGTTTCTGTTATACATTCCCATTCCATAGCCAGGACCCATCATTCCGTGTTGATTGTACATGTGTCCCATATAATTCATCATCATGCTGTGATTGTACATCATGCTAACCATCTCACGACTGAAAGTTGAATCTGAAGCAACTGCGTTTATCATGTTCCCCATCATAATCCTGAGCATAGCAGGGTTATTTCTCATCAGGTTAATCATCTGTTTCTGGTTCATGACCGGTATCCGGCCATTTCCATATGCTGCATTCTTACCTGCAGCTGTGTCATTGCCATAATACATCATCATTGCATAGCTGTTGTTATGCATGTTCTGCATAAACTCTGCCATAAGCTGAGGATCATTCTGAATAGCATTGAAGATCTCCCTGCGTGTTTCCGGTTTCTTCAGTAGCCCATTGACATCAGTCGTCTGCTGCATTGAGCTCAGAGTCATTATAGTCAAAAACGAAAAAATCCAGATTAATGTCTTCATGATTTTAATATTAATAAGTTTATTAAAATAAATTATCCTGAAAGACCGATTAAAGTTAATAGTTGGTTTCACCGGTTAATCCCGTAAATCTCTTTTCTTCTCATCGAATTCTTCCTTACCGATCTCTCCCCTGGCATATCTCTCTTTGAGTATATCAAGGGCCGATTTCTCTTTTCTTACAGGTCCGTTGTTCTGGTGAGTGCCTCGTATTACCAGCCAGAACACAAGGCCAAGGATGAGCAGACCAATGATCCAGCTCAATCCCATTCCTCCGAAATAATGATACATGCCGTACATCATGATTTTAAGTTTTAAATTGTTTATGTAAAATTACATTGCAACAGGCGCCTGTGCATTACATAATTTTGAGATAGGTTTACACCTTTTACAGATCAGATAACATTATCTATTGTCTTTCTCTTGCTGAGACCTATCTCTTTGAAATGAGTTGGGGTAAGACCGGTGACTTTTTTGAACTGGCTTGAAAGATGAGCAACACTGCTATAACCCAACCCGTAGGCTATTTCACTTAAAGTCAATTCATTATAAGCAAGAAGCTCTTTCGCTTTCTCTATTTTCTGGTTTATCAGATAATGTTCGATGGTAATACCTGTAACTGAAGAGAAAAGATTGCTAAGGTAATTGTAGTTCTTATTCAGTTTAGACTCTATAATCCTTGAATAATTGTACCTGGTTTCATCTTCAGAATAATGAACCATCTCTATGATCAGAGTCTTTATCTTTTCAATTATCTGCTGGTTACTGTCCTCAATAAACTCAAAACCTATTTTATGTAGCCTGTTACCAATCTTATCCAGATCTTCTTTACTTATCTCATGAGCAACACTGACTTCCCCAAGTTTAACGTACTCCGGTTCATGCCCCTCTTCGCTGAATATTGTATTAACAGCTGTGATACACCTGTCGCAGACCATATTCTTTATATATATCTTCATGATATGCAATATCCATAGCCATACTGTTTATATGTACAGCTTATCCTTTATTTATATGTTCACGGCAGTCGGTAAGCTTGGTGACCTGGCATGCCGAACATGTCCCTTCTTCATTAAGCTGGCCATTCTCAAGGGCACAGGAATGGGCCGGGAATTCAGAACCCGGCTCTAATAATAATTTTATCCCGAATGCCATGACCATTAATGCTATAAGGACAACCGATATAAGTAATAATTTTATTATCATAATTCTAATATTTTAACTGCATCATTGATGCTCTTCTGTCCAATAGTTGTAACATTTCAGGATCATTTATGTTCTGAAAAAGTGTGAGGATATCTTAAAAGTTAAAAGCCATTAACCGCAGAGTGCGCAAAGACATTACGCAGAGAACGCAAAAGACTGAATTTAAATACTTTGACTTTGCGAGCTTTGCGCTTACTTTGCGTCCTTCGCGGTTAAATAGGACTTATAAGACATCCTCATAGTGTTTTCACACAACGCATATCGTCTTAATACTCCTTTATCCTGAGAGTTATCTCGTATCCATCAGCCTCGATAAGAGGCATTCCCTCTTTCTCAGTTCCTTTCACGGCATCATACTCAAGCTTTGAACCATTGTTGATCTTTACAACCGGTTTGAATGACGATTCATTGATATCAAGGTCGGCATAGGAAATATCTGCTTTGAACCTGTAATCCATTGTTTTCGGTATATTCAGAGTTGCTTCAAGATATTTCCCGTTTACCTGGAATTTCCTGAAATCAGCACCAACAGCACCGATACTGAGCTTATCATTATATCCGTCATTTTCAGTCAGCGATTCAGTAAGATTGTCTGCCTTATAGCTGCAGTACTTGGACTCATTTATAGCAAGGGAGTTTATCTTACCTGCAGCCAGCCTGTCGTTGTATGATGAACTGATACTGCATTTACCTGCCACGTCAAAGTCATAGTCGGCATATTTTGATTTGATATTTAAATCCTTCACTGATCCTATTGCAACCGTGCCCTCGTAAAAGCTGATATCCGCATTCCCTGATGCTTCGGTTTTCAGATCAGTGTATTTGGCAGTAATTGTGACATCCCCTGTTTTAGTAAAAGTGTAGTTATCGTTGTAACCGTTTATATCCACTTTACCAGATGTCTTAAATGTCACCTTTGAATATTTCGACTGAATATCAAGATCGCCGCTGTTGCCACCATTAAGCCTGCTGTTGTAAAGGTTTGCCTTCATATCACTAATGTCCCTGAATTCTATGGTGCTGTATTTATCGGTCAGTGATGCCTTTCCTTCAAGTGCCCCACCGTAGAATTTGTCATTATAAAGATCGATACTTACAGGACCGGAGAAATCTTCCATGCTTATCTCGGAATACTTCGAACTGAATATCAGTGAGCAACCTTTTGGTATCCATAGTTCCCCTTTCATATCAAATGAACTGAGACCTATAGTCTTACCGTTCTTAAGCTTCATGGTCATCCTGCCGAGAATATTATTTCGGCTGGACCAGAACTTGTTATCGAACGATGCATTTGTTGCTGAGTGGCTGAAAGTCATCCCGTCCAAATATGTATTAAGTGTTTCAGCATCATTATCAGACCGTGCATCCATATCCACTATCAGGCGATATTCCGCCTCATTCTTATCCCAGGTATGAATTACCAGGTCACAATCGTAATTACCGGCTTCCACACTGGCATCGGCATTTATCTTATAGTTCCAGGTATATGTCTTCTTAATGCTTTTGCCTGATGCAAATGCCTGGCTGGTAAGTCCTCCTGTCAAAAACAGAAGTATGGCTGCACTAAATAGTAATCTTTTCATTGTCTTTGTTTTTTTCAACTTTTTCATGGCTTTCCGATTTATTTGTTTCAAGGATTATCAGTTCAAGAAGACGTATCTTCTGTTCATATGTCGAGAAGATGGTATTGATCACTCTCTCATCAGGACCCAGTATTTTAAGATCATTCATCGACTGGGCATATATGGTATCAAGTTTTTTTATCTCTCCGAATAACTGCCTGATCACACTGTCCTTTGAATGACTGAACGACCTTACCTCATCAGTTTTAAAACTCACTGTGGTCTTGTATTGCATTTCCTTTTTACCAAGTTTACTGCTTATGGAGGATAATGTTACCTGTTTTGTATTGCTCCTTCTCTTAATCAGGTCATTGGCCATATATCCTACTGAGAAGATTATGATAACAGCAGCAGCAATATTTCTTATACGTATCAGTTTTATTCTTATAGTGTTCCTGCTGTTTCCTGATCTCCTGCCATGCAGATGCTTTTCGATATCCTTCCATATGATATCATCATCGGGCGATTCCACATCCATATCCTTCCGCCTTTCAGACAGGTATTTTTCAAGCTTACGTGACATATATTTTTTGTTTTAGTTCTTTGTTAAGCAATCCCAGTGCCCGTCTGTACTGTGACTTGCATGTTGACTCTGAGATGCCCAGCATGCCAGCTATCTCGCGGTGTTTGTACCCTTCCAGGGCATATAATACAAGAACGGCACGTCCACCCGCCGGCAGACGCCTGATATGGTCATGTACGACAGCCGGATCAATTGTGATTTCAGTATCTTCCTCTGCAAGGTCTGCTGATACAGGATGATCATCAATGTTCTCAAAATCAAACTTTGATTTTCTTAGATGGGTAATACAGTTATTGATCACTATTCTTTTAAGCCAGCTTCCGATAGCATTATGATCTGCCAGCTCATCCAGCTTCTCAAAGGCAGTGATAAATGATTCCTGGAGGATGTCCTCGGCATCCATCTTATTATTAAGAAACCTTATCGCTATGTTGTACATTGCCCTGGAATATTGTTTATACAGCATGAACTGGGCATTTACCTCCCCCTTCCGGCATCTGTCCACCAGATCGTTTATATGTAAGGTTTTCCCCATCATACTTTCAACTTAAAGACTCAATAAGTTAAGAATAGTTGGAATAAAAAGCGAAAAAAATGTAACTTGTTAACAGCTTAATAATTAACCTGAACACCTGTACCATGTCAATAACAGTAATAGTAATATTTATCCTGGGTTATATTGCAATAGCAACTGAACATAACTTAAAAATCAATAAGGCAGCCTCTGCATTGATAACCGGGGTGCTCTGCTGGTTGTTATATTTTTTCTCGGAACCGGAGACTGCAAAACAGGAGAGTGAGCTGATCCGTCATCTGGGAGATATATCTGGTATACTGTTCTTCCTTATGGGTGCCATGACTATTGTTGAAGTTGTCGACTCACACCAGGGATTCAGGATGGTAACCGATACTATACATACCAGATCTAAGCCTAAGTTGCTGATAATTATCACTATAATGACTTTCTTTATTTCAGCAGTGCTGGACAACCTGACAACAGCCATCGTTATGACCTCTCTTTGTGCAAAGCTGCTTAAAAAAAAGGATGACCGCCTCTGGTTCGTTTCCATGGTAATAATCGCAGCCAATGCAGGAGGTGCCTGGTCACCACTCGGGGATGTAACAACCACAATGTTGTGGATAGGAGGACAGGTAACAGCATATAACATTATCATAAAGACAATAGTCCCGGCAATAGCTGTGGCAATAGTACCTTTACTGATAGTAATGTACAGGTTCAGGAACCAGGAGATTGAAGGTTCAAAGGAAAAAGAAGAAAGGCTTCCCCTGGAAAGCAGGATAATCTTCTTCACAGGTGTGGGATTACTTGTCGGTGTACCTGTCTTTAAGACTCTGACTCACATGCCGCCCTTCATGGGTATGCTGCTCGCCCTGGGAGTGATATGGGTGGTAAGCAGTATTATTCACCTTGGGAAACATGCCGAACTGAGATACCAGTATTCGGTGACAAGGGCACTGAAAAAGATTGATACATCAAGCATTCTCTTCTTCCTTGGTATCCTTCTGGCCGTGTCGGCCCTTGAAGTATTCGGTATTCTCTCGCATATGGCAGAATTTATTGTCGGACATGTTGATAATGAATATTTTATAGGAACATTGCTTGGACTCCTTTCAGGTATTATTGATAATGTGCCAATGGTGGCTGCAGCTCAGGGTATGTTCAGTCTGGGAACTTATCCGGTTGACCATCTCTTCTGGGAATTCCTTGCCCTCTCAGCCGGTACAGGCGGAAGCACGATTATAATTGGTTCTGCGGCAGGTGTTGCCGTGATGGGAATTGAAAATATTAATTTCTTCTGGTATTTGAAAAAGATAAGCCTGCTTGCATTGGCAGGACTATTTACCGGACTACTGGTTTATATCCTGCAGCAAGCAATTATAGGATAGTCATATAACCTTATAACAATTATAGAACATACCAACCGGTTGTTGGATCCAAGGTGATTAATGCCCGGGAACGAGCAGTACCTTTCCGGCGGACATGTCAGTTATATATATGTCCACGGCCTTTTGAGCATCTTCAAGAGGAAACCGGTCCCTGATTTTTATCTTAAGGTCACTTCTCATAAGCCGACCTGCTTTAATAAGGTTGATAATATTTTTTACCAGTCCGTCCTCTTTCGATTTGCTGCCCAGGAAAAACCCTGATATTCTGATGTCCCTGTCGATAAGGCTCCTGGGATTAACAAGTATTGTTTCTGCACCGGAAAGGTTACCGTATATTATAACCGAACTCCCTGTGGGCAGGGCATCTGTCATACTGATCAATTCACTGCTGCAAACAGAATCGAACAGTATGGTAGCCTGCAGCCTCTTACACAGATCTGAAAATTCCTCCTGGAAGGCCGGATCTGATGTGTTTAATACATATACGGAACCCATGCTTTTCAGCGACTCAAGTTGTTTGCTGCTCCTTACAAGGTTAATAACCGGGATACCCGATTTCTTCCCAAGTAATTCAATCATTCTTCCCAGCGCGCTTGCCGCTGCATTATTGATAAGAGCTTTATGCCCTCCCTCTTTCACTATACCAAAAAATGCCAGGGCGGTCAGGGGATTTACCAGTGACATGGAGCCCTGCTCATCGGTGACATTTCTTCCCAGCGGGAAACAGCTGCCAGCGAGAGTTACCATATATTCAGCCCATGTTCCGCTGGTTGTATAATGTGAAGAACAGGCCACTCTATTACCCAGCCACAAATGTGAAAGTAATCCTTTACCGGCTGCTATGACAACCCCGCTGCCTTCTATTCCCGGAATATAAGTTGCCAGGTCATGGTCCCGGTGAGCATTTCTAAGCCTGGCAAGATCTGAAGGATTCACCGGGGCAGCACTCATTTTAACGAGTACCTCAGATGGTCCGGGAACAGGTGTGGCAACCTGTCTTACAATGAGGTTTCCTCCAGGCTCCTCCAGAAATACAGCATTCATTGTCCTGGGAAATGATCTTGTCACTGGCATAGCTTTTTTACTTATTTGAATGGCAAGGTATGAAATTATCCTGCAAGATCGAATCGTTTGCAACACTTCACAATACTGGTAACAGGTTCGATTCTAAATGATGATTAATACCCC
>CAYYIW010000009.1:39384-47343 GCA_964472085.1 uncultured Rikenellaceae bacterium | reverse complement strand
TTCCCCCTAAAGGGGGTTCTATAAATGTTTTATAGAAGAAAGTCCCCTTCAGGGGATTTAGGGGTGAAATTAAGTGAATTCAATTTTTGAGACAGTAAAGAAATTTGGTATAACTTTATTGGAAATTATACAAGATCATGAACAGCGTAGCTTTAATAACAGCAGTCATTTTTGCGACATTAAGTGCCCTTCCCCGGACCGGATCAACGCACAGGGGACTTTATGCCACAGGCAAATACTGCTTTTACAATGAAAATCAAATGAATATTGCTAAGCAGGATTCGGACTTCAATGTTTCATTTACGAAAGATGAGGTAAATCAACTCTTCACAATAGCCAGGAACAGCATTCATGACATGCTCTTTGAAAATAAAAGGCTGACAATAGACCCTGCTACAATCTCTCCTGGTCTTAAGAAAGGTATGGGTGCTTTTGTTACACTGAATATCAACGGGAAACTACGGGGATGTATTGGCCAGTTCCCATCATCCGAACCACTTTATGAAGTGGTCAGCCGGATGGCTGTGGCATCTGCTTTTTATGATACCCGTTTTCATCCGGTATCCAGGTCAGAATTCAGTAAACTGAGAATAGAAATCTCAGTCATCGGACCGTTAAAGAAGATCAATAATATCTCCGAGATTGTCCTGGGCAAGGATGGTATATATATTAAGAAAGGATCCAGGTCAGGTACGATGCTCCCACAGGTCGCCACAGGAAATCACTGGACCCTTGAGCAATTCCTGGGATATACATCACGAGACAAAGCCGGACTGGGATGGGATGGATGGAAAGATGCTGACATATATATCTATGAGGCAGTGGTACTTGAAGAAAACAGGAAATAATATTTTATCTTCCATTATCTGTTAGCGCGGATTTGTAATCCGCGCTACAACTTTTCCCCTGAATAGCGGTGTCCGCTTTCTTCTTTTTTGCTTTTTCCTTTCTCCTTCAATTACCCCCTATCGCCTGGCTCTTACTGTCGCTTTCAACATTAACTTTCCTGTTCATCTTTTTAACATTCTTACCCCTGTTGAACGTATAAGAGTAGGAGAATTGTATGAAATTTGAAATATCTATCCCAACAATATTCCTGGAATTAAACATTGGCGTCTCAGTTTCTGTCCTGTTGAATCTGGTATTATGGGTAAAGGGCAATAGCCAGAATATACCAAAGTTATGGTCTTTAAGCTTCTTCTGTAACCCTATACCATACAATGGTATGCTGTAGGTCTTCGACTGTGCGGTAATGTTCACCCCGTTATAATTCAGGAACAGTATTGCCGTTGCTGTCTTTTTCTTGTCAAGATTGGCAAAGGCATAACTGGTTATGCTGTAAGAGAAATAGTCAGTGGCGGGAATGATAACAGACGCACCAGTAAATTCATTTATGTGTCCCTTATATGCCCTGGCATTGATGTTTACATACCAGAGCATCGCATTTAATCCTCCACCAAGCTCATAGCCACTAAGCAGGTTGAATGGTTCAGAAATGGTTGTTATTGTTTCGTCAATGGGTGAGGTTGTAAGGATATACCTGTTTCCCACCTTATTGGAATAAAATTCATCGTAAACGTATGGGGAGAAATAATTACTACCGAAATTCCAGGTATATGTCAGTTGAAGACGGTCGCGGTAATCAGGCCTCAGGTCGGGATTACCCCTTGTAATGGCGTAACTCTGGCTTGTCTTCTGGTAAGGATTCATTTGATATATGCCGGGTCTGTTTATTCTCCTGTTATAGGTAAATTTCAGATTATGTGATGCAGAGAACTTATATTGAAGGTTCAACGATGGCAGGAAACAGGTGTAATCAGGCCTGCTTACCGAATCAGCCTCAATATGGCTGTTTTCCGCCCTGAGCACTGTCTGGACACCAAATTTTTTCAGGTTAAAGACGAATCCTGCATACAGCGAATTTCGTAACTCGTCATATTCAAACAGGTTATTCGCTCCACTATAATCTATATGAAAATCATAGTTCATATCCTGGTAATAAAACTGGTAGCCTGTCTCAAATTTTACCGA
The DNA here is from genome assembly GCA_964472085.1 of uncultured Rikenellaceae bacterium. Classification (GTDB taxonomy): domain Bacteria; phylum Bacteroidota; class Bacteroidia; order Bacteroidales; family VadinHA17; genus LD21. Next base: position 45,312 of record CAYYIW010000009.1, on the reverse strand, counting down.
CATACCCAGGGGATAAACAAAATCGAGTTTGGTGGAAACATATTTCCGCCTGTTAAGATCATTCTCGAAACGTGAATAGATATTGACGACAGAGTCGGTATTATAGACATACCTTGTGTTTGAAAAGTCATCTTTGGTGTCTGATCTGAAGATGTAATAGTTAGTCTCAGCAGTGAATTCCTCCACAGGTTTCTCAAAGGTCTTCTTGTAAAATAATGAAAAGGATACCTCATTACTTTTCAGATTGTTTCCCGATAAGGATGATACCATATCGAGAGGTGTGTTGCCCCTGTAGAGGTAAGTCTCCCCCGGCATACTGACATCCTGCCTGATGGGTTTATAATTAACATTAAAGCTTACGCTGTTTTTATCGTTTATATAGTAATCGAATCCTGTGTTCACCGACGACTGTGACACCTTTATATTGCCATCTCCCGAAAATCTTGTAGTGGAATCGATCATGGTGAAGAAATTATCATTTGTTGAGTTTATTTTCAATCCCTGGGTGAAGGTATAGGCTGTAGTATAGAATGTCACCTTACCAACAGAATAATCGATGCTTCCCGTAACAGCGGTTGTCATCTTGCCTATCGGTTTTATCTGCCCTCCCACATTACCGCTCATGCCATACCTGGCCTCCTTTTTAAGAATAACATTTATGACCCCGTCGATATTACCCTCATATTTACCCGACGGATTGCTTATTATTTCGATACTCTGTATGTCGGAGGGCTGCAGTTTGGCCAGGAACTCCCTGTCACGTTGCCTGCCGTCAACCTGTATGATGAAATTACTGCTGCCATTGAGTGTTATATTGTTCTGAAAATCAACATTCACCTGCGGTATCTTCTTCAGGATGTCATAGCCATTACTCGAAGCTTTTGCTACAACGGGAGGAACGGAATATACAGTACGATCCACCATCTCCTTGCCTTTCAGCCTTTCTCCCACCACTTGCACCTCGCCAAGACTCGTTGTTGTTTCCGACAGGAAGATAGTGTCAACAGTGATAACATTGCTTCCTTCTCCTACAACAACTTCCTTGCCATTAGTCCTGTAACCTACGAAGCTTGCCCTGACAAAATACTGACCTGGCTTAACCTTCTCGAGCAGAAATCCACCATCAGTCAGGGTTATAACCCCGGTGATCATGGACGAGTCAGGTAAGCTGAGCAATGCAACGGAAGCGAACTGGACAGGTGACCTGTCAGCCTCAAAACATACTTTTCCTTTTATACTCTGTGAATGAGCTGTTACGGAGGCAAGAAAGAACAATAAGACAAGAAGTTTATTCATCTGGTTTTTTATTTATCGCGGGTAACAACTGATTCACTGTTTATATCCATAGGTATCTGCATCGATACTCCGGGTGCACTGACTCCCAGGTTTCCTGTAATATGAGTTTTTGTTCTGCTCTCTGTTACAAGACCTGTGGCCATGTCAATGACCATATCTGACTTACCTAACCCGCTAAGGTCATCATATGTTATGGTTGCACCGCCAGATTGCATGGGAGCAGCATTCTCTTCGGCCTTTATGGCCGATTCAGCCGCAACATCAGCATCATTCCCGTTTATTGCTTTCAGATCATATGTAGTCTTAATATTAAGCATCATTCCCCCGGAATTGGTCTGTTGTGTTATATCCCATTTATCGCCCCTGGAGACTTCCCGGTTTGGCAGGCAATAGGTAAACGCACCGATCATGGTCTTTAAGGTATTATCGCTGACAATACTGGAGATCTGTTTTTTTACCGCGCCGGCCATTGGCTCTTCCAGTGTTATATAACTGGTATCCTGGGTTATCATGCCTGAAACCATTTTCAGGTTTACAATTTCCAGTGGCTTCCCCGAGTAGTCTATCTTAACATACAGGGTATTTTTACTTAACCTGTTCATAATACACGAGAGTATATCAGTTGTCTCCGAAGATTTTATATCACCTTCGACAGCTGAACTGATGCTCACCTGTCTACCCATGGTGTTGGTATTGGTGATCAGTGTGTCAAAATTTATTTCAGCGACAATAAAATCCGCTGTTTTATCTACCATCTTGAAAGAAACAGCATAATCCGTTTTTGAATCAACATTTTGTTGATTCCCATTTATGGTCTGCGTGATCGTCTGATCCGATTTAAGATGGAAGTTATAAACCTTGTTCATTTCGGGGTTCAGCTTAAGACTGAATCCACCCTGTGCCATGCCTGCTATAAAAAACATGGCTGCAGTAACTGATAAAAATAGTCTCTTCATAAGGTTTGTTTTAATAAATAATTATCATCATATACAAAATTAAGCCATCTGCAAATCTACAGAATAAAAAATCGGTAAACGGGTGTTTTGGAAGGGTGAATCGCAAAATTATGTTGCGGAGTCGGAATTAAGGTATGCTGCGTGGGGTGTGCGGTGTGAGGTATTCCGCTTACCAATTACACTGACTGTAATTTGGTGCTTCGCACCGTAATTTGCCACTACGTGGCGTAATTCGCCTTTCAGGCGTAATTAGCTGCTCTGGCCTCCGAAGCTTAAGCGTAGGAGGGTAATTCATGATAATTTATTTCAATGCGGTTACACGGATGAGCAGGTACCGCTTTCATTCAGTACCTACCTGATCAGATCCAGGGTATGGGTTATCAGTTCATATCCGCCTGTCTCTCCGTGACCTGGTATGACGATCTGTGCATCCCTGTATCGCTTTAAAAGTTTTTCTATCGTTCCGGGATAAGACACCAGGTCACCATCGACGGTATTTCCAAGACCAGCCGAACCCATGCTTTTAACCATACATCCGGCAAACAGAATTCGCTCAGAGGGTATCCATACAACAATATTATCGAGAGAGTGGGCTGCTCCCGGATAATAACAATAAACAGCCTTATCACTCAGGTAAAGGATAATGGAATCACTGAATCCATTGTCCGGTACAGGCAGAATCTTTTGTTTTGCAATCTCAACTGTCTTTTCATTAGCCCATGTTTGTATCCCTATGCTCTTCAAATAACCCAGGCCGCCCATGCAGTCCTCGTGCCAGTGATTGGGGACGAAACCAATTATATTGATCCCCATTCTGTCGCGCAGATAAGTAACCAGGTCCTTTGTAAGCGAATCATTCCATGGAGTATCGAACAGGAAAGCTTCATGGCCATTGGTAAAAACCAGGCCGTTGGCTGAAATTCTGCCATATTCCGGAAGAACTGCATATGAGACATGCAAATAGGCATTGCCTGTCAGTCTTATGAGTTCCAGGTCCTTTGAAATCTTAATTTCCTGTGCTTCCGCACTGACCACATCGATCAGCATGAAGCAGAAAATAACCAGAATAAATGATTGTCTTTTCACTTTATAAATCTTTAGTAATCACATGCTTCTTCCGAATTCACCTGCACAGGTCCTGGTCACAGTCAGAACCTGTAAATGGCTCCTATACTTACAGAACCCAATGTAACAATTCTATCGATACCGGCTCCAAAACCAAATGTAGAGGCTTTTACCGTATTACCATTATCCTTGGACAGGGTATAGTTATAGCTAAGATTAAAAATACCAATTGTGGATTCAAGAGATAACCTTTCACCGATATCATATGAAAGTCCCGGATAACAGCTTAGTGTAAACATCGATTCACTGGGTCCATTTGTTGTAGTGCCTCCGGTTTTGATTTTTGATCCCGAAAAGGTCACACCGATATTTCCCTGCCCAAACAGCGATAACTTATTCCACCTGACTGCGTAATAGCGTATAAAAGGATTTACTCCTATGGAGTAATCTATGCGTCTGTTGTCAGCTACCATATCATTTTTATAACCTGTTAATCCCAAATTGACACCGGCTCCCAACGCCACCTTATCTGACAGGAATTTACCGGCAATAGGCGAAATACCAATATCGTAATTTGAAGTGGTGTATGAATTCTGTGTATTTTCATGCTTGCCAGACGTCGTAATGAGACTGGCATCTCCGCCCACGAATAACTGGGCATTCAGTCCGGCAGACAATAAGATAAAAAAGCCTGCAAGGATAAGTTTGTATTGTTTCATTGGTTTATGGTTTTGGTTATATATTTTTCTACTGGCTGAAACAGGTCAAAAATTCTGTTTAATGATCGTATTGCATTATCAAATTTACAGAATTACAACTAAATGACCAATGAATTTATCACGGATTAATAATTGAATACGGGTTAGGCACGTAAAATATTACGTGCCCACAATATTCATGTTGGTGCGGATTTGCAATCCGGGCCCAAAACCGAACATATTTCTTAATTGATTGCTTTAAAATGAATAAGATTAAACAGGGTATTGTAATTGAACAGATTTTACCTAACATCTGATAGCAAACAAAGAGCCGTAGAGGATTAATCTTTATCGATCATTTTTTAGTTTTTGGCGTATAAACAATGAATGTTATATGAAAACTAACGACACAATGGCAAACGGTTACCATGAGACAATCGTCATCGGTGCCGGACAGGCAGGTCTTGCTGCAGCTTATTATCTTTCGAAATCAGGAAACAACTTCATTATTCTTGACGGACATGGGAGAGTCGGCGACTCATGGAGAAAAAGGTGGGACAGCCTGAAGCTGTTTACTCCTTCCCAGTATTGTGGTTTACCGGGTGATCCATTCCCTTCGGCCCGTAATTCAATGCCAACCAAGGACGAGGTGGCAGATTACCTGGAAACATATGCACTGAAAGCGGGATTTAATATACTGCATGATGAAAAAGTGAATAAAATTTCAGCACAAGCGGCAGGATTTGAGATAAGAACAGGGAAAAATATCTTCAGCTGTGAAAACGTCATTATTGCTATCGGGACCAACCAGGTACCAAAAATACCTGCGTTTGCCAAAGATCTGAATCCTGGTATATTCCAGGTTCATTCCTCACAGTATATTAATCCTGATTCATTACCAGCAGGTGATGTGCTTGTCGTAGGAGCAGGTACATCAGGGGTGGAAATTGCCCTTGAGCTTTCAAGGAGCAGAAAAACAGTTATTTCCGGACGTCCTACTTTTCATATTCCCGACCCGGTTGTCCGATATTCAGGGGGATTGTACTGGTGGTTTGTTACCAACGTGGTCACAGTTGATACACCGCTTGGACGCAAGGCAAAAGAAAAGATAAGAGGAGGAAGCGGACCCCTGGTAAATGTGTCAGCCATAGACCTCGTAAATGCAGGTGTGGAACAGGTCCCGAGGATTACCACGATAACAGAAGGCTTACCGGTTACAGGCGACGGACGGAGACTGAAGGTGTCCTCCGTGGTATGGTCAACAGGATTCCGGCCCGACTATTCCTGGTTTGATATTGACTTAACATACGACCAGGCAGGATGGCCCTCGAACAGGAGAGGCATCTCATCAGATATTGAATGATTGTATTTCATGGGTATGCTCTTCCAGTACGGGCTTACATCCGGGCTCCTGGGCGGAGTAGGAAGGGATGCTGAATACGTGGTCAATCATATCAGTAACAGGATGAAAGGATAAGGAGTGTGCTGTCATGCCTTGTCAGCCGTAGCTATGTGAAGGCTGGCAGCTATGCTGTCTGCGGTCGTGCGGTCATGTTCCTTTTATTCCCCGGTTAGCGCGGATTTGCAATCCTTGCATAGGGATTCCCAGGATCATATCCGATATATATTAATTTAATTTTGACTACGTTGCGCCGGTATTCGATCCGTCCGTTCTATTTTCATTCTGCTCCGGCGCTGTTTTCCTGATAGGCATCATGTGCTAGTATTGATGAAACTGCTCCGCGGTTTTCTTTATGCTCTTCGTACTGACGTTGCTTAGCAAGTCAGTATCTTCGACTCTACGCTTTCTCTTCGCCCCATCTCTCCCTCGCATCTTCTCCTTTTATCCCCCCAGGGCAGGATCTTCACTTCGCTTCGACATTTGTCTTTTTACTTTTGTCTTTTTACTTTTG
>CAYYIW010000009.1:35840-39284 GCA_964472085.1 uncultured Rikenellaceae bacterium | reverse complement strand
CTTTTTACTTTTGTCTTTTATCTTTATTACATTGTCATCCTCTTCCCTACATATCATCACCTTAAATATACCTTATCCACCCGATTATGGTGGAATGATAGATACATTTTACCGCATCAAGGCACTTAGTGAGATTGGCATCGGAATCCATCTCCATTGCTTCGAATATGGAAGGGAACATTCCCCTGAGACGGAGTCTTTATGCCATACTGTTAATTATTATCCAAGACGGACAGGCCTGTCAGCCCAGATGTCGACAGTACCATATACAGTCTCCAGCCGCAGGTCAAAAAGCCTTATCAATAACCTGCTTACCGATGATCTTCCGATACTTTTCGACGGATTGCACTCAACATTTTGCCTTGATCATCCGGAACTGAAAAACCGTAAAATGCTGGTCCGCCTCCATAATGTTGAGCACCTTTATTATAAGGCCCTGGCAGATAATGAAAAGAACCTTATCAGGAAGATGTTTTTCATGTGCGAAGCATCCAAACTGAGATCGTGGGAAAAGATTCTTGAGAATGCTTCTTATCTGCTGACTATATCCGGTCAAGACCAAAATTATTATAAGAACAAATACGATAATGCCATCATGCTTCCTCCATTCCACCCATTCACAGACATTAGCAGCAAGACGGGAATTGGGGATTACATTATCTATCACGGCGACCTGTCGGTAAATGAAAATGAAGCTATGGCAAGCTTCCTGGTAACGGACGTATTCCCCTTTGTACCTTATCCCTGTGTAATTGCCGGAAAGAATCCATCTTCACGACTCATTGCCCGGGCTTCAAAACATAAGAATATTTCCGTAATATCAAATCCAGACAACATCCATATGAACAGGCTTATTACCGATGCTCATATTAACCTTCTCCCATCTATTTCTTTCAATGGCTTCAAACTGAAACTGCTTATTGCAATGTTCTCCGGAAGACATTGTATCGTCAATAAGCTGGTGGCAGAAAAAACCCCTTTCCCTGGCATGTTCCATGTATCTGAAAATAAAAAAGATATGATCGATCAGATAAACAGGCTGATGAAAGTACCTTTCACCAATACCATCATAGGCGAGCGGAATGATTTGTTAATGAAAGATTTCAACAACAGAACCAATGCAGAAAAACTGGCTGAATTTCTCAGTTGAGATGTTGTCAACTATCTGTTTTTTCAATCCCAACAATCAATGAAGGAGAAAAAAACAGGTTCCCTCTACCGGCTATCCTGAGAATGATGTTCATTAAGAATTTGCCAACATTCAGCATCTTCCTGCCGGAATAGCAATAAAGGGAATTGCTGAAACTTATTTTCATTCCATAGCGCTCAGCAATATTTTTCAGGTACGAAGGCTCTATCAGCCTTTCTGTCCAGCTGCCGGTATAAGGATCGCATGTGTTCGTTGAAAGATGTTCTTTTAACTCTATATGCCCGGTCACCAGGTAGTTCTTCACTGACTGTTCAATATCCACTTTTCTCAGGCCCCTCGTCATCTCAGCCAGCCAGCTGATCAGTTTGGAATCGAGAACGGCGAAGCCGGCTTTTATAATCTTTTCTCTTTCTTCAAGGTTTGAGCAATCGATATATACATCACCCTTTCTAATGTTCCTTTCACATCCCCGGTATTCCGCAACGAAATGAAGTTTCCTTATCCCGGCTGCTATGTAAGGATTCCTTGCATTCGCACCAGTCATAAACAGAACTGAAAACTTCTTTTTGATACCGGCAAGTGTGCTGATCCAAATGTCGAGATCATAAATATGTTCAAGAACATCCATCGAACAGATTATGTCAGGATTAATATCCTTACTTTCTATTATATTTTTAAGGTCATGAATATCACCACATATCTTGTAATCGGCATGTAAGTCTGCAATTTCGGAAATGATTCTGCTGTCTGTGACCGAACTCTCATGTATATCAATATAGATCACAGTCTTAAATCCGGCTTCAAGTGCTAAAAGTGACAAAATTCCAGTCCCTCCGCCATAATCTACGAAAGTGCTTTCATCCACAGGCTTTCTCAGCTTATTGATCGCTCTGTTGAAAAGACCGGAGTAGATGCACTTATAATAAGAATATTCCTTAATGTACTTCTCCAGGCAATTAATAGAATCAACCGTCAAACCTGCTTTCCTGAGATCGACCTTACCTATTCGTAAAAATATGTTGTCGAATGCCCGGCCTATGATGATATTTTCCTTCACAGAGAATAAAAATAAGGTCTATTTCCCTGGTTCAAGTCCCAGGGCTGTAGCTATCTTCTTAAAAATGTCGGTATTATCATATATACCAGTGAACTTCTCTGCACCCGGACCGTAAACATAAACAGGTATCAGTACGGGAGTATGTCCGCCTGTTGAGAAAGCAAGGGTAACCTTATGTTCTTCACGATTGCCGCCAGTAATTGTAACACCGCCTGTTTCATGATCGGCAGTAACCACAACCAGGGTGTGTCCGTCCTTTTCAGCAAAATCGATAGCTGTTCCTACAGCCTTGTCAAAATCGAGGGTCTCATCAATAAGTGTATCTGCAATATTTGAATGACCTGCCCAGTCGATCTGTGATCCTTCTATCATAAGAAAGAAACCTTTTTTATTGTTTTTAAGAATATCGATGGCCTTTGCTGATGATTCGGGAAGCATATCGTCTCTGCCCTTAAGCCTGAAGGGATTATCATTGGGAGCTGTAAAGCCAGCCAGTTTTGTGGCATTCGACTGCAGTATCATTGCCAGGGTAGTATCAATCCCGTAACCTCTTGCCCGGAGGCTGTCGAGAAGATTAATATTATCTTTCCTTCGAGCAAAATTATTGAGGCCGCCTCCGATAAAAACATCAATATCTGTTTTGAGAAAATCCTTTGCTATACCTTCATAGTTATACCTTGAAAGCTGATGAGCAATAAAAGCTGCCGGTGTTGCATTGGTTATTGAGGATGTAGCTACAAGGCCTGTGGCCAGGCCATTTCCCTCGGCAATCTCCAGAATGGACTTTAGGTTGTTTCCGGCAGTATCCACGCCTATAGCACCGTTCCTGGTCTTATGTCCAGTTGCAAGAGCTGTACCTGCAGCTCCTGAATCTGTGATATAATTATCAGCCGATGAAGTCATCTGAAGTCCTGTGACAGTACATCTCAGTATGTTCAATGGAGTTTCCGATACGATCATCGCAGCGCTTACATTGGCTAAGCCCATACCGTCACCTATCATCAGGATCACATTTTTTACATCATGTTTGTTTTTTTGTGTGGTGCTTTTAACTGTGTTACATGCTATCATCATAGCACTTAAAGTGAACAGTAAGAAGAATTTCGTGGTTTTGTTCATTGTTTTTATTTTTCAGGTATACAAAATATTAGAGGGAAACTAATATAGTAAAGATTCCATGATCTAAAAATTCAATCACCATTAATTACTGTGAATTACTACTGAATTACCATTGAAT
>CAYYIW010000009.1:22659-35740 GCA_964472085.1 uncultured Rikenellaceae bacterium | reverse complement strand
ACTTTCCTCAACAGCTCAGTTGTCCGGGCCACAGGATCTTTCCTGATATTAAGTTCTTCTTTGGCTATCATGACAAACAGTCCGTCTATGGCCTTCTCCGTAACATAGGCTGCCAGGTCGGGATTCATCTTCTTCACAAATGGAATCTTATTATAAACATTGATAAGATCGGACCAGTATCTGGTGGCATCTACTGCTTCGAGCGATTCCCTGATGACAGGTTGGAATTTCATTGTAAGTTCAGGGGTAGTGGTCCTTTGAAGATACATGGTAGCAGCATTGTCAGGACCCCTGACTATGTTGATAGCATCAGTAATTGTCATCCCCTTTATAGCAGCTATGAAGATCGGCTTTGCCTCATTTGCAGCCTTCTCCGCGGCCCTGTTCATGGACAGGTTGAACTCGTCAACTTTTTTGCCAAGGCCAATGGCCCTGAGCTTTGTTTCCATATCTTTTGCTTCCGGTGGGAACGGTATCTTGATCTCGGGATTGCCCCAGTACCCGTCGACAACGGAAACAAGTTTTACACTGTTATCCGTTCCTTTCTCGAGCGCCTCTCTTATCCCCGCAGCAGCATCTTTCTCTGTCAGCCCGGTGTTCTGGCTACTGAGAAAACTCTTTACCTTTTTAAAGAGCTGAGCGTCAGAGGTGTGTGCGCTTATAATAATAATTGTTAACAGGAAGATTATTTTTTTCATAATACAGTATTCAACGATTTATAAATATTTAATGTCTAAGGTTATTTAGTAACACAAAGTTGCACAGAGTTTTTCACAGAGTGTCATTTTAAGTTAGCGCGGATTTGTAATCAGTGCCATGATCAGTTGAATTACCCTCCCGCGCAAAACTCCGGAGTCCAGGGCAATGAATTACCATTGAATTACCACTGAATTACCATCGAATGACCCTCATTTAAACCACAGAGTAATACTTAGTCCTCCTCTTCCTCTCTCTACGCTCTACACTCTACGCTTCCCTCTCCCTACTTCTCAGTCGTGAAGCACGAAGCCGGCATATTGGCTCCGTTGAAAAGGTTAGGTGTGGCGGTGTTACTCCATGCATATCTTACGGCCACCGGGTCCTTCACCTTTTTCGACTGTACGACAACCTTCTCTCCCTCTATCTTTGCCTCAGCCGGATAGAACACCTTATCGGCACCGGCTATCTCGAACCAATCAGGTTTCTTACCGTTTGCATGTAAGCCTTCGCTGTTATAGAACGAGATAACTGCCTTATTCTTGTCAATAAACATACTTTTATAAAGAGGTCCGGTTCCTTCAAACCGGTGCATGCCGTAGTGATTCCTGAGAGCTATGTATGCAAGCCGGAGTGCGGCGTCCTGTTTGTCGCGGGGATGTATATTGGTGGTATCGCAGATATCACTTAAAACAGCCATTCCTGTATTTGGTATCTCAAGGGCTCTTCTTTCTGCATCCCGCACCATAACACCATCGTAGTTATTCCCGTATGCATAGGGTGCTATCTGTGCATAGTAGAAAGGAAACTCATAGCCCCAGCCATCCCTCCAGCTGGTTATCAGGTTCTCCAGAAGCTCCTTGTATGCATATGCATTTATTGTGTTTGCTTCACCCTGGTACCACAGTACACCGGCTATCCGGAAGGGTATCATGGGATGGATCATTGCATTATAGAGCCTTGCCGGCTCAACCGGGCCCCAGGGTACAGGGACCTGCTTTGCCGCAGCCTCTTTAAGGAACTTATTATTCTCAATGACGCCGGCCGGCATCCACGACTCGGCAGGGGTACCTCCCCAGCTCGAGTTGATGACCCCTATGGGAACACCCAGCTCCTGGTAAAGCTTCCTTGCAAAGAAATAGCCGATGGCGCTGAAGCTCTTCATCGTCTCAGGTGTACATTTCAGCCATGAACCTGTGAAATGCTGCTGCGGACATGAAGCTGTTTCAGATGACACGGTAAAAAGCCTGATATCGGGATAGTTGGCATCCTGTATCTCTTCCGCCTGGTTATCAATACCCGAGGAGGCCGACCATTCCATGTTCGATTGTCCCGAACAGAGCCAGACCTCACCGATCATCACACCCGTCAGTTTAATATCATTATAGCCTTTGATGTCAATATCATAGGGACCACCTGCAGCGGGAGTCTTAACTACTATTTTCCATTCTCCCTGGGTATTGGCAGTGGCATTGAGTTCCGAATCGAGCCATCCCGCTGTAAGGACGATCTTCTCACCGGTCCTGGCCCAGCCCCATATACTAACCTCTGATTTCTGCTGAAGAACCATGTTGCTTCCGAATATCTCCGGTAATGAAACGTTGGCAAGAACATATCCTGCTGATAACAGCACAATCAACAGCGATGCTGACACTCTTTGAAGTAATTTTCTCATGGTTTTATATTTTACTTCAAATATAATAAAAGTTCAAAGTTCCGGGTTTAAGGTTCAATTCAGAAATTTAGTAATTATTGAGTTTAGTGGGTACACAGAGAACCACAGAGTAGCACACAGAGATCCACAGAGAAAGAATTCACAAATTAATTACTGCCAATTACTATGAATTACTATTGAATGACTGCTCTAACGATCAAACGATCGAACGCTCAAACAATGAATTACAGCCAAATTACTACCGAATAACCTTCTCTGTTAGCGCGGATTTGTAATCCGTGCTAAAACCGCAGGTAATAACAATCCTGCTACCATCCTGGAGATCCTTCATTCCGCTGCGCTCCATTCAGGATGACAGTGCAAATAAGGGACATTGGGGGATTTGGCTTCGCCGAGCTCGCCTTCGGCTCGGTTCGTCGCGTTGCTCCTCAACTTTTGCCTTTTATCTTTTGTCTTCTTCACCCTCCCTACACCCCAACGTCCAACGCCCTATGTCTTACATCTTCCTCCTTACAACCAATACACCTTATCGTTGTTTTATATATATTTACTCTTCAAAATTATACTTATATGAAAAAGACCCTTCTCTTCACTTTGATGATCCTCATCATGCAACTGACCTATGCACAGACAAAAAAGATCACAGGTTTTTATAAAGATAACATTGCCGGGGAATTCACTACAGAATCTTCCTTCGACAGTAACATCAGTACCGACAGTATAGGAAAACTTGATAAGAAACTGTCGGATGAGCCTCACAGTTTAGGTTCACCGGCCGACAAAGAAAAGACTCAGTATATCCTCAGCCTGTTCAGGCGCTGGGGATGGGATGCTGATATTGAGACTTTTTATGTACTCTTTCCCACACCAAAGACAAGGTTACTGGAGATGACATCCCCTGTGAAATACAAGGCTGTATTGAAGGAACCTGCACTTAAGGAGGATGCCACATCAGGACAGAAGGGTCAGCTGCCTACATATAACGCCTATAGCGCTGATGGAGATGTAACGGCTCAACTGGTGTATGTAAACTACGGTTTGCCGGAGGATTACGAGGTCCTCGACAGGATGGGAATCAGTGTGAAGGGAAATATAGTGATTGCCCGTTATGGTCGCAGCTGGAGAGGTATCAAGCCCAAGGTGGCTCAGGAACACGGGGCTGTTGGCTGCTTAATCTACAGCGACCCGGAGGATGACGGGTATTTCCAGGGTGATATTTACCCGAAAGGATCATATCGCAATGAATACGGGGTACAGAGAGGATCCGTTGTCGATATGTCGGGCTATTACCCGGGCGACCCGCTGACACCCGGTATCGGAGCAACAAAAGATGCAAAAAGGCTTAATCGCAATGAAGCCCCGAGTCTGCTTAAGATACCTGTCCTTCCTATCAGCTACCACGATGCCGCACCACTGCTCAAAGCACTCGACGGACCTGTTGTTCCGGTGAGCTGGCATGGCGGCCTGCCTTTTGCATATCATTTTGGTCCGGGTAAGGCTACTGTGCATCTCAAGCTTGAATTCAACTGGGACCTGGTGCCGTGCTATGATGTTATTGCAAAGATCGAAGGGGCAAAATATCCGGATGAATGGGTGCTAAGAGGTAACCACGAAGATGCCTGGGTTAACGGGGCAGGTGACCCGATAAGCGGTCAGGCTACATTGCTAGAGGAAGCCAGATCGATAGGACTGATGTTGAAGAAGGGATGGAGGCCTGACAGAACAATAATATATTGCGCATGGGACGGTGAGGAACCAGGACTGCTTGGATCAACGGAATGGGTGGAGGAACACCTTAAGGAGTTGCAGGAAAAAGCGGTGGTATACATCAACACCGATGCCAATGGCAGGGGCTTCCTGTTTGCACAGGGATCACCGACACTGGAGACACTGGTGGATGAGATATCAAAACAGGTTGTTGATCCCCAGACAGGTGTAAGTGTTTTTGACAGAAGGAGGGCTCACGATGCCATCAATGCACGCACATCAAAACAAAAAGAAGAGATACTGAACAGGAAGAAAATGGAGATGGGCGCCCTGGGATCAGGTTCCGATTATTCGTCATTCGTCCAGCATGCAGGTATACCATCACTCAACCTGGGCTACGGTGGTGAAGACGGGTCCGGCGCCTACCATTCGATATACGATTCCTATGACTTGTATACACGGTTCATCGATCCGGGATTCGTATACTGCGCTACACTGGCCAAAACAATCGGTCATGCAGTGCTGAGGATGGCAGGTGCTGATATACTGCCTTTCGACTATTCAAACCTTTATAAAACCGCATCGGATTATTCAGAGCAGGTTATGAACCTGCTGGAGAGTAGCCGTGAAAACACCCTGGTGGAGAATATGTTGATCAATACAGGTAGCTATGCTGCAGGTGATGATCCCACGAAAGGATATATCGAACCAAAGGTAAAGAAGGAAGTGCCATTTCTCGATTTCGCACCCCTGCAGAATGCCCTTCAGAAATTAAATGGAAGTGTTGACAACCTTGAAAGGCAATTTAAGGATAACCTGGAGTCGGGAAACGCTCCTGCTGGATTCAACAGACTGCTTTACAGGGGAGAACAGGAGTTGCTGGCCGGTGACGGGCTGCCACGAAGACCATGGTACAGGAACATCCTGTATGCACCGGGCTACTATACCGGGTATGGAGTGAAGACATTGCCCGGCATCCGCGAGGCAATAGAGCAGCGTAACTGGGATGAGGCACAGCAGCAGATAAAAGTGGATGCGGAAGTTTTGGAGAAACTGGCGGGGTATCTGAGGCAGCAGGCAGTAAGTAGCAGGTAGTAGATAGTAGGCAGTAGATATTTGGAGAACGAAGGAGAGAGGGAGATGGAGAGCAGAAAATACTGACCTCCGCAATTGAACCAACATGTTATCCGGTTGTTTATTTTATTAGCCAACATGCGTAGGCTGCTTTAATAAACTATTCTACTGACACATTATGCTAAAATTCTCACTTAAGAAACACCTGAGAACAGGGATTTATATCATTATAGGCCTTATTTCAGCATCATGTAACAGCCATAAACCACACTTTGAGCAAATTCGATCCTCCCATTCAGGGATATACTTTATTAACCGTATCATAGAGAATGACTCTGTCAACCAACTCGATAACGGAAACATCTATAACGGTGGAGGTGTTGGCATTTCAGACCTGAATAATGACGGACTGGCCGATATCATTTTTACTGGCAACATGGTACCCTGCAGGCTGTATATTAACAGGGGTAACTTCCGGTTCAGCGATGTGACAGATAAATCAGGTACCGGGGGAGAGGGTAAATGGTGCAGAGGTGTGGCTGTTATCGACATAAATAACGACGGGAGAAAGGATATTTATATTTCAGCCACCATAAGCAGTGATCCTGAAAAGAGGAAGAATATCCTCTATATGAACCAGGGCAATGATGATGATAATATCCCGCATTTTACCGATATGGCTGCTGAATATGGCCTTGATGACGATTCTCATACCACACAGGCAGCTTTTTTCGACTATGACAATGACGGGGACCAGGATGTATACCTGACTGTCAACGAAATAAATGACCGTAATTCACCTTACATCTTTCACAGGATTCGAAATGACAGATCAAATTCCTGTGCAGGAAAGCTTTACAGGAATGACTACGACAGTCTCCTGGGCCATCCTGTCTTTACTGATGTATCCTTACAGGCCGGAGTATCAATCGAAGGGTATGGCAAACAGGCTACCATAACGGATGTCAACAACGACGGCTGGCCCGATATTTATGTCAGCAACGACTATATTTCCAACGACCTGCTGTGGATCAACAACAGGAACGGTACCTTCACCAACATGATCTCAGACTGTTTTAAACATACATCCAACAGTGCTATGGGCAATGATGCAGCCGACATCAACAACGACGGTCTTATCGATTTCATTACCCTTGATATGAATCCTGAAGATAACTTCCGGAAAAAGATGATGTTAAGCCCGGCCAGCTACCAGTTTTACCAGAACACCGAACGATTCGGTTACGGTTACCAGTACACACGCAATACCCTGCAGATCAACCAGGGCATTCACGATACAACAGGGATCCCGGTATTCAGTGAAACAGCATATTTCTCAGGTATAGAGGCAACCGACTGGAGCTGGACACCCCTGCTGGCTGACTTCGACAACGATGGGTGGAATGATCTTTTCATAGCCAACGGATTCCCCAAAGACATAACAGATCATGACTTTGGTATGTACAGGATGAAGGCCTGGAATACAACATCAAAATCTGATCTGATCAGCCAGATTCCGGAGGTGAAGATCCATAATTACCTTTTCAGGAATAATGGTGACATGACCTTCACCGATATGTCATCAGAATGGGGACTTCCTCTTCCTACCTTTTCAAACGGAGCTGCATATGCCGATCTCGATAATGACGGTGATCTCGATCTTGTCATTAACAACATAAATGATGAAGCTCTGGTATACAGGAATAACCAGAGGGAAATCAACCCGGGAGAAGCACATTACCTTGAGATCGGCCTTACAGGAGAGCCACATAATTGTGGTGGACCGGGAGCTACAGCAAGAATATATTACGACAACGGGAAACAGCAGGTCAGGGAAAACTCACCCTACAGGGGCTATCTCTCCACATCAGGTGATATTATTCATTTCGGACTCGGGAAGAGCAGTGTCATTGATTCACTTGTAATAACCTGGGAAAACGGTAACCAGGAAAAATTAAAGAACATCGAAGCTGATATGATACTGACAATGGGACCAGACACTTTCCCAGGTCATAAGCCCCGAATTCCTTTAGCCAGCAGGATTAACAGCCTGTTCAGTGATGTGACTTCCGGCGTAAATATCTCTTATATCGATACTGAAGCTGATTTTGTCGATTTCAACATACAGAAGCTCCTGCCCCATAAACTATCCGAGTCGGGACCTTACATGGCAACCGGCGATATTGACAATAACGGGTATGAAGATCTTATCATTGGTGGTTCTTCTCATAACAGTGCACAGATCTTCCTGCAGAAAAAGGATGGGAGCTTCCTTCGGAGATCATTGCTTGACAGGGCTGCATTGACTTCCAAAAAACGGGATGATGCAGGCATAGTCCTGTTTGATGCTGATGGTGATGATGACCAGGACCTGTATATTGCTTCCGGTGGTTATGAAAACAATCCGGGTTCTGAGGCATACAGTGATCATTTCTATGTGAACGACGGCAAAGGAAATTTCACTGAAGACAGGAATGCCTTACCGGTCAACCTTACCAGTAAAGCATGTGTAAGGACTGTCGATTATGACGGGGATGGCGACCTGGACCTTTTTATTGCAGGCAGGGTCATGCCATGGAACTACCCCAGACCTGTTTCCAGTTTTATATACAGGAATGACTCGGGCAACGGAAAAATAATCTTTACAGATGTTACCGGTGAAGTGGCTCCTGATCTGGTTAATAAAGGTTTGGTGACCGATGCACTCTTCACAGACATCAATAATGATAACATGCCCGACCTGGTGATAGCAGGCGAATGGATGCCTGTTACAATATTATTGAATGACCATGGAAGGTTCAGGGATATAACACCCATAACAGGAATAGCCAATCATTCAGGGTGGTGGACAAGCCTGGTTACAGGCGATTTTGACAATGATGGTGACGTGGATATTATAGCAGGTAACCTCGGCACTAATTCTTTTTACCGGGCCGATGATAAATATCCTGTTTCAATCTATTCCGGCGATTTTGACAATAATGGCAGTTATGATGCCTTCACATCAGTTTATGTCATTACAAGTCAGACGGACATGGAAAAGAAAAGCTACCCTTCGATGGGACGGGACGATATAATCAGGGAGATGATACAGATGCGGTCAAAGTTCCAGAACTACAGATCATTTGCTGACGCTACAATTGATAATCTTTTCTCAGAAGAGCAACGTGAAAAAGCATTGGTATTGAAAGCCAACGATCTTCGATCGTCATATATAAGGAACGATGGGCATAACAGGTTCACCATGATACCATTACCATCACAGGCCCAGTTCTCTGCCCTCAATGGCATAATAGCCGATGACTTCAACATAGATGGTAATCTTGATATACTTGTCAACACTAACGACTTCAGCACAGAGGTGATGACAGGCCGCTATGATGCTCTCAATGGCCTTGTTATGCTGGGCAACGGTCATGGCGGATTCAGCCCGCTGACAATAGCCGAAAGCGGCATTTACCTGCCTGGTAACGGAAGATCCCTTGTTAAGCTAAGAGGTGCCGGTGGCAGGTACCTGGTAGCAGCTGCCAGCAACAGGGGCCCTCTTAAAATATTTTCACTCAGATCAGAAAATAATATTATTTCCTACAACATACCCTAACTTACATGATATCAAAACATCTTTTATTTCCTGTAAAAATACTTATTCTGTCAGTGTTGACTGCAGGGTGCAGCAATGTGAATAAAAAACAGGTACCTGCCACAGAGATGCTTCATAACAATCAGGATAAGCTGACACAGATAATTATATATGATGTATTCACTCCTCCGGTAGCCAGCAGGCTTTATGTATATGCTTCCCTGGCAGCTTACGAGGCAATCAGGTTCAACAGGGAAGGTTATGCTTCATTAACTGAACGTCTGAATGGCTTTGACCCGATGCCCTGGCCACAGAAAGACTTAACATATGATTATACGCTGGCTTCGGCCGGGGCTTTTTTTAATGTGGTAAGAAACGTAAAGGTGTTTTCCACCGACTCTCTCACCCATTATGAGGAGACTGTCTATGACAGGTTCCGGAATACCCTAAACAGAGAAACATTCAAAAGGTCGGTGGATTTTGGTGACAGCGTTGCATCTGTAATACTCAGAAGAGCCAATATGGATGGATATGTACAGTCGCGGGGGAAAGAGAAGTACCTTGGCAGTAATGATCCGGGAAAATGGAGGCCTACTCCCCCGGACTACCTCGATGGAGTAGAATGGTGCTGGAATACAATGAGGCCTATGATAATGGATTCCGCATCTCAGTTCAGACCTTTATCTCCGCCTGTCTTCAGTCTCGATACCGGTAGTATATATTATAAAGGTCTGATGGAAGTCTACAGGTTAAATAAAAACCTTACAGATGAGCAGAAAGATATTGCACGGTACTGGGACGACAATCCCTTTGTGACCGAACATATGGGTCATATGATGTTCGGCAATAAGAAGATAACACCAGGTGGGCACTGGATGGGTATCTGCTGCATTGCATCGAGGATGTCGGAAGCCGATGAAGTAAAAACAGCAGAAGCCTATGCCCTGACATCAATAGCTCTTTATGATGCCTTTATATCGTCATGGGATGAGAAATACCGCAGCAGCTTTATACGCCCGGTAACAGTCATAAACGAGGCCTTGGATCCCGACTGGTTGCCTTACCTGCAAACACCTGCCTTTCCTGAATATACCAGTGCACACAGCACTATATCGGCAGCTGCTTCTACAATGCTGACATCACTGTTTGGTAAGAATTTTGCTTTTCTCGATACAACAGATATGAGATACATAGGCATGCAGAGACATTTCAAATCTTTTAAGGAGGCTGCAGCTGAGGTATCAATAAGCCGTGTATACGGAGGTATACACTACAGATTCACTGCCGATACCAGTGCATACAGGGGTCAACAGCTGGGAGAGTTCATTGTGAGGAAACTTACAAACTGATCTCTTTATCTTCTTACCGTTACTTCCCTGCTACCGGCTGATTCATTGTTATCAGCCGTAACAACTGAGACCATATACGAATAAAGTTGCCCGCTTTCAGCTGTCTTATCGAGGTACTGATCTGTATCTGCGGGTACGGTGGCTATGACCTGTTTTTCACCACCTGGCTGAATACGGTAAACCTTCACAGAAGCTATATGCGTATCCGTAACCTGGCCCCAGCTTATCATTATCCCATCGGAAGTACTTACTGCTCTGGTTATGACGGGAGGGACAGGAGTAACAGATGCAATATCATAAGATACAGGTTTACTGTCAGGACTTTCATTACCATAATAATCAACGGCTTTGACGACATATACATAATCGGTACCGGCTACAAGTGTCGTATCTATGTAGTAATTCTTATCATTCCTTAATGTATCATTGGGCATCATCTTATAGCCTTTATCATTACCCTGTTTCCTGTAAACCTTATACCCCATTAATGCAGGCTCCGTGTTACGCAGATCATCCCATATCAGTATTATGCCATTCTCTGTCCTGCTGATCCTGGGATTCATAGGGGGCCTGACCGGAGCTTTTATCCCGGGGGCGGCACTTGCCGGTTCAGACAGGTCGCTCATCTGGTCGAGATCATTGACTGCCTTTACCGCGTAACGTTGTATATCGGCTCCCATCGCAGGATTTATTGAATCTACATAGCTGTAAACATCCTTTCCTGCCGGCAGAAGAGACGATACCTGCATGTATTCAGACCTGTTATAGTCGTATCTGTATACGTAAAATCCTTTTGCATAAGGCTCATTATAGGTCCAAAAGATCTTTACACCTCCCCTTACGCTTTCAGCCCCGGTCTCTGAAGGTGGCAAAGGTTTTTCTCCTTTACTCCTGAACATGACCGATATCTTTGCTGTTGGCAGGCTCTTTGTGCCGGGTCCGTCGATGACCAGGTAATACCAGTAGTCCTGGTTGGCAACAGGAACAATATCGGTAAAGGAAGTATCGCCGGCCGGCAGAATGGCCACCCTGTTAAACCCATTATCAAATGATTCGCTGCGGAATATCTCAATACCTCTGAGATATTTCATGTCCCTGAACCTCCACCTTATCTGTACCTGGTGATTCTTTTCAAGTCCTTCTGCGTGAAAATAATCAGGAACAGGATTATAACCGTTCGACATAGTGCCCGCTCCGACTGTATCTGATACCTGTCCCCTGTTACCATATATATCGAGCGGTACCAGGTAATACTGGTAGAATCCCGGCACCTGCACCGTAGTGTCGATAGCAATGAGATAGATGGTGTCCTTTGAAGAATTGTACCCCTTTATTGCGTTCAGCTTAACAAAATCGTCCTGACCGAATACCCGCCTGTAGACCATAAAAGTGTTCAGGCTTTTTTGTTCGGGTACATACCAGCGCAACAGGACAGAACTACGCGATTCTTCCTTGTTACTGAATACAGGTTTCATAATATCCGTCTTTGCAGGAAATGTAATAGTGTTACTTTCCCTCTGCCACTCCTGGTTGCCTTTACCGGTCACTTTCCTTACAAAGTACTGGTAAGCTGTTCCGGGTTTGACATCGTTATCGAGGAATGCTGTACCGAAGGACAGGTGCATTACAGGCAGGTTATTCATGGCAATAGTATCATCTTTAGTGTTTTTCTCCGCAAAGGCCCTTATCCGTGCAATATCCCTGTCTCCCAGGCTGGCGAGATCGCCAAACATTGTATTATACTCTGTGACACTTTTTTTCAAGGCGTTTTCATCAGACTGGTATGTGATGGTACCCACAAGAGAAGGCGTTTCCCTTCCTGTCTTCCTGTATACCTCATACCGGAAATCCTTTGGTATCTCATCTCCAAGGTATACCCATATGCCATTTGTGGTGCTTACAGCTACAGGCTTTCTCTCCTGTGCACCTGCCGTGGTTGTGATAAACAGGGCGAACAGTGCTGAAAGAATAATGTGATAGGATGATATCTTTTGCATTTTACCAGTTTTTACAGTTCAAAAATTACCAGTTACCCGACATAGTTGACTGCCCGCTGCAGTTACCAAATCCGAAATCGAGGCTTGTATTTCCTTTTGAGTCAAAGGTCAGATCCACTTTTATTCCCTTGCTGACACCTCCTCCCACACAACCTTCACAACAAATACCGTCAAGGCAGGGTGTAGGGATGCACTGACTTGCCGAGCCTGAGATGGTGAAGCTCCCGCAACCCTGTAGTGTGAACGTCCCGGTGTTAGACTGGTAGATACCCTTTGCACCAAGTTCAGCCCGTGCCTCAGCACTCAGTTTTGTACATGTTATGGATGAGGCACTGAACCAGGCATGTGCAAAGGCCATAGCACCTATGCCAAGTTCCGTACCACTGCCGTCAAATCCCATCCAGATTCGCCCGTCCAGTCCGGCCGATAACCCGAGTCTTGCATTAAGTATTCCCAGGTCGATCTCAAAATCGGGGATATTGATTACAGGCACATTCTTCTGCCCGGTGAGGAAGAAGCCTGATATACCATTCTGGAAGGAGGATGGTATTGTCTTATCATAGGCAAACTGCATAAGGGTCTGTACCACATCCGGAGCCATCTGGTGATAATCGCCTATCAGCATCCCTGCAGCCATTTCACCCAGCCCGGGGGTTATCAGGTGTCCTCCCAGAAGGAAATACCATCCCGAGGCATCAACCAGGAAGTTGGCTGCTCCTTTCATACTGAGTGCACCTATCTGTTTATTAATATCCAGGTAACCGGTGAGACGTGCATGCTGAATATCGTATGTGATCTGCAGTCCCCCGAAGGGAGTAGGAATATTTGTAACTCCAAGGCTCTCATTATCGGCAGTAATGCTGCCATGAACAATGAAGGTCTTGCGTACATCAGACTGCATACCTTTAAAGCCCGTCATATTACCGCTGAAGGTGAATTCGGACCAGTCGCTGATATTGGACATGACCTTCATCTTTCCTTCAATTTCGACCAGTGATGTGTT